>PLEW01000107.1 GCA_003136555.1 Planctomycetota bacterium | reverse complement strand
ATCTTCTGGACAGTAATCAGGTAACCTCCAGAATTAATTCCCAGGACAAAGGAGGAGTCCTGGTTTCGATGACGTCTAAGTCCTTTCGACACCTCATCAGCGGTTCATTTGCATTCGCCTCCGTGGACCACATCTGCCAGACTCTTCGGCCTGACTTTTCCCGGATCGCTCACGACCTTGATCATGGGACCAAAGCCGCATCCGGTGATTTGAAATCTGGTCCTGAAACCCGATTCCGAGAGACCTGCTCTCATCTCGCATGCAGCATGTCACTACTTGGATATCATGGGCCTCTCCTTTCGCGCCTTCGTGGCGCACCTCCACTTGGACCTCGTCTGCTTTCGCTGCCTACGCATCAAGCACCCCTTTTATTGGCAGTGCCTGCAAGGCTGGATACCGGGGACGTGGCTAGCGTTTCCCCGGGGAGGAGTCGCACCTCCTTGATGAACGCGACCTTGCCAGGCCGCAACCATTGATAGGAATTATGGCAGCAATATGCTCGGGCATATTAGTTGACCCGGGTGGGATCGGCCGGTCCGCCATGCTCCTGGGGTTTTCCGGTCTGTTTGGGATAAACCCCCGTCTGAGCTTAGGGAATGGATCGCTCAAATTGGCGCCCGCGCTTCTTGACGCATCAATCCGCAGAAAGTGGGGCCAACACCTCGTCGGACGCCAATGGCGGCATCATCACTGTGATGTGCCGATGTCCAAGTCTGACCCGGACCCTGGCGATGCACCCATACTCAATTCACCCCTGTTCGCCACCCAAACGACCTCCAGACTCTCTTACAGGACAGCAAATGACATTGCCCCACTCCATCGACGACTTCTGCAATCGGTCCGTTCCTGTCGCTGTGGTCGGGCTTGGTTATGTAGGCTTGCCATTGGCATTGTGCCTGAGCCGCCAATTCACCGTCATCGGTTTCGATATCGATGCTGGGAAGATCGAGGAGTTGCGGAATGGGCACGATCGAAATCATGAAATCGATGAGGCCACCCTGCGCGCCTGCCCAATTGAATACACCACAGACCAGAAAGCCATCACCCGGGCAGCACTAGTGATCATTGCCGTGCCAACGCCGGTCGACAGCGCCAAAAGGCCAGATTTCGCACCTTTGATCGCAGCCAGCACGCTTGTGGGACGCAACCTTCAGCGAGGCGGGCTGGTAGTCTACGAAAGCACCGTTTATCCGGGTGCAACCGAAGAAGTGTGCATTCCGATCCTGGAAAAGCACAGCGGCATGCGCGGTGGCGTTGATTTCAGCTTTGGCTACAGCCCCGAACGCGTCAATCCTGGCGACAAGCAGCGGACAGTGGATAAGATCACCAAAGTCGTCAGCGCCAATGACGGTCCCTCGCTCGAGTTGATTGCCTCGATCTACGCCAGAGCCATTCCAGCCGGCGTCTACAGAGCGTCCAGCATCAGGGTTGCGGAAGCTGCGAAGGTGATCGAGAATACTCAGCGCGACCTCAATATCGCCCTGGTCAACGAACTATCGCTGATATTCCATCGCCTAGGCATCGATACTCTGGAAGTCCTCGAAGCCGCAGGGACTAAGTGGAATTTCCTACCTTTCAGGCCCGGCCTGGTCGGTGGCCACTGCATCGGAGTCGACCCATATTATCTCACCCACAAGGCCGAGGCGTGCGGCTATCGGCCTGAGGTGATACTCGCGGGTAGGAGGATCAACGACAACATGGGCCACTTTGTCGCGCAGGAGTGCATCCGCATGCTAGCCAACCAGGGGTGCCTGCTCAAGAATGCCAAGGTCCTGATCCTCGGCTTGACGTTCAAGGAGAACTGCTCGGACGTGCGCAATAGCAAGGTCATCGACATCATCGATGAACTCAAGCGATTCGGCGCTCAACCGATCGTGAACGACCCCATGGCGAATCCAGCCGATGCACAGGCAGAGTATGGCATCGAACTGGTGGAATTCGGTCACCAGTCACCCTACGATGCAATCATCGCTGCAGTCGGCCATCGCCAATTTCTCACACTTCCGATCACCGGATTTGCGCGCAAGTGCCGAGATGGAGCGCCCTTTCTCGACGTCAAATCTCTCTACGATCGCTCAGCGCTCGCCAAGGCAGGCTTCGAAGTTTGGCGCCTATGATCCCACAACCGCGAGCTGCTCGAGTGAGGAAGCGCGGCTGAGTAGGAGGCGAATCGTTGTCCAAGGGATTGCCCCTGGGCCCTCTCAAAGTGTGGATAGATTTGAGGCGCATGAATATTCACGGTACGATGGCTGATCTAGGTATACCCCACCGGGTCTCGATGAATCTCCATGATGTATCCACAAATTGGGGGATTTCCGCATCGTCTCTACGCCCCCGATTGCCCTTCGATGTCCGGCTCCCATTGCGTGATCATGAGTGATGGTAGCGATACAGCGCGGGATCCGAGAGATCATCCATGTCGTATGCGCGCATGAGCCCCATCTCAGATAGCATAAATCCCTCAAGACTATAGAGATTGTCAGCCGCTGCTCTGTACTCATGAATGTCCGTAGAATTGCCCATGCCCGAGAGTTCACAGAGACGTTACGATCTGCGGGGATCGTAGCGGACACCCATGCGCGTGCGCGGAAGATGCTGCAGGCGTATCTGCGTCTCGGCGAGCATGGTGGCTGAACTGAGCGCACTGCTGCTTAAGAGCCTCGAGCAAGAGCCCTGCTTCCCGATAAGCGCCGTCCTCAACCCCACGGGTCGTCGAAAGGGAATGGCACTGCACCTGTGCTGACAGAATCGGCACTCCGATGTTCAGTTTCCCCCTCTACTCGGGCGCATCTGACTGCCGCGCGCCTAATGTGGTGGGCGGACGAATACCCCTGCTAGGCTCACGCATTCAAGGCGACATGCACATTGGCGCATCAGGGAAGGACCCTTTGCCGGATTCGTGGCTGACTAGTGACATGGTGGGCTTGACCGCCACGTCCTCAATCACCCAATAACCGCAGATGTGTCATGGCGTTATGTTCGCTTTCCAAAAACGGTCGTAGGGTCGGTCCTTGGCGATGTTCACAGTTGGGTCAGGGTCAATAATGGCACTATACTGATTGTCGCCACCCGATCGTCTAGCGGACCAATCCTGAATATATCCATTATCCATTGCTATGGGGTCCGCGGCGCTCAGTCTTGCACCTTAATATCGCCCGGTCTCCAAACGATGGAGTTGCCCTGTGCCTGATGTCCATGCCAAATTCATCGGCGAGTTCATCGCGCCATTCGAGCCGACGCGACCAGTACATGAGTTGGTTGTAGAGCTGAATCGCATCCTGTTCAACACCACCGCCAGCTATTACGAGAAAATACATCCCGAAGTCGTCAAGCAATTGCCGCCGATTTGGAAGGAGATGCTGGCCATCGTGCGCAGGGAACTCTCGCCACCCTGGCGCATGATGGATTTCGGATGCGGGACCGGTTTCGCCTCGTCTCAGGCGATGCGGGAGTTGGGTAGCGAGAACATAGAAACTTTAACCTGCTGCGATATTTCGCCGAACATGCTAGAGCAGTGTCGGAAGAAGCTCTCGCGCCTCCATACCCGAGCAGAATATGTCACCAAACTGCCTGTGCCGCCACGGCGTTATAATCTACTCATCACAAATGCCGTCATGCACCACGTCCCCTGCCTGAAGTCATTCCTTGCCAAGATTGAGCCGCTCCTCGAGCCGGGTAGCTGGTGGTTGGCCGGCCATGAACCATCGTCGCGGTATTATCGAATCGCCGAATGCCGTGATGCATTAAAGGCCATGTTGAAGGCCCATCGCTGGAACCGCTTCCTGTCTCCCGCGAAGGCCTGGGCACATGCCAAGCGAACAATCATGGGCGGACCCAATACCCTGACAGCGCAGCGGAGCTTTGAGCTCGGCCTCTTCAGGAAGAAGCCGAGTTCCGATGCCATAGATCTCCTGGTCGACTATGGGGTCGCGCACTGTCTGGAGGAAGTCGAGGTTGGGCGAGGATTTGATTTCGAGCAGTTGCAGGTCGAGCTCAAGAACCGCTGGGAGCTTGTCGATGTGCGCTCCTACTCGTTCATGGGCAATTTCTACGAGGGCAGCCTGACATCACATTGGCGATCGATAGCACGAACGCTGGCGAAAAAGTATCCCAAGGATGGCGCGATGTATTCATCTGTCTGGAAACGCTGTACTTGACACGATGGGAATCAGGGGCCTCCCTTGTCTGAATATCTGGTCGCGCCCCATCTGCAGTCACAGCCATTACTGGATTAATTCCAGTAGGAGAACATCTCTCTGACTATCTGCTCCGCAATATTTTAGGCTAAGGCACGCCTCCATGTGACCATGTGCACGTCCCAATATCCGTACTCGTGAGACTTCAACCGCGATGCTCGAGTGCTACGCCAGATGTTCCGCTTGTATCAGATGATGCGCATTTAGGGCCACCATTGGCGCAGGTCCACCTCATGCTGCTGGCCGAATGTGGCGTACGGCGGATTGGCAGGGCGAGCCATAACAGCCTGAGGTTTAAGTCGTACATCGGGCTTTCCACTCACCTTGACATCAGTGGCCAATGTCATTAGCCCATGATTGCCATGGGCTACCATCGATTCGCCCTTGAAAGTGGCCTGCTTATGGACATGCTCTCCGTGTTGCCGCTCACCCTGGGTTCTCGCAACCATGACCAGTCCAGCTTCCACCACCAACGATGCTCTCTATCATCTGTACGTCGGTTCAGACTGGACCGGACCCTACCAGGTCGCCGATATCAGGAAGCTGCTGACGGCCGGTGAGGTCCAGAACGACACCTTCGCCTATGATGCGACCAATGAGCGGCATCTGACCGTGGAAGCCCTCATCGCTGAGGCGGACAAGCCAAAGTCGGCAGCGCCTGCAAGCAGCGGAGCGATGAACTCCTCGCTCTTCATCGACACCACCAACCTGCCGCCCGCGCAAGCGCCGCAGGAATTCCCGCTGGTCATCCCCGACCTGCGCAGTCTCTATCAGGCATTCATCGGCCTGACCGAGAGCACCACCGGCGACAAGCACGCCCTCGCCCACCAGCTGCGCAAGTCGCATCAGGCGGTCAACGACTCGCTCGCCAAGCGCCAGAGCAGCACCGGCGACCTCTACGCCCTGGTCAATCAGATCGATGAAGTCGCCGACTATCTGGCCAACCGCCATCAGATCCCCGAGCTCTGGCAGCTGATCAGCGAGATGGAGAAGGTCGACCTGGCAGCCGAGACCGCGCATGGCATCTCCTGCGCGGAAGCGGTGCTCAAGTGCCTGGTCGATCGCGCCGAGCGCCACGAGCCTGCGGTCTCGCCCAACGGTGGACTGGCCATGCTGCTGGATGTCGACGACCAGGATGAGCATGACAGCGTGGCGACACGCAAGATCCTGCTGTCCGCACGTCATGAGATGCACAGCGCCAAGCAGGACGTCAATGCGCTGCAGGAGGCCTATTCCGAGCTCGAGAGCCGGCATCAGCAGGACCTCGCCGAGGCGAACCGGCTGCTCGCCGCGGCCGAGAAGGCGCGCTCGGTCGAGCATCAGGTCAACGAGCAGGCGATGGCCGAGCTGCGCGCCCTGGCGGCGGAGATCCACCGCATCGCTTCGGAGCCCGATATCGTGGGCGGCACCGATGCCACGCTCTTGAGCGAGGTCGCCCACCTGGGCAGCGAGCTCGGCAGCACCGATCCCAGCACCCTGGCCTATCTCGCCGAGGATGTGCTGATCCGCATGGTCGAGCGGCTGCGCGCGCTGGTCAGGGTTCCGGAGGACATCGCGCCGCTGCGCGAGGAGCTGATCAAGGCCCGCGCCGTGATCGCTCAGGCCACCGTGATCGCCGCCGAACGCGATGTGATCAAGCAGCAGTACCAGGATCAATGCCGCGCCGCCGAACGCGCGAACATCCAGGCGCGAGACCGCGAGCATCGCCTGCGTTCGATGGTGACCGCTTTGGAAGTGACCAAGGAACTCCATCAGGAGGTGATGGGCGATCTGCAGAGCGAACTGCGCAGTGCGCAGACCCGGGTCGAGACCATGGAGCGCGAGCTCGCCTCGGTGCGTGGTGAAATCAAGGGCTCGACCAGCAACCTGGATCAGCGCAGCCGCGAATTGCGCGACGAGATGCAGCGCATGGTCGAGATGCGCAGCATGCTCGAAGTGCGTCGGGAAGAGCTCTCCCACAATCTCGCCGCCGCCGAGGCGGAACTGGCGAAGGCGAAGCTCGACCAGAGCGCCGACGCCGGTGTCGCCGACACCCTCATCGCCAAGGTGGCGGGGCTCAAGCAGACGCTCGAGATCACCACCAAGCGCCTGGGCGACCAGGAGGAGATCGCCAAACGCCTCGAGTTGGAGCTGTCTTCGAGCCGCAGCGAATCCAACGAGCTGCATGGCCGCAGCGACGATCTCACCCGTGAACTCGATGAGGCCCGCACCAGCCTGGCGATCGCCAAGAAGCGCGCGGAAGAGCTCAATGTCGCCTATGGCCGCCTGGAGAGCGAACGCAGCTCGCTGCAGCAGGAGCTGGCCCACCGCAAGTCGACCGATACCATCCGCAAGGCTGGCAGCGGCGAGCCGGAGACCAGCACCGCCCGCTTCGAGAAGATCACCTCACAGCTCGCCGAGGTGAGCAAGCAGGCCGATTCGCTTGAGCACGCGCTATCTGGCGAACGACGCAAGGTTCTCGCCCTCGCCGAAGCCCAGGTCGATGCGCAGAAGCGCATCGAGGATCTGACCGCCGAACGCCAGGCGCTGCGCAGCGAGGCCGACGGCCTGCAGAGCGAACGCACCGCCGATCATGCGCGCCATGCCTCGGCGCTGTCGGTGTCGATCCGCGCCAGCATTGAATCGGAGAGCCGCCTGAAAGTGGCGCAGGAACGCATTATCGCGCTCCAGGCGCAGCTTTCCGAGCTTTCCGGATCTCCCCAGCCAGCGACCGCCGGAGCACCTGACGAGCCCGCCCTGCAGACCGAGCTCATCGCCGCGCGGGCGCAGCGGGACGAAGCGCAGATGGCGCTCACCGCAGCCATCGCCGAACGCGATCGGCTGGCCGCGCTCGTCGCAGCACCGCCCCAGGCCGCCACCGGCACGCAGGAGGGGACCGAGCAGGCCCTCGCCGAGGCCATCACGACCCGCGATGAGATCCATACCAAGCTCATGCAGACGGTCGGCGAGCGCGACCGCCTGCGCCGCGAATTCGACCGCCTGAAGAACGAATTCGATTCGGCTGCGGTGGAGCATCGCACCGCGCTCAAGTCCGCACGCGACCGCCTGTCCGAGGCCCAGGCCAGGACGGCGGAGATCGAGCGGCAGCTGGCAGAAGCCAAGCCGGGCCAGGCGGACGAGCGTTCAGATGCACTGCAGGCCCAGCTAGCCGAGGCGCAGCGCGAGCAGGCCCGCCTGCGTGACGAGCTCCAGCGCCAGACTCAGCAGCTCGAGCGCCTGAACTCCGGCCGCTCCACCGATCGCGACAGCCAGCTGATCGAGCTGGCCCGAGCCACCCAGCAGCTCAGTGCCGAGCAGGAGCGGGTCCAGGCCTTGTCGCGCAGCCTGGTCGAGTCGCTGCATGCGGCCGAGACCGCCCGCAGCCGCACCATCGAGCTGCAGGCCAAGCTCGCGGCCCAGAGCGCGGAGCGCGAGCAGTACCAGCTCGAGTGCGAGCGGCTGCGCCGGGAGCTTGCAGACATCCGACTGCAGGGGTTCAGTACCGTCACCGGCACCGGCCAGAAGTCGCTCCAGGATGCCCTGGAATCGCGTCAGCAAGCGCTCAACGAGCTTGATCGCGTCAATGCGGAACTCAGTCAGCTGCGCGCCAGCCTGGCGACCGGAGATGGACAGCAAGCCACCCTCTCACGCATAGCTACCGATCAGGCGCGCATCCGCACCCTCGAACAGCAGGTGAATGATGCCAGGGCAGAACATCTCAAGACCGAGCAGATGTTCAACGAGGCCCGAGCTCGCCTTGTTCAAGTCAGCAGCGAACGCGACCGTCTCGCGCTCGAGATTGCGCAGCTGCGCGCTCAGCCAGATCACGGCGCGGAGCTGCGCGTCATCCGGCGTCGCCTGATCCGGGCGAAGAAGCGTATGCGCATGCTGCGCGATGAGCGCGATCAGGCGTTGGCCAGAGACCAGGTCAGTACCGCCTCAGTGTCCGAAATGACATCGCAGCTGAACCGCGTTCGCTCCACGCAGCGCGCCGTCGCTGAGGCGCTGGGACTGAGCGTCAGCAACCCTCCGTTGCCGCCGATGGCGCAATCCGATCCAGGTACTGCGAGTTTCAATACCAGCCGCCTCGGAGCGGCATTACAGCCGATGATCAGCGGCGAAGAATCCTCGGTCCAGCAAGGCGTTCCCCGTGCATTGACCCGTCGCGTCGGCGGTGAAGAGCCGGTGAATGGCTCGGCTGGCTTCACCTCGGTCTTCGGCCGTCCTGCCATCCCCGGCCTTCCCACTTCCCAGACCCAGGCCAGCCCCCTCCAGAACCAAGGCGTGGTCCAGCCGTCAGCACCCCTAAGCGCTCTTGATCCGCGCTCGACGCAAATCACGACCCCGGTGACGATGCGTGTCCGACCATCGACCCTCACGCTGCCACGGCGGATGCGTCACCTGACGCGTCTCATTCTGCTTCCTGGCATGGTGGCCGCATCGGCAGCGATGGCCATCGGCTTTCTCTCTATGCCGCCGCTCATGCCCTTCAGCTCCAACTGCGTAGTCAACTCCAAGGTTGTGCCCGTGCGTGCGCCGATCGACGGACGCCTCTCGCCGGTCAAGAAGAATAAGGGTGACGTGTTGCGCACCGACGAGACGCTCGCTGTGATCCATAATGACCAGGTCGACACCAGCACGCGCGATTCCATGACCTTCCTGAGCGATGGTGCAAAGGAGGAGCGCCAGTCCATCGATGCCGACCTGACCGCAAAGAAGCAGCTCGCCGAAGCGCTCTCCAATGAGCTTCTCGCACGCCGTAAGGAGATCGACGTCGGACTTCAGTCGCGCCTGACTGCCCTGCGCACCGCGAATTCCGCCCAGGATGTCACACCTGCCTCGAGCGATCGCGCAGCTGCCATTGACCAGCTCGTACGACAGATCAGCGAACTGCAAACCGGACAGTTCCCTGAGGGCCTGATCCCACCTGCCGCGGCCAAGCTCACCGACCTGCACCTCGAAATCACGAATCTGGAACACAAGCGTGCCGATTGCGACAACCAGATCGCCGATTTGAAGCGCCGTATCGACAAAGAGGATACGAAACTCGCAAGTCTGCGCGAATCACCGGTGACTACACCCATCGCAGGGCCACTGTGGAAACGCCTCGCCGGTGATGGCAGCTGGGTGAAAGCTGGCGACAACCTGATGCTGGTCGCAGATCCATCTACCATCCAGGTCGAAGCATCGATCGGCGAACGCTATCTGGAGGATATCGCCATTGGCGATGCAGTGGAGATCCGCTTGCAGGGCGAGCACCGCATAATCCGTGGCATCGTGCGCACACCCCTGGTCGCACTCGACAGTGCTGCCGAAGGCCAAGCCAGTCCGCTGGTCAGCGCGCTGCCGAATCATTTCCGTTTGATAGTATCGGTGGACGAGAACGTCATCCCGGGCATGGCGCTCGGCGCCGGCGCCCGGATATTGGTCATAGGCCAGAATGCGGGATTCGGACGCCGCCTCCTTGCCTGGATCTACGAGCAGACCAAGCTGTGAGGCAATGGTTGCGGTGCCGCAAGATGGCCCCCTTGAATTGACAGGACGCACGCGCCCATGAACGAGCCGTCCGCACCTGCACCTGCGCCAGCGCCTGCACCAGGCCAACCCGTTCAGCAGCCATATACGGCGGCAACAAGCAGTTCGGAACTACCGGTTCTGACCGTTGGCGATGTCATCGATATGGTCGGACGCCACCTTCGCCTGGCGGTGACCGCCGCCGCCATCGCTGGGGGGCTCGTGGTCATCGCAACCGCGCTGAAGACACCACTCTACGAGGCGCAGGCCACCATCACCCTCGACCGGCGCCCGAGGCCGGTGGAATACGTCAACGGCGGACCTCAGTTCGACCCTTATACGGGCAACTACGAGCATGACCTGCTGAATACCCAGCGAACCATTCTGATGTCGCGCAGTGTGCTCGAGAATGCGCTGAAGACCGGTGGGTTGCAGCTCAACGAAGGATATGTTGCGACAGCCGACGCCATCGATCATCTGCGCGAGCGACTCACCATCAGCACCAGCCGCGATAGCTGGGACCTGGTGATCTCGCTGCGTGATGAGGAGCAGCGACGCGCCGAGTCCGGGCTCCAGGCGGTACTCGATTCCTATCGTGCTTGGCAGCTGGCGCAGTCGAAGGACCGGAGCGAGCGCGCCATCTCCTTCCTCCAGGGTCAAGCCGCCGAGGCGCTTCAGCATCTCCAGCAGGTCCGTGACGAGAAGCAGGCCTTCCAGCGCGATAAGGGGCTGTTTGTCCTCGACCCTGAGCATTGCTTCCCAGCCCAGCGATTACAGGCGCTGAATTCGCGTAAAGTGGTCCTGGGACAGCAAATCTCGGCCTTGCAAACTCTCGTCGACCAGATCAAGGGCATCGATGCCCTCCCGGGTTCTGAGGAACGCATGCAGGCACTGCTGGCCCTCGACGCGGTCAACCGCAATCCGACAGTCGGTGAGCAGCAGAAGCTGCTCTACGAACTCAAGACCATGGAAGCTCAACTCGCCGAGAAATATCTCGAAAAGCATCCCCGACTTATCGAAATCCGCAGCCAGATCGCCACCAAGCATGCCCAGCTCGAATCGGCGGTACGCGCTGTCCATGACGGTCTGCTCGCCGATTATGCCAAACTCCTCGTCCAGCTTTCGACCCTGGAGACTTCGATCAAGCTCGTCGAAACCGAGCTGAACAGCTACCGCGAAAACCTCTTCCGCCTCCAGACCATGGAGGAGCAGACCAAGACTGCCGAGCAGATTTACGAAAGCCTGCTCAGGCACTCCAAGGAAGAGAGCATCTCCCACCAGGAGGACTCGGTGATGATGGCCCTGGTGGATCCGCCTCGTGCCTCGCACAAGGCGGTGAACGTCAGTTGGTCGCTGACGCTCCTCACGGCGGCGCTGCTCGGTTGCGTCGGCGGCCTGGCCGCGCCGTTGGCGGTGGAATTCTTCGGACGTCGGGTCTACGGCGCATCCGGTGTCCGCAACCTCATCTTCGCGCCGGTGATTGGCGAATTGCCCTTCGTTGTCGGCCTGGCGCACCTGGGCTCACGGGGCGACCCCAACCAGCCGATCCAGCTTGCCGAGGCACTGCGTTCCCTCCGCACCTCTCTGCGGCTACGCCGCCGCAGCGGGCAGCGCGGTACCTGCATCGCGATAACCTCGTGCGAGCAAAGCGAGGGCAAGAGTACCATCGCCGCCCGCTTGGCTGTGACGATGGCGATCTCCGGACTCAAGGTACTGCTAGTAGATGGTGATCTGCGCCAGCCCAGTCTTGACGAGCAGCTGGGGCAGACCTGCGAACGCGGCTTGAGCGAACTGCTGGCCGGCGAGCCGAACATGGTCGCATCATCGACCGGATACCCCAATCTCGACTTCCTCGATAGTGGGGCATCTACCCCGAGACCGGGCGAGCTGCTCAACAGCCATTGCCTGCCCGAGTGGCTGGAGTTCTGCCGCTCCCTATACGACTATATACTGATCGACACCCCGGCGCTGACGTTGTTCTCCGATGCCCTACTGGTCGGCGAGCATGCTGATGGGATTGTGATGGTTGTTCGCGATGGACTGACCCTCAAGAGCAGCTTGGCAAGGGGGCGGGCGATGCTCACGCCCCTGTCTTCTCGCCTGATTGGCGCGGTGCTGGTCGCACGTCGGGATGTGGCCAGGCAGGAGGAACCGCAGATGGGGGCAGAGGCCACCGTCGAGCCGTCCACACCCATCCCAGTGGCCTGAGCCGTCGTCCCCATTGCCATCGCAGCCTGGGTTGCGCTTCCTGTCCGATGACGTAGGATTCATTATGCTGGCACTTCGGATTTTGTCCTTGTTGCTGATCATCACGGCGGCTGTCATTGCAGCTGACGATACACATGCCGTGAAGCGCGATGATGGTGGCTACGACTTCTACGACTTCGGCTGGTCGTTAATGGGCATGAGCGTCCCGAATAACCGAGGCGCCTACGACAGCTACGACGCTCTCGGCCATTTCGTGGGCTGGTCCGAGCAGGTAAGCGCCAACCAGGTAGATTACTATAATAGCTATGGCATCAAGTTCCGCTCGGTGATATCCGATTCGTCTGGCACGTTGATCGCCATCGATGCCGAGGACGTCGTCCATACCATCGGCTACGACAACCATTTCGGTGGTTTCGATAATTTCGACGCGAGCAACCATTTCGTCAATAGCCGCCTGGGCATGGATTATGTCGAGAATGACCTGCCTGAACCGCAAAGCCACTGAACAGCTCGTGATCAAGCTTCTGAAGTGTTGGCCACGCGCCGAGCTTTTCCGCGCTGCGCTTCAGGCGCACGACTGATGGCCATCGCAGCACCGCACTCCACTGCCCAAGCCGGCCCGCAGACGTCGCTGCGCCGCAATGCGGCGCTGAATCTGATCGCCAATGCCGGATATGCCGCCTGCCAATGGGCGGTGTTGCTCATCCTGGCACGCGCTGGCAGCGCTCACCTGCTCGGATTGTTCTCGCTCGGCATGGCCGTCACAGCTCCCCTGATGCTCTTGACCAACCTTCAGCTGCGCAACCTGCTGGCCACTGATGTCGGAGACGACCGTTATGCCCTGGGCCACTATCTGGCGCTGCGTTTGGTGACGCTCTCCGTGGCAGTATTGCTGATCGCCGCCATCGCCCTGGCCTTGCGTGGCGACCGAGAGGAATTTCCCATCATCCTTGCCGCTGCCGCCGCCAAGAGCGTGGAGTCGATCGGCGAGCTCGGTTACGGTCTCCTCCAGCGGCACGAGCACTTTGCCCGACTGAGCGTATCAATGCTCGCCAAGGGTGTGCTCGGCTTGGCCGGCATGTCGATCGGCGTGCTCTCCGGGGCCGGGGTTGTCGCTGGCACCCTGCTCATGGGGGGTGGATGGCTGACGGTGCTGATATGCTTCGACCTGCCCAATGCAATCGCCCTGGTAGGATGGGCGGAGCTGGTACCGATTGTCGAGCGCTCACGCCTCACTCGCCTGCTTCGCAGCGCCGCTCCGCTAGGCCTGGTCGCATGCATGCTCTCGCTCAATGCCACCATCCCGATCTACGTCCTCGAGCATTGGCACGGCGCCAGCGCGGTCGGCAACTATACCGCCATCTCCGCACTGCTGGCGGCAGGCAACATGGCGGTCATTGCCATCGGCAATGCATGCGCGCCGCGCCTCGCACGCTACTATGCCTGCGGCCTGCCTGGCCCGTTCCGGAGCCTGCTCCTGCGCCTGATCGCGGTGAGCGGAGGTCTAGGCCTGCTCGGCACCCTAGCCGCCCTGGTCATTGGCGGACCGCTGCTGGCCGCCATCTACGGTCCGGCCTACGCCAATCAGGGCTCCCTGCTCGTCTGGCTGTGCGCAGCGACCGCGCTATCGTGGTCCGCCTCGGCTTGCGGATTCGCCGTCACCGCCGCACGCCAATTGAAGGTGCAATTACCCCTCAGCTTGTGCGCAACCGTCACCTGTCTGGTCGCCAGCCTGCTGCTAATACCAGCCTACGGACCCCTTGGCGCCGCAATGTCCTGTCTCATCATGTCTGCAGTCCTGGCAATCGCCTATGCCAGCACGGCATTCTATACCAGCTACTCGTTCCCAGCGACCATGGCGCTCACCAAAACCTGAAGGAGCATGTCGTGAACGACGCGCACACCGCCTATCTCGACAAACTGCTAGCCCCCTACGGCCCGACCAAGCCAATCCCCGAGTTGGTGGTCGAGATCAATCGCATCTTCCATGTCCTGAGCGCGGATGGCTACGACGATATCCATCCTGAGATCCACGACCAGCTGCCCGGTATCTGGCGCGATATGCTCGCGGTCGTTCACGCTAAGGGTAAACCGCCCTGGAAGATCATCGATTTCGGCGCAGGTACCGGTTTCGCCTCCGGCATGGCGCTTGAGCACCTGCCGATCAAGGACATCAGCGCATTGACATGCTTCGACCTCTCCGAGCACATGCTCGCAAAGGCTGGCGAGCGCCTCAAGCCCCTGTTCCCAGCCCTTCAGCTCACCACTACGCTGCCCACTGCGCGGGAAAGCGTCAATTTGCTGCTCAGCAATTCAGTTCTCCATCACCTTCCCGATGTCGAAGCCAGTATCGCCAGCCTCGAGCCGCTGCTCGCCCCAGGGGCATTCTGGCTAGCGGGTCATGAGCCCTCATCACGCTTCTACGCCAATCCAGAATGCGTCAGAGTGCTCAATGCCCAGGAGCATTCCAACCGCTGGACGCGTTTCCTTCGCCCCTCCAAGTATTGGGGCCAGATCAAGAAGCTCTTCCATGGAGACCTCAATATCGGTGCCGCCAAACGCTGCGTCGAGCAGGGCCTATTCCGCGCTCAGCCGAGCGCGGACGTCATCGATCGGCTGGTTGACTTCGGTGTCGCTCATAGCGTCGAGGAGGCCCAAGCGGGTCGCGGCCTGGATTTCCGGGCGCTCGAGAAGCGCTTCGCCGGCCGTTGGACACTCAGGGACGTGAAGACCTACTCGTACATGGGCAATCTCTACGAGGGATATCTCACCTCGTACTGGCGCGGGGAGTGCGCCAAGCTTGCGCATCGCTTCCCTGATGATGGTGCGATGTTCACCTGCCTCTGGCAGCGCAATTCATGAAGCCCAGGCGCATACTTCAGGTCATGGGCGCCGTCGATCGCGGAGGCATCGAGACTTGGCTCCTGCGCCTCCTCCCTCATCTCGACCGCAGCAAATGGCAGATGGACATCGCGGTCAACAGCGCGACGGCAGGCGCCTATGCCCAGCAGTTCATCGACCTGGGCGTCGGCATCCGGATCTGCCCACGTTCGCACCGATCGTGGCGCTATGGCGCCTCCTTCCGCAAGCTGCTCCGCGAGCACGGACCTTACGATATTGTCCAGGGCCAGCTCTTCCTCTTCAATGGCTACCTCGCCAAGTTCGCGCATCAATGCCGCGTCCCCGTGCGTATCGCACATATGCATCCGCTCACGGACATCCGCTCTCCGACACTGCTGCGCGGCCTTTACCGCCGGTGGATGTGCCATCTCATCGCCAAGCATGCGACCGCTCTCGCCTATCCATCGCAGAGCAGTAGGGAGGCATTCGAGCGCATCGCTGCAGTCGGTCATCTCCAACATGGCCTGCTGCCGAACTGCCTCGAACTGGAGCGCTATTCCGTCGCTATCGACCGCACTGCCACCCGCCGCGAACTCGGCCTTCCGAGCGGCCTCCCGCTGCTTGTCTATGTGGCCCGCTTTGCCACCCACAAGAACCATGCCCTGGTATTCTCCATCGTCGACGAACTCGCCCGCAGGGGTGTACGTGTGCATGCCGCGCTTGCAGGTTCACATGGGGAATGTCTCGATGAGCTTGTCGCACGCGCTCGCATCCATGGATCAATCACCGTGCTGCAGGGCCTCAAGGATGTGGCACCTTTGCTCGGCTGCGCCGACGCTTTTGTCTTCCCATCATTGGAGGAAGGCTTCGGTGTGGTGGCGGTAGAGGCCCAGGCCGCCGGTCTTCCGGTAGTCGCCAGCGACATGCCTTCGATCCGCGAGGCGCTGTGCGAAGGCAATCAAGCACTGACGTTCCCCCTCGGTGATGCCCAGGCGGCCGCTGCTCGACTTGTCCCGCTGCTCGCCGATGGCAATCGCAGATCGCTCCTGGCCGAGCAGGGACGCGCATTCGCTGCGCGCTTCTCAGCTCCACAGGCAGGCAAGGCACTTAGCGATTTCTATGACGCCTGCCTCGCCAACAATGCGGCGGGTCTGAACTGATGGACCTCTTACGCGTAGTTGTGCTGGCATGGCTCACGGCCATCGCGCTGTGGGCGGTGTTCCGTCTGCTACGTGGCGCCCGCCAATGCGTGCTTTTCTGCCTGATCCTCCATTGGCTGTTCAGTGCGACGCCCCTTTGGCTGCAGATGTGCTATGGCGATCCTGAATTCCGCGATTTCCCAAATATCTTTCGGGCGTGCGGTGACCCGACCACCGAACTCATCTACCTCCTCTACATCGCCTTCATACCCATACCGCTCTATCTGGCGGCGGTGTCTCGCGGGACCACGCCGCTGCCCTGGGCCGATCTGCGTGCCCAGCAGCAAATGCTGGTATCCCCGAAGCTGCGCCCTTGGTTGATCGCTGGGCAATCGCTACCGCTGATCGCAGTGCTGCTCAGCCCCCAGCCAGAACTCTACCTCAGCTACGGATTTATCACCGGCGCTCTCGATACGGTCTCGGCCGAGGTCAGGGACCATCATGGCGTGGTCGCGCTTGCTGCGCTTATAGCCCTGGTGTGCGCCGGGGTGCTCGCCGGCGACGGTCCCTCGCTCACGCGCAACATGCTGCGCACGCTCCCATGGGGACTGCTCGCTGCCTACCTCGGGGGCAAGCGCCACCACTTGGCCATCTACATCACCCTCGTGACCTGGCAGCTATGGACGCGCGGAGCGCTGAGAGGGGCGCGCAGCCTCATCTACGGAGTGATCCTAGCGGTGGTGTTCTCGGCCTACACCCTGATGTACCAGAGCATGGTGCGAGGCATCGGTGGCGAGACCAGCGATCCCAAGCTGGTGTACGAGAACATGCGCATGGACTATGGCCGCGACCACACCATCAAAACGGCAATTTATGCCGAACTGAAGGGTGAGCGCATCGTCGATCCTCGCTATGCCGCATTGGAATTTGATCTCCTAATGTATGTCCCACGAGCTTGGATGCCGAGCAAGCCCTACCCTTATGGGGTCTACTTCACCTGCTACGCAGTCGAGACACCTCCCAAGATCCTGCATTGGGTCCTGACCACGACCATCTTCGATGAGGCAATTGCTACCTTCGGCTGGTTCGGGCTGATCTTGGGCCCCGTCGCGCTCGGCCTGATCTGCCGGCTCGCAGACACCAATCGGAACGTCCTGCTGCGCATCTTCGGCCTGCTAACCTGCGTCATGCTCATGGCTGTGCAGCTGAGCGCCATCATGCCTCTCGTCCTGGTATGGGTCGGCGGCACGCTCTATGAAAGACTGCACCGCAACTTGACCCTGTCCCGAAGCCTCACCCGCTCACCCCATCTCGGAGCATCATGAAAGCCACGGTTGTCATGGAGCATCTGTTTGTGCGGAGTCCGGATGGCTCCTACTGGACGCGCACCAACTTCGCCTATTCCTTCTGGCAGCGCTATCTCATGGTCTTCGATGCCCTGAGCGTCGTCTCCAGGGTCGAGCCCTGCGACGCTGTTCAACCGGGATGGAATCGCGTCGATGGCCCCGGTGTCGTGATCGTGGAACTGCCGGCATGGCGTGGTCTATCGGGCTACCTCCGCAATCATGGGACGCTCACCCGGCTCGCTCAGGCAGCCATCCATGACGATCATGCTGTCATCATGCGCATAAGCTCATCGATCACCGAAGCCGTAGAGCCGCGTCTGCGTAGGACTGGACACCCTTTCGGTGTCGAAGTCGGCTCCGATCCCTGGGAAGTTTTCGCCCCGGGCCTTTTCCGCCATCCTCTGCGGCCGCTGCTGCGCCGCTATTTCAGACGCATGCAGATCCGACAATGCGCTTCTGCCGCAGCTGCATGTTACGTTACCCAGGAGGCATTGCAGCGACGCTACCCGGCCGCAGTCGGTGCATTCTCCCTCGGGGTCTCCGACGTCGAGCTCCACCCCGATGCCTTTGCCTCAAACCCGCGCTCAGCTCGAAGCGGCCGGCCATTCAGGCTCGTGATGGTTGGCAGCCTTGCATATCTGGTGAAGGCGCCCGACCTGTTGATTGATGCAGTAGCTGCCGCAGTCGCACGCGGTCTCGACCTCACCCTCACCCTGGTCGGCGACGGCCGCTTCCGCGCCAGCCTCGAGGAACGCGCCCAGCGCCTTGGAGTGGGCAGCCGCATTTCCTTTCGCGGCTCGTTGCCCGCCGGAGCGCCGGTGCGAACCGAGCTCGATGCTGCGGACGCCTTCGTTCTGCCATCCCGCAGTGAGGGACTCCCGCGCGCGCTTCTCGAGGCCATGGCGCGCGGAATGCCCTGCTTGGCTACCCGCGTCGGCGGCATCCCTGAGCTCCTCCACGATGAGGACCTCATCGCTCCAGGTGACAGTTCGGCGTTATGCGCGGCCCTCATTGCGCTGGCGGGCGACCCTGCCCGCCAATTGAGGTCCGCAGCACGCAATCTCGAGCGCGCCCGCGCCTATGCTGAGGATCGCCTGCAGGAGCAGCGCAATCGCTTTTTCCGGGCGGTTGCGGAAGCCACCTCTGCTTGGCAAAGAGGGCTCGTCGATGACCGCTGAACTTAGGCGCACAGCGCGCATTTACCTCCCATTCAAGCGCGCGGTTGATATCATCGCGGCAGCAATCGGCCTGCTTCTTTTAATCCCACTGATGCTGATCTTAGCGCTCGTCATCCGCTGGAAGCTCGGATCACCAGTGCTCTTCACCCAGGTGCGCCCCGGCTACCTTGGCAAGTCATTCACGGTGGTTAAATTCCGCAGCATGAACGATGCCCGGGACGACAACGGCAATCTGCTCAGCGATGAGATCCGGCTCACACGTTTCGGACAGCTGCTGCGCTCCGCGAGTTTGGATGAGCTGCCACAGCTTTGGTGTGTCCTGCGAGGTGATATGAGCCTAGTCGGGCCGCGTCCATTGCTAGTGCGCTATCTGCCTCGCTATTCGCCTGAGCAGGCGCGACGGCATCTAGTGCCACCAGGCATTACCGGTTGGGCGCAGGTCAACGGCCGCAACGCCATTAGCTGGACTGACAAACTATCCCTCGACGTCTGGTATGTTGATCACATCTCGCCATTGCTCGACCTCAAGATCCTGTTCCTGACCCTGTTGAGGGTGGTGCGGCCCTCCGGGGTCACGAAGCCCGGATTCGCAACCACCAGCGAATTCCTGGGCAACGATCCCGAGATCAAGGACCAGCCATGAAGGTGCTGATGATCGCCAGCAATGGCGAATCGCTGTTCACTTTCCGAGGTCATCTGCTCGCCTCGATGGTTGCAGAAGGCCACCACGTGCTGGCAGCCGCCCCAAATATCCCCGACGAGCTGGAAGGACGGCTGAAGGGTCTGGGTGTGCAGGTACGGCGATATCCTCTCGCCAGGGCCAGCATTTCGCCCCTCGGCGATCTGCGGACCATCGCCTCGCTCATCTCCATGTGCAGCGCCGAGAGGCCCGACCTGGTCCTCGCCTACACCATCAAGCCTGTAGTTTTCGGCCTGATCGCCGCCGGCTTGAGCGGAGTCCCGCGCCTGTCCGCCCTGATTACCGGCCTCGGCTACGCCTTCGGTGAAAGCACCATCGCCCAACGAGCCACCGGCCTCGTCGCCGACCTGCTCTATCGCCTCAGCCTCCCTCAAGCGCACACGGTCTTCTTCCAAAATCCCGACGACGCGGCTGAATTCATCAGCCGAGGTCTGGTCACCAGGTCGCGCTGCGTCGTTGTCGATGGCAGTGGTGTTGATCTCGCCCAGTTCAGCCCAACGCCTGCGCCCATCAATCCGATCTCATTCCTGCTCATCTCGCGCCTCATCCGCGAGAAGGGTATCGTCGAATTTGCCGAGGCCGCACGCCGGCTGCGTCAGGAATTCCCCAGCGCGCGTTTTGACCTTGTAGGTCCGACAGACCCCAATCCAAGCGGCATCCCGCTCAGCGAGATCCTCGGCTGGCAGTCTGCCGGATTGATCCGCTACCATGGCGAGGCCAAGGATGTGCGGCCAATGATCGGTGCCACCAGTGTCTACGTACTGCCGTCGTATTACCGAGAAGGTACGCCCAGGACCGTGCTCGAGGCGATGAGCTGCGCCCGGCCTGTCATCACCACCGACATGCCCGGCTGCCGCGAGACCGTGCAGGATGGGGTCAATGGCTACCTCATCCCGCCGCGCGACATCGACGCACTGACTACGGCGATGCGGCGGTTCCTCCTCGACCCTCAGCTGGTGGTGCGCATGGGTGCACAGGGGCGGGCCATTGCCTGCGAACGCTACGATGTCCATCGCGTTAATCGCCGGATGCTCGCTCAGCTCAGGCTCGATGCCATAAGCGCTGGGGGCAGGCGGTGATGGGCATGGCAGTTAGGGCCCGAGATGGTAGACTGCCCTTCGCTCGGCCCGCACCCGAGCGCAGCCCGTCATGGCCGATCGACCGCAACGTCGATCACCTTTGCCGAGTGTGCCAGGCGCCGCAATGTCAGAGCCTTCCGTGCCACCCCAGTAGCGACTGCCGATGACCGACCGACCGCGTCTCTACCTCTCCCCTCCCCATATCGGAGATCACGAGCTGGCTCTGGTCAAGGAGGCCTTCGCGACCAATTGGATCGCTCCCATTGGCCCCCATCTCGAGGCCTTCGAGGCCGAGGTATCGTCGCTGGTGGGGATTCGTCATACGCTCGCACTGGTCAGCGGTACGGCGGCATTGCATCTCGCCTTGCAGCTGAGCGGAGTGCGCCCCGGTGATGAAGTGTGGTGCTCGACCCTGACCTTCGCTGGTAGCGCCAATCCGATCGCCTATCTCGGCGCTACGCCCGTGTTCATCGACTGCGAGGAGCACAGCTGGAATTGCGATCCGGGCCTGCTCGCACAGGCGCTCGACGATGCGGCTCGGCATTCCCGCCTACCCAAAGCGGTGGTGGTGGTCGATCTCTATGGCCAATGCGCCGACTATGAGCCAATCGTCGCCGCCTGCTCTCGCCATGGAGTGGCCCTGATCGAGGATGCCGCCGAAGCCCTCGGTGCCCGCTACCGCGGCAAATCGGCTGGCTCTTTCGGCCGCGCGGCGATCTTCTCCTTCAATGGCAACAAAATCATCACCTGCTCCGGTGGCGGCATGCTGGTCAGCGATGATGTCGAGTTGATCCGCCATGCGCGCCACCTCTCCACCCAGGCACGAGATCCGGCCCCGTGGTATCAGCATAGCGAGATTGGCTACAACTACCGCCTCTCCAATGTCCTGGCTGGCATCGCCCGAGGCCAGTTGCGAGTGCTCGAAGATCGCGTCCTCGCCCGTCGGCGCATCAACCGCATGTATCAGGATCAGCTCGGCGCGCTGCCGGGCATCACTTTCATGCCGATGACCGACAGCAGCGATGGCACCACGCGCAGCAGCCGCTGGCTGACCGTCATCCAAGTCGATCCCGCACTATCGCCTGTCACCGCCGAGGAGCTGCGTCTGGTCCTGACCGAGGATAACGTCGAGGCACGGCCGGTATGGAAGCCGATGCACCTGCAACCGGTCTTTGCCGGCACCCGGGTGATAGGAGGTTCAGTTTCGGAACGCCTATTCGCAAACGGGCTGTGCCTGCCCTCGGGGTCCGCCATGAGCAACGCCGATATCGAGCGCGTGGTCGGATTGATCCAGCGAAAGATGGGATACTGACCATGGTCGAGCGTTCGCAGTTGACCAGCAGCTTTTCACGACCACGTTCCGGCGCCCAGCGCAGCCTCGTCCGCTGGCTGTGGTTCTGCGTCGACCTCCTGGTGGTGATAGTAGCGACCGTGTTTGCCGCACTGATCTCAGAGGGCACCCTGGAGGTCATCGGCTTGTTCCGAGGCACCTCAGGAGCGGTCGTGGCCCTGATCGCGACGGTGCAGCTGATAGTCTTCCAGCGCCGCGGCCTCTACAGGACCGTGGTTCGCTATTCGGGGATCGAAACCCTGGTCACAGTGGCCATCGGTGTGGGCATGGCCATCATCATCGCAGTGGTATTCACCTATTTCCTGCGTCTGCCCAACACTGGTGGTCTGGGACGCACCTTCCTGGTCATCTACGGCTTCTCCGCAATGACGTTGAGCGGCGGTGCGCGCCTAATGGTACGCGTAGCCATCGAGCAGCGGGCCATGGCTGACGCCAAGGCTGTGCTGATCTACGGCTCTGGCTCGCTGGCCGAACAGGTACTGCACGAATTGCGCAGCAAGAAGGACCTCCGTCCGGCAGGCCTGATCGATGATGATCCGGCACGCATGGGCGCGATCATGCGCGGCAGCAAGGTGCTCGGCAGGCTCGATGATCTGCCTCACCTGCTCGATGAAATCAAGCCGGTGATGCTGGTGATCGCCGAGCGCAATTTCCCTCAAGCGCGCATCAAGAGCATCTTCCAAACCTGCATGGACCACGGTGTCAGGCTTAAGACAGTCGATGGTTCGACGCTTCAGGCCTCCGCATCGGTGTCGATGAACGATCTCGCCCTCGAGGATCTGCTGCGACGCCCTCTCCGCCAGCTCGATCGCGAATCGGTCAAGCTGATGCTCGATCGCAAGCGCGTGATGGTCACTGGTGGCGGCGGCTCGATCGGCAGCGAGCTCTGCCGCCAAATCGGCGCCGCGGGAGTCCGTGAGATCATCATCATCGACCATAGCGAATTTAACCTCTATCAGATCAACAATGATCTGCGCATCCGCTTCCCGAAGGTCGTCATTAGGCCGATCCTCGCCACGCTTAGCGATCATGACACCCTCGACATGCTGATGGCCAATCACCGTCCGCACATCATCTTCCATGCTGCCGCCTACAAGCACGTGCCGATGGTCGAGGAGAATCCCTTCCTCGGCATGGCCAACAACCTCGGCGGCTTTGCCAACCTGCTCAGGATCGCCATCGCCCACCGCATCGAGCAACTGGTGATGATCTCGACCGACAAGGCGGTCCGTCCGACCAATGTCATGGGCGCTTCCAAGCGTGCATGTGAAGTGCTCATGCAGAACGTCAATCCTGGCCTCACCCGCCTGTGCGCGGTGCGCTTCGGCAACGTGCTTGGCTCATCCGGGAGCGTTATCCCCTACTTTCTCGATCAAATCCGCCGGGGCGGTCCCGTGACCGTGACCCATCCCGATGTCACGCGCTATTTCATGCTACTGCCTGAGGCGGTCGAATTGGTGCTGCAGGCGGGCGCGATTTCCAATCCGGGGGAAATCTTCATCCTCGATATGGGCGAGCCGGTGCGCATCGTCAACCTCGCACGCCAGCTGATATTCATGACCGGCCACGTGCCGGACAGAGACATCTTCATTACCTTCAGCGGGCTGCGCCCTGGTGAGAAGCTGTACGAAGAGCTCCTTATCGACGACACCGAGAATTCGACCAAAATTCCGGGAATCACCATCGCCCGCTCGACACGCCGCGATTACGCCGAAATCGCATCGCTGGTAAATGATCTGCTTGAAGCCTGCCACAAGCGAGATCTTCAGAAATTCATTTTCCTGACCAGCAAGCTGGTGCCGGAATGGATACCGAGCGCCGAATTCAACGATTTCAGCAATGGCGCGACAGATACCTTCCGGGCCCAGGGAAATGATGAGCCAGATTCGCGGTTAAGCTTCCCTGGCAACCATTTGGCCGCACTCGATCTGCCTGATGGCCAGCGTCCTCGTCAATCCGCCACAGACCTTGAGGAAAGAATCCGCCGCCCTGATGACATCGAACCGAGCAGCGAACGCTTCAATTCGACAGACTTCATTACGGATGGCGATAACGCGGGAAAAACGACGAGCTGATCGTCGAGCCGGGTGCCCGTTTTTGCTCGGCGATGTCGACCAGACTGGCATAAATTCCCGGTTCCGTGACCACCCTCAGCGTATGGAATGGATGGCGGCGAGCCGAGAAGCCCGCCTTGAACAGGAACAGCGAGTCGGTCTCCCCGCCGAGGCCCCCTCCGAGGTGAAGGCACTGCCTGCCGCGTTGGTGCGCCCAGCCGGCGACGTGGTGGAGGATCAGCTTGCTCGGATAGGCCTTGCGATGCTGTTCAGCTGTGCCGCTGAGATGATATTGGACGATGCCCCCGACCTCGGTGAACAGCGCTGCGGCCGCCACCTCTCCACCAATGCGATTGATGACCAGATGCAGTCGGCCTGCGAGGGCATCCCGCAACTGGAGGTAGTACTCGCGCGGGAAGAAGTAGCCGGCGCTGGCGCTGACCCGCCCCATGGTCTGGTTGTAGATTGACACGAATGCGTCAAGTTCGCGCCATTGGTCGTCGAACTCCACGACCTGACCGCTGAGCAAGGCCTTTTTGATGCCACTGCGATGATCATTACGGATCTGGCTCCAGCGTCCAGCCTCGTCCAAGGTGGTGTCGATCGAGACTGTCTCTCCGTGATGTACCACCTCGCCTGCTTTGGCGAAGACTGCAGTATCGAATCCGAGCAGGGGATGTGAACGGATGAATGCACTGACAATCCGCTGCTCGCGCAGCAGACCGATGCCTGCCGCCAGTGCCTGGACGAGGAATTCGCGACCCTGCTCTGGCGGCCCTGGTGGCAGCACGACCAGCGGACCAGGATAGCCATAGGGGCTGATTGCATCGCGTAGACCTGCACATTCAGGAATGCCGTGACCATCGATGTCGCGCAGTATCAGAGGGACCAACAGCCTTCCTTCCCCCGAGCGTGCATACAATGCCACAGGGCGACCGGAGGCGGATGTCGCGCACAGCTTCAGGTAGTCCGGGAGGTGGTAGAAATCGTGCCGTTGAGCGGCCAGCTCCTCTTTCCAGCGCGGGTCTTCTACCTCCATCAGCTCAACGTCCATTCGTCCTCCTCCCTTCAGTGTTTATAGTATCCATCAATTCACCGGTTATCGTCAACGTCCGCACCACATGCCTAGGTACTCCCATGAAGCGTGCTGGGTCTTGGTGAAGCCGAGCGCCTGCGGGACAACGGCACTAGCAGTGATGTCCGGTCGCCCGCCTCGCCAATCAGCCGGCAATGGCTCGAGATAAAGGCCGGTGCGGGCACACAGCCTCAATGCACGCGGCAGGTGCCAGGCGGAGCTCACCAGTCCCGCGTGCTTCCAGCCGCGAGCATCCACGAGCCCTTTGTAGGCGATGATCTCGGCACCCGTATCCTGAGGTTCGCTGATGACGATGGTCGCCCTCTCGGGAACGCCCAGGCGCTGCAGCATGTGGGATTCGTCGGCAGCGAAATCCCCCGACAGCACCAGCAGCTTGGTCCTGCCCTGGAGATAGAGCGAGGCCGCCACGAAAAGACGATCCCCAGACGGACCTAATTCTGGCATAGCATCGGGGCGATGCACGACCCCACCACCTAGGACGAATACCGCCTCAAAGGGAGGCTCGGTGAGGACATCGATGAGAGGTACGCGGGCTTCTAGGGAGGCGAGCGCCTTGCTGCCGACCAGATCGTTACCGGCCAGTGAATAGGTGGCGAGAACGGCTAAGCACCACCATGTCTGGGCGAAGCGCGCATGCAGCATGGCCCATACTGTGCTTGCGATCAGCAGCAGCCAGATCAGCCCGGCGGGCATAAGCAGCTGGGCGAACAGCCGACGCGCATCTGAATCGCGCAGTCCTAACGAGCCGGCGAGGGCGATCGCTGCTATAGGCAGCAGCCATAGTAGCCGCCAGCGCATTACGGTCAGATACGGGGGGATTCGTGCCAGCCATGTCGCTGCCACGGTGGCGCTCAGGATGAGGGCGAGGGTCAGCCAGCCCATGACGCAGCGCCTGCGCACCGAATGGCGGTGCGTAACGCCCGCTGAGATATCACATGATCGCCTTGGCCCGTGACACAAACGAGCCGAAGAAGGTCTTGCGCTTGCGCTGACCGATGTTGGCGTATTCAGGCTCCTCGCCGGCCAGGACGCAGCGGCAATCATGCTCGATCTGCGAGGCGTCGCTGTAGCGCTTGTCTGGGGACAGCGCCATGGCGCGACGGATGATGGTGCCCAGCTGCGGCTTGATGTTCGGCCGGGCGTGCCGGGCGGTCGGCTGCCGGGTGGCATCACGCACCTGCCGAATGGTCTCCTCCGGGGTGTCGCCGGCATAGGGCGGCTTGCCGGTCACGGCATAGAACATCGTCGCACCCAGGGCATAGACATCGGTGCGCTCATCGATGCGACCGCTGGTGATCTGCTCGGGTGCGAGGTAGGATGGCGTACCGGCGATGGTGCTGCCATCGGGCTGCTCGGAGCGCTTGAAGGCGAGGCCGAAGTCGGTCAACCGCGGGGTCTCGTCGATATCGATCAGGATGTTGGCCGGCTTGATGTCCCGGTTGATGTAGCCGGCGAGGTGCACGGCGTGCAGCCCGGCAGCGGCATCGCGCATGATGCGCAGCGCCACCTCGTCGCTCAGCACCCCGCGATGGGCCACCCGGCTGCCGAGATCGCCACCCAGCACCAGGCGCATGGCCATGAAGGGGCACTGGCCTACCAGGCCGGCATCATAGAGCGTGATGACATTGGGGTGGTCGATGGCGCCAAGCATGCGCGCCTCATGCATGAAGGTATCGATCAGCTCCGGGCTGTAGCCATTACGCGCTGCGTACTTTGGACTTACGATCTTGAGCGCGACCTTGCGGCCGATCGCCTTGTGCTCGGCTTCCAGGATGATGCCCATGCCGCCTTCGGCAAGGATATGATAGAACGTATAGTCACCGAACGATTGTCCGATCTTCTGAACGGCATTACGAATATTAGACGTGTCGCCCATGCTGTGGACCGCTGGAGCCAGGTGGATAAACGGGATGGCACTCCGAAGGCCATTCTACCCATGCACCCCGGGGGGGTCAAGGGAATCCCCTCCCCCGTATCCGACCTGGCCTCAGCTAGGTAGGCACCGCTCCCGCTCGCTGGCGCCCCGTCTTCGCCGGGCGGCTCTGGCCTTCGACCAGGCCAAAGTCGAAATAGCGCGCAGCGTTGTGGTAGCAGATGTCGCCGACCATGCCGCCAACCAGGTCGAGATCGTCGGGCAGCAGGCCCTTCTCCATCTCGTCACCGAGCAGATTGCAGAGGATGCGCCGGAAGTATTCGTGGCGGGTGAACGACAGGAAGGAACGCGAATCGGTGAGCATGCCGACGAAGCGGCTGAGCAATCCCAGGTTGGACAGGGCATTGATCTGCCTCTCCATGCCATCCTTCTGGTCCAGGAACCACCAACCGCTGCCGAACTGCAGCTTGCCCGGGATGCCGCCCTCCTGGAAGTTGCCGATCATCGTCGCCAGCACTTCGTTGTCCTTGGGATTGATATTGTAGAGGATGGTCTTCGCCAGCTGTCCATCGACATCCAGGCGGTCCAGGAATCTCGCCAGCGGGCGCGCCAATGCCGCATCGCCGATCGAATCGCAGCCGACATCCGTGCCCAAGGCGCGCAGCCGCCTGGTGCTGGCATTGCGCACCGGTCCGATGTGGAACTGCTGCACCCAGCCGGACTGGTGATCCATCACCGCCCCATGATGGAGCATCAGCGCCTTGAAGCCGTGGACCTCCTGCTCGCTCAGACGCTTGGAGGAGCGGACCTTGGCGAAGATGCGCGCCGCCTCGCGCTCGCTGCAGGCATCTGCATAGACGATCTCGATGCCGTGGTCGGAGAGCCGGCAGCCTGCCTGATGGAAATAGTCATGGCGCTTGGCGAGCGCATCGAAGTAGCTGTTCAGGCTGCTGATCTCGCAATCGGCAGCCGCCTCGAGCAGGGCCACCCAGGCATTGAAGCGCTCGGCATCCTCGACCGCCATCCCGCGATCGGGCCTCCAGGTCGGACGCACCTGGAGGCCGGTGCGGGGATCGGCGGCGATCGCAGCGTGGTGGGTGAGGGTGTCGACCGGATCATCGGTGGTGCAGACCACGCGCACGTTCATCTGCTCGAGGATGCCGCGCGGGGTGAATGCCGGCGTGCGCAGGGCGGCATTGCAGTCCTGCCAGATCGACTCGGCGGTCATGGGGTTGAGCAGGCGGTCGGCGATGCCGAAGGGCCGCTTGAGCTCGAGATGCGCCCAGTGGTAGAGCGGATTGCGCAGNNGCCCGCCACTTGTAATGATCGCCGTTCAGCCAGATCTCGGTGAGGTCGGCGAACGGGGCATCGGCGGCGATCAGCGCTGGCGACAGGTGGCAGTGGTAGTCGATGATCGGTTCGCGCTTGGCGTACTCATGGTAGAGCTCGCGTGCGCGATCCGACTCAAGCAGGAAATGCTTGGTGATGAACAGGTCCTTCTTGCCCATGCTGGCGCTCCCGTCGCGGCTGCAGCATGGCAGGCCCGTGCGGCGGGCAAGGCGCGCCGGAGACGATCGCCACCCTTGCGGTTGCACCGCTTCACCTATCCCCCTAGCATCCATCCGCGCCAACCAGACCGGAGAGCGAGCCATGACCGATGCCAATACGACCGCCAAAAGGCCCGAACCGGACCCGAAAGCGGATTCCAGTGCTCCTGCGAGCACCGTTCCGGCAGCGGTCGAAGAGTGGAAGCCCGAGCCCCGCCAGTGGACGTGGAAGGATCTCTTCACCGCCCCGATGCTGGCATTCAAGCCGAAATGCATGCTGGTGTCCGTCGTAACACTTGCGGCCATCGGTGGTTGGATGTGGCTGTACGACGACACCCTCGCCAATAGCTCGGTGTCAGGCAGCCTCTACAGCGGCAGCATGATCGTGCGCAGCGTGGTGGAATGGGTGTGGTTCGCCATTGCCCTGACCATCTTCAGCCTCGGCGCTTCGTTGGTGGCCGTCTTCCTCAAAGCAGACCTCCTGGACGACGAATTCCTGACCTTCGGCGAAGCATTCTCCCAGTACAAGGACCGCATCGTGCCTGCGCTGCTGGTGCCGCTGTTCCTGATGGGCCTGCTGGCGGGGGTCAAGCTGGCGCTGGTCTACCTGCCCCAGCTGCTGGCCTGCATCCCCTATGTCGGCCCGACCGTGTATGCGCTGCTCTATCCCCTCGCCTTCCTCTTCTCGCTGTTCGTCATTCTGCTCGGCATCGCCATCTGGCTGAGCGTGTTCGTCTTCCCCGCCATCGTCGCCATCCGCAAGCATGGCTGGTTCGACAATGTGGTCGATACCATCGAGGCGGTCGGCACCAAGCCGCACGTCCTGGCCGCCAGCCTGGCCCTCACCCTGGTGATGATGTACTTCGCCTACCATATCGGCTATGCGGGCATCCAGCAGCTCAAGGATCAGCATTTCCTCCTGCCCGAGGGCATCCCGCATGGCGTGCAGGCCACCGAATCGCGCGCCAGCGAGATCTCCAGCAAAGTCATCACGGAGTTCGATCTGCGCCTGCTGCACAAGTTCGATACCCAGAACCTCAGCAGCACCTTCAGCAACTACCGGCTGTGGGAGCCGACCCTCGGGCAGCTCCCCCCCGGGGCCGACGACAACCAGTACTACCACTGGGTCACGGGCACCGTGACCGGTCTATGGCAATCGGTGATCGAGGCGCTGCTGATCGGCTATGTGCTCAATCTCTTCATCTCGGGCGGCATGCTCACCTACCTGATCGTGCGTGAGGACGATTACTGGGATGACGAGAACCTCGAGGATCTGGACAAGCTTGCCAAGGAGCTCGAGGAGGAGGCCAAGCGGGATCAGGGCGCAGCCCAGCCCAGCGCAGCCCCGGCCAAGCCGGCTGGCGACGCTCCTCCCGCGGCGCCCCCGGCTGCCGGCAGGACCGATGATCCCTCGGCACCGACCTCGACCTGACCAGGCGGACCCAGGATCGCGCGTGCGCGGCCCTCCGTGCGCCCGTGACGAACACGGGAGGTCTGGCTGCCGCTCACGGCTGAGTGAGGTCGACCCAGTGCGTGTCGTGGTAGGGCGTGCGCAAGGCGATCCACTCGACCACCCGCGGGTCCTTGGCAATTCCCTGGTCGCCCTGCCAGCCATAGACGATTGAGACCTGATTGTCGTGTCCATGCCGGAGCGAGAAGAGCGGGATCAGCCCATTGCTGCCGGCCAGGGCATTCAACCGCACCACCTCGCGTTCGAGCACCAGGCGGCCCTGGTCATCCTCCTCCTGAGACGGGGTGAGCAGGAGCACGAAGGGGCCTTCGGCCGCTACCACCGGGACGGCCGCCGAGGGCTTGCCCAGGGGCTTCGAACGCGCGACATAGCCAGGCGGCGGCAGGCGCGACCAGCCGCTCTCATCATCGACGATGATGATGCGGGAGCTGCCATCGGGCCCATTGGCATAGCGGGCCTGCCACCACAGATGACCATCGGCATCGCTGCGGGCGGGAGGCAGGACCTCGATCGGATCCCCCCAGTTGAGGTGCTCGCGCAGCTGCAGGTGATCGGCGATGCCCGCCACTTCGCCCTGGCCGAGCGGTGCACGTTGCTCGCAGGCCGTGCTCATGAGGAGCAGGACAGCCAGCGCGGAGGACTGAACGACTCGCATGGATGTCTCCGGTAGACGCCTGGGCACTCTAGTGCCCTCTCCGGCTGCGACCATGGTCGTTTCTGACCCATGCCGGCTCGCATCCGCCGATCATCTGCCTGCTGCCCCGAGGCGTGCACCGAGCGCCACGGCAGGGGGAGAGGAGTCCGCATCGACAATCGCCCGCGAAGCCTACACTGGAAATCATGGCCGATCGCTCGCTGCGAACACTCATCGTCATGGCATTGGTGATCGCTGGTACGGTAGTGATCACCGCGGTGGCGCTGTCGTTGACCTGGTCGGGCATGCGTTCGTGGGCGCTCTGGCTGCCGGTCGCGACGCTGGTGCTGATCGTGGTCTGGCTGGCCATGGCCTCGCGAGCACTCGCCGCCGCACAGGGGACCTCCGGCGAATCAGCGCATGACGCCCCGTTCCGCCTCGTCCTGGCCAATGCGCCGATCGTGGTCCTGACCGTCAATGCCGCCGGCACCATCACCCTGGTCGAGGGCAAGGGGCTCAAGGCGCTGGGGCTGAATGCCGAGGAGCTGACCGGTACAAGCGCCTACGCCTTCTATCCCGATACGCCGGTGATGCGCCAGCAGCTGGAGACCGCACAGCAGGGCAAGCCCCTCAACACCCTGTTCGAGCGCGGCACGGTGATGATGGAGACCTGGACCACCCCGCTGGTCGATGCCAGCGGCCGCAATGCCGGCTTCCTCGGGCTCGCCATCGACGTCACCGCACGCACGCGCGCCGAGGACGCATTGCGCGAGAGCGAGCGCAAGTACCGCCAGCTGATGGAGCTGGCATCCGATGGCATCTTCATCACCGACCTGTCGTGGCGCTGCGTCGATGTCAATCAACGGGCCTGCGACATGCTCGGCTACGACCACGACGAGCTGCTGAGCATGGCGCCAAGAGACCTGGTCCTCTCCGAGGACCTGGTAGGCGGTGTTCTCAAGGCCGAAGCCCTGCAGTCAGGGGCGACCCTGGTCCATGAACGCCGCCTGCGCTGCCGTGACGGATCGTTCATCGATGTCGAGGTGAGCGCCAAGCGCATCGGCGGCGCGCATATCCAGGCCATCGTCCGCGATATCACCGAGCGCAAGCGCACAGAAGCGAGGCTGCGGGCGAGCGAAGAGCGGTTCCGCGATCTCTACAACAAGACGCCCGCCATCATGCACTCGGTCGATCTCAACGACCTGATGGTGAGCGTCAGCGACGCCTGGCTCGCCCGCTTCGGCTACACCCGGGAGGAGGTGCTGGGACACAGCTCGGTCGACTTCATGACCCCGGAAGCGCGTGAGCGCATGCTGGCCGAGCGGCTGCCCCAGTTCTATGGCAGCGGCCTGAGCAAGGACATGCCCTGCCAGTTCGTCGCCCGCTCCGGCGAGGTGGTGGACGTCCTGCTCTCCGGTGTCGTCCAGCGCGACGACCAGGGCAATGCCACCGGTCTGATGGTCGTCCTGAGCGACGTCACCGCCCGGCACACCGCCGAGGATGCCCTGAAGCGGAGCCAGGAGCAGCTCCTGCATGCGCAGAAGATGGAGGCCATCGGCCGCCTGGCGGGCGGCATGGCCCATGACTTCAACAACCTGCTGACCGCGGTCATCGGCTTTGCCGAGAACCTCAAGCATGACGCCCCACCCGGGCATCGTACGCGTGCCAACATCGACAGCATCCTGCGGGTCGCCGATCGCGGCGCCAATCTCACCCGCCAGCTGCTGGTATTCAGCCGCAAGCAGGTGATCGCCCCGACCCAGCTCAACCTCAGCTCGGTGGTCGCCGACCTCGCCCCCATGCTGCGGCGGCTGATCGGCGAGGACATCGAGCTGGCCACCGGCGATCTCCTGCCGGAGGCGCCGGTGAAGGCCGACCAGAACCAGATCGGCCAGGTGCTGATGAACCTGAGCGTCAACGCCCGCGATGCCATGCCCAAGGGCGGCCGCCTGTCGATCTCGACGCGCTCACGTTCCATCGACCTCCAGAGCGATGGCATCGCTGCGGGCAACTACATCGAACTGACGGTCCAGGATACCGGCATGGGCATGAGCGAGGAGGTGAAGTCCCACCTGTTCGAGCCCTTCTTCACCACCAAGGCGGCTGGCACCGGCACCGGGTTGGGGCTGTCGATCATCTATGGCATCATCAAGCAGTCCCATGGCTATGTGCAGGTGGCCAGCGCGCCGGGCCAGGGGACGACCTTCGTCATCCTCCTGCCCTATCATCGCGGAGTGACCACGGCGACCATCTCGCACACGCCATCACGCGGAGTGACCATCGGAGCGGAGACCATCCTGCTGGTGGAGGATGAGGAGGAGATCCGCAACCTGCTGAGGGAGATGCTCGAGGAGCGCGGCTACCAGGTGATCCCGGCGACCTCGGGCGATGACGCGCTGCGCATCTACCAGGAGCGCAAGCCGGTGATCAATCTCCTGCTCACCGATGTCGTCATGCCACGGATGGGCGGTCGCGAGCTGGCAGAGCAATTGCGCATGCGCCAGCCCGACATCAAGGTGCTGTTCATGTCCGGCTACACCGGCGCAGCCACCGATCTCGAGACCCTGCATTCCCCGGACCTCGCCTTCCTGCCCAAGCCCTTCACCCAGGGGGATCTGCTGCGCAAGATCCGCGCCATGTTCGCCCCCGACAGGAAGTGACCGCCAGCCGGCCGTGCGCTGGCGCGGCGGCTCGCCGGAGGCCGAACCGCATCCCGCGCGCTCATCCTCAAGCGAGACCCGGATGGCTGGAAACGGGCAGGGCGTGGACGATTGGATGCAGGGCTCTACCATGCGCACGCCCTGGACAACCGCCATGACCGACACCACCCGTGCCATCCTTGCCGCCCTGCAACGCCGTCGTGCGACGTCATTCGCCCGCGTGCTCATCCCGGGTGAGGCCGGCACCCCTGATCTGGCGGTCCAGAGCGCAGCCGAGCTGGACGCGGCCCTGGCGAAAAGGGCGGACCTGCCGCGCCGCATCGCCGTCGGTGCTGCTCATTTCGCCACCGGCGCCGATGCCCACGATCTCGCGCATCCCGGCACCACCAGCAGCGACACCCGGCCATTGTCCGGACAGGTGGCGATCGTCAGCGGAGCCGCCAGCGGCCTGGGGAGGGCGGTCGCGCTGGGATTGCACCGTGCCGGAGCCTGCGTCGCGTTCACCGACGTCGATCGCGCCGGATTGCAGGCGATCGAGAGCGAGCTCGGCGATGCCGACCACGTCATCACCGTGGTGGTCGATGTCACCGCCGAGGCCTCCGTCGCCGCCGGCTTCGATGCCGTGCTCGCGCGCTTCGGACGCATCGATACGGTGCATTGCTGTGCCGGGGTCGCCCCGGCACATGACCTGGTCGATTTCCCGCTCGATCGCTGGGAGCTCTCGCTGCGCATCAACCTCACCGGCTACTTCCTCTATGGACGCGAAGCGGCGCGCGTCATGCGCTCGCAGGGGCATGGGGGGTCGATGGTGCTGCTCTCATCCAAGAGCGGCCTGGAGCCGTCGAAGTCCAATACCGCCTACAATGCCACCAAGGCCGGCGAGCTGCACATGGCCCGGGGCTGGGCGCTCGAGCTCGGCCGCGACGGCATACGCGTCAACTGCATCGCCCCCGGCAACGTCTTCGAGGGCTCCAAGATCTGGAACCCCGACTACATCGCCAAGGCGGCGCAGAAGCGGGGCATCCGCCCCGATGAGGTCATCCCCTACTATAACTCCCTGACTGCGCTCAATCGCGAGATCAAGGGTGCAGACATCGCCAATGCGGCCGTCTTCCTCGCCAGCGAGCAGGCGCGCTGCGTCACCGGCCAGGTGCTGGTGGTCGACAGCGGTCAGGTGTGGACGCGCTGAATGCTCGCCTGGCCAGGCCAAGCCCTGTCATAGCTCAGCGGGTCGGCGAGAACTTGACCACCTGGTTGCGCACCGCCGGCAGCGCATGGAGGTAGTCGAAGATCGCGCCCAGGTCGGTGTCGGTCATGCCGGCGTATTCGCTCCAGGGCATGGGGGTGTTGAACTCGCCCGGCTTCACCGGGATGGTCGCGGTCGGCTGACGGAAGGCGGCGAAGGCGGAGATGAAGCGCTCCTTCGTCCAGGCGCCCAGACCGGTCTCCTTGTCGGAGGTCAGATTGGATGAGCGCACGGTCCCGCCATCGATGGCGAACGTCCGTCCGCCGGCAAACTGCATGCCGGGAGGTATATCGCCATGGTGGTCGATGCTGTGGCAGTGCAGGCAGGCGCCCAGGTTGACCAGATAGGCGCCATACTCCGGGGTTCCCACCACCGGCTGGACCGGCTCGGGATGCGCGGCCTTGGGGATCAGGTTGACGATCAGGTTCATCGGGAAGGTCAGATTGCGGGGGGGGACGACATTCTCGATCGGCTTGAGGCTGCGCAGATAGGCTATCAGCGCGCTGACATCCTTCTGGGTGGCGCTCGCATAGTGCTGATAGGGCATGAGCGGGAACAGCGCGTTGCCGTGACGGCCGACGCCCGCGGTGATGGCACGGGCGATCTCGCCATCGCTCCAGGGCAGCAGCGCCGCAGGAGTCAGGTTGCGGCCATAGATGGTCCCTGGCACACCGGCGCTCTCATTGAAGGCGTCCCCTCCTCCACCCTCGGTCCCAGGCACCACCGGACCCGACAGGAGGGTCTGATCACGGGTGGAATGGCAGGTGACGCAGGCGCTGACATGGTAGAAGAGGTAGGCCCCGCGGCTGGCCAGATCAGGAGTCGCCGGTACGATCACCGCAGGGACGGGGACCAGCGGCATCACCGTGCCGACGACGATGATTGCCAGCGCACCGATCACGAAAAGCAGGAGGATGAGCTGGAGGACGGTGCGCAGGAATCTCATCATGATGGCGATCCAATGGCGAGGGTGTCCGGATAGGGGAGTGTGGTCAAAAAAACGGGTCTTCAACAGGGCATCGTCAACCTCGACCCAGCTCGCCGAGCTGATCCTCGTCGTAACCCAGATAGTGGCCGAGCTCATGGAAGAGGGTCTGCTTGACCTCGAGGTCGAATTCCCGCCTGGTCGCGCATTGGTGCTCATGCGCACGTCGGAACAGGTAGATGCAGGGGCTGATGCTCGGGGCGGTGACATCGCTCGCCGCGTCGACCGCGGAGCGTTCGCTGCCGGCGAACAGACCGAGGAGCTCAGGCTCATCGTAGCCCTCGAGCAGGGCCGGTTCTGCATAGTCGGCGAGCACCAGGGTGACCTCCTCCAGCGCTCCGCGCAGCGGCTCGGGCAGGCTATCCCCTGCCGACTCGACGGCATGCTGGAAGTGCCGCCAACTGACCCGGAAAGGCAGCATCTGCGCCTCGTTGCCGGCCTTGGCGGCGCGCAGGTAGGCGTGGTCGGCAGCGCGGTAGTCCTTGGCGCGCTCCAGGCAGCAGGCCAGCCAGAACCACGCCTCGCCCTGGCTCGGGAAGGCGGCGACGGCCTGCCGACCGGCGACTATGCCGGCCGCGGCATCGTCGTTGCGGTAGGCCTCCCACATGGTGGACAGCAGGTCGGCGAGCCGCGCGTCGGCGTCATTGGCGGCCTCGCCGTGGTGCGCATCGGTCATGCCGGCATTTGATGCGAAGCCGTGGCGGCAGGCAACCGGGTTTTCCGCTTTCCCCGCCGAACCTTGGCGATTGCCCCCCTCCGGGAAGCGCACATGATCTCGCCCACCTAGGGGAGGCCTGCGAGGGGCCTGAGATACCATCTGCGACCGCTTGGCCGCTCCATGGTGACCCTGTGAACCTGATCCGGATCGCACCGGCGTAGGGAAGGCACTTGCATGCGATGAGCCAGCGGCGTTCACTTCTCCCATCCAGGATCCGCCCCCTGGCTGCCGGCTGGGGTGTCGCTTCCGGCCTGCCACCCTGGGCGCACTGACGCCGCCATCCTCCCCCATCCGACCACGCCTCCCAGCAAGGATTTCCATGCGTACATATCTTTCCAGCCGTCGCGGACATGCCAATGTCTCACAAATGTACTATGCCCGACGCGGGGTGATCACCGAGGAGATGCGGCGCATCGGTGAACGCGAGCAGCTGGACGGCGAACTCGTGCGCAGCGAGGTGGCGCGCGGCCGGATGGTCATCCCGGCCAACATCAACCATGTCAATCTCGACCCCATGGCCATCGGCATCGCCGCCCGCTGCAAGATCAACGCCAACATCGGCAACTCCGCCGTCACCTCCCATGCCGAGAGCGAGCTGGAGAAGCTGCGCGTCGCCGCTAAATATGGCGCTGACACGGTGATGGATCTTTCCACCGGGGGCGGGATCGACCACATCCGCGAGACCCTGATCGGGGCTGCCACCATCCCCCTGGGCACGGTGCCGATCTACCAGGCGGTCCAGCGGGTCGACAAGGTCACCGACCTGACCATCGAAGGCCTGCTCGAGACCATCGAGCACCAGGCGCAGCAGGGGGTCGACTATATGACCCTGCATGCCGGGGTGCTCCTGCGCTTCATGCCCTACATCAGCAAGCGCAAGATGGGCATCGTCAGCCGTGGTGGCGCGCTGATGGCGGAATGGATGATGCACCATCACCAGGAGAATCCCCTCTACACCCACTGGGACAAGGTCTGCGAAATCCTCAAACGCTATGACGTCACCGTCTCCCTTGGCGATGGCCTGCGGCCGGGCTGCCTCGCGGACGCGAGCGACGAGGCGCAATTCGCCGAACTCGGCATCCTGGGCGAACTGACGCTGGTCTGCTGGAAGCATGACGTGCAGGTGATGATCGAGGGCCCCGGCCACGTGCCGATGGACCAGATCGAGATGAACATGCGCAAGGAGGCGGAGATCTGCCATGAGGCGCCCTTCTATGTGCTCGGTCCCCTGACCACCGATGTCGCGCCGGGCTACGACCANNAGATCGCCGCCCATGCCGCCGACGTCGCGCGCCACCGCAAGGGCGCACGCGACTGGGACGATGCGATGAGCGATGCGCGCTGGAGCTTCGACTGGAACAAGCAGTTCGAGCTGAGCATGGATCCCGATCGCGCCCGCGAGAAGCATGATTCGACCCTCGGCCATGAGGCGTTCAAGACCGCCGAATTCTGCTCCATGTGCGGACCTAAGTTCTGCTCCTACAAGAACAGCCAGGATGTGACCGCCGCCTGGGGCAGGTACGTCGAGGAGCTGCGCACCAGCGGTGCCGGCGCCGACCTGCCGGAATCGCTCATGGATGCCCGCGATGACGAGGTGCTCGCCGTCGCCAACGCTGTCGCCTCCGGGCATGCCCCCGGCGAGCTGGCCGAGCAGGCTGCACGGCAGCGGCAGGCGGAGCGCAAGGCGCGCCTGGCAGCGCACTAGACCGTTCGGCCTCCGCGGCCTGGCATCGCCGATCGCCGCCCTGCGACCCCCTCCAGGCGGCGGCCAGGGGGCCGGAAGCGCCGCCTTGAAACCCGGCAGCAGCACCTACATCAGAGCACCTGATGTGCGAAAGGCGGATAGACGTGCGACGTCTTGGCGAGAGGAGAAAACGATGACCACAGCAGCCTCGGCGTCGGCATTGGCCGACAGTGCGCAGCCGGTACGCCTGGTCGAGGCCGAGATCGCCAAGGCCCTGGTCGGTCAGCGCGATGTCGTCCGCCGGCTGCTGATCGGCCTGCTCTGCGATGCCCACCTGCTGCTCGAAGGCGTGCCCGGCCTGGCCAAGACCACCGCGGTCAAGGCGCTCGCCAGGAGCATGGCGGCGAGGTTCAGCCGCATCCAATTCACCCCCGATCTGCTGCCGGCGGACATCATCGGCACGCGCATCTACGCCGGCGGCCAGTTCACCACCCGCCTGGGGCCGATCTTCGCCCAGATCATCCTCGCCGATGAGATCAATCGCGCGCCCGCGAAGGTGCAGTCCGCGCTGCTCGAGGCGATGCAGGAGCGCCAGGTCACCATCGGCGACGAAACCCATGCGCTGCCCAATCCCTTTCTCGTCCTCGCCACCCAGAACCCGCTGGAGCAGGAAGGGACCTACCCGTTGCCCGAAGCGCAGATCGACCGGTTCATGATGAAGGTGATCGTCNNGGTCACCATCGGCGATGAGACCTTCCCGCTGCCCCGGCCGTTCCTGGTGCTGGCCACCCAGAATCCGATCGAGCAGGAGGGCACCTATCCCCTTCCGGAGGCGCAGACCGATCGCTTTCTGATGAAGATCAGCATCGATTACCCCCCGGCCGCGGACGAGCGGCTGATCCTCGACCGCTCGCTCACGCGCACCCAGGCGGACATCCAGCCGGTGCTCACCCCCGAGGCCCTGGCGCGCGCGCAGACGGCGCTCGAAGGGGTGCATATGGATGAGCGGCTGAAGGACTACTGCGTCAGCCTGGTGCGGGCGACGCGTGATCCCAAGCAGTCCGGCATCCCCAGCCTCAGCGGCCTGATCGAGGTGCCTGCCAGTCCGCGGGCGACCCTGGCGCTGGCCGCGTGCGCACGCGCACATGCCTTCCTCGAGGGACGCGGGTTCGTTACCCCCCAGGACGTCAAGTCCATCGCCCCCGATGTGCTGCGGCATCGGCTGGTGCCGAGCTATGAGGCGGAGGCCGAGAGCCTGACCAGCGATGCCCTGGTCGGCCGTCTGCTTGAGCATGTCCAGGTGCCGTAGCCCTTGGCGGTCGTGAGCATGGCATCCACCTCCGCTCCCTTGAACCTGACGCCCGAGGCGATGGCAGACATCCTGCGCCAGGTCAGGCGCATCGAGATCCGCACCCACCGCCTGGTCTCATCGCTCGCCGCAGGGCCATACCGCTCGGCCTTCCGTGGCCAGGGCATGGCCTTCGAGGAGGTGCGGGAGTACGTCGCCGGCGACGATGTCCGCTCGATCGATTGGAATGTCACCGCCCGCGCCGGCTCGCCCTTCGTCAAGGTGTTCCGCGAGGAGCGCGAGCTGAGCACCTTCCTGCTGGTGGACATCAGCGGATCGATGCGCTTCGGCGCCATCCCCGGCATCTCCCCGCGGGCCAAGCTCCACCTCGCCGCCGAGGCCGCCGCGGTGGTGGCGATCACCGCGCTGCGCAACAACGACCGCATCGGCCTGGTCACCTTCACCGACCGCACCGAAGTGCACGTGCCGACCCGCAAGGGCCGCGGCCATGTCACCCGCGTGCTGCGCGAAGTGCTGGCGTCGCAGGCCACCAGCAGGCCGACCGACCTCGCCCATGCCCTCGACGAACTGGCCCACGTCGCCCGGCGGCGAGCGGTCTGCTTCCTGATCAGCGATTTCCTCTTCACCTCCGGCGCCGACGATGGCCGCTTCGCGAATTCCCTCGCCCGTGCGAGCAGACGGCACGATGTCGTGGGCTTGCGCGTCAGCGATGCGGCGGAGGCGCAGCTGCCCAGCGGATCGAGCCCCCTGGTGCTCGAAAGCCCCGAAGGGAAGGAGATGGGGGTGTTCGCCAACGGCACGCACGCCCGTGCGGCATATGCCAAGGCCTGGCAAGCGGCGCGCGCCAGCGTCGAGACCGCCTTCCGCGCTGCGGATTGCGATCTCGTCGACCTGGAGACGGGGGAGAGCGCCTTCTCGGCCCTCAGCCGCTTCTTCCGCGAACGGCGGCGGAGGGTCCATGGCTGAGCCGGCCCGCTCCGCTCGTCGGACGACTACGCATGCCGTGCTGCCGCGGCAGCGCGGCATGCGCTGGACGGCCGCGCTGCTGCTGGCCTCAACCGGGGCTCTTGCCGCCGACCAGTCAGGCGCGCCACCACCCCGCGCCGAACCGCACCTCGGCATCGAGCTGAGCGCCTCGCCGGCTGCGGTCGCGGTCGGCGACCAGCTGACAGTCACGGTGGTCTACCGCTGGCCGCATGGCTGGACGGTCGACCGTCCTGACCATGAGCCCGATCCCGCCGGCGCCTTCAGCGACGAATTCGTCACCAGCTTCCCCCCTGCGCAGCGCGCGAGCTCCGCCGAGGAGGAGCGCCGCACCTTCACGCTGCAGCTCGCCGCGCGGCACAGCGGCACCTGGTCGCTGCCGCGTCCGAGCGTCTCGCTCATCGGCCCGCAGGGCCGGCGCGAGCTGAGCGCTCCCGCGGTGATCATCCAGGTCGGCACGGAAGCCAGGCCTGCCGACCTGCCCGCACCCCGCCCCGCATGGGTGAGGCCACTCGCGGCCTCCACTGGGCGGACATGGCTCTGGCCAGCGCTCCTGGCGGGCACCCTCGCCGCCCTGCTCATCCTGCTGAATCTCTGGCGGCGGCGTACCAGCGCACCGCCTCCCACCCCCTTCGCGGTCTTCGCCCAGGATCTGGCGGCCGCTGCCTCGACCGGCGACGGCAAGGAGGCCGGGGCGCGGCTGAGCCTGGCGCTGCGGCGCTATGTCGGCAGCATCCATTCCTTCGATGGCCCGGGATCGACGACGCGCGAGACCGCCATGATCCTGCGCGGACGGCTGCCTGATGGCGAATACCGCGACCTGGTGCGCCTGCTCGATCAGCTGGATGCCTTGCGCTGGAGCCCCGCGGACCTGCCGATTTCGGCGCTGCGGCCATCGGTCGAGTCCGCCCGCAGCTGGTGCGATGGCGTGCAGCAGCGGCTCGATGCCGAGGCCGCAGAGCGCCTGGCCCAGCGCGGCGCGACCGACTCCCCGGTGACCACCCAGGCGGGAGGGCGGACCTGATGTTCTTCCGCTTCGCCGACGTCTGGCTGCTGGCGCTGCTGATCCTCCCGGCTCTGATCTGGTGGCGGGCGGAGCGCCGTGGCGGGGCGGCCTTCTCGGGCTTCGCCCTGGCGGCAGGCGTGCTGCGGCAGAGCCGGGGCCCGGCTCTGTTCCGCCTGCTGCTGTCCTGCGGCCTGGCGGGCCTGGTGCTCGCCGCCGCGCGGCCGCAATACGGCCGCACCATGGTCGAGCGCGAGCAGGCAGGCCGCGACCTAATGCTGGTCATCGACCTGAGCGGCAGCATGCAGATCAACGATCTCATGGATGAGCAGGGCAAGCGCAGCGATCGGCTGGGTACCGTCATGAATGCCGCCCATCTCTTCATCGCCAACCGGCCCAACGATCGCGTCGGCCTGGTGTTCTTCGGCGACCAGGCGCTGACCAGCTGCCCGCTGACCTACGATCACGATACCGTCAACCAGTTCCTCGAGCGGACCGAGCGCCAGCAGCGTTCCCTCTGGGGCCAGCACAAATCGGGGCTGCTCGGCGACAATACCAATCTCGGGCTGGGCATGGGCATGGCGCTGCGCTGCCTACGCGATGCCGAATCCCTCGGCCGGGCGATGGTGATCATCACCGATGGCGCCGATTCGCGCGATCTGGTGCCCTACTTCGACCCGCTCTTAGCCGCCCGCCATGGCAATGCCATCGGGGTGCGCATCTACGCCATCGGAGTGGGGAATCCCGATGGCACGATGACCCAGGAGGACCGTTTCGGCGGCGTGCATGTGGTGAGCGTGCCGGCCGAGGAGCTGCCGGACATGCCCCGTCTGCAGAGCATCGTCACGCTCGCCAACGGCCAAGCCTACACCGCCAACGACCGGGTCGGCCTCGACAGCTGCTTCCGCCATATCGACGAGCTCGAGCCGACCCCACGCACCATCCATACCCGCGACGATTTCAGCGACCGCTTCGCCTGGCCGCTGGCGATCGGCCTGTCGCTGATCGCCCTGGCGCTCGCCTTGGAACCCCGGCTGCGAGGAGTGGCATGAGCTGGGCCCACCCGCAGCTGTTCTGGCTGGTCGCCCTCGCCAGCGTGCTGTGCCTGGGCTCCTGGTGGTGGTCGAGGCGCGTGCGCAGGGCCCGCGCCGCGGTCGGGGCGGGCATTCCCCATCTGAGCGCCGCGGTCGCCCGCCGGCGTACCCGCATGCGCGCCGCGCTGCTGTGGGCCGGCCTGGCCTCCGGCATCGCCGCGCTGTGCGGACCGCGATGGGGCGCCAGCGACGAGCTGCACAGCAGCCGCGGCTGCGATCTCCTCCTCATCCTGGACTGCAGCCGTTCGATGATGGCAGCCGATCTCTACCCCTCGCGCATCGCAGCGGCCCGGCGCAAGGCGATCGACCTGCTGCGCCTGGCGCCGGAGACGCGCATGGCGCTGATGCCCTTCGCCGCCATGCCGGTGCTGCGCTGTCCGCTGACCGGCGATCACGATGCGCTGGCCCTGATGCTCGAGGACTGCAGCCCCGAGCTGTTCCCGGTCGAGAACGGCTACCAGGGCACCGCCATCGGCGCGGCGGTGCAGACCGGCCTGACCGTCCTCGGCAAGCAATCAGACCGCGGCCAGGCGATCCTGATCATGAGCGATGGGGCTGATGACGACCATGCGGCCGTCGAGGCCGCGGGACGGGCCGCCAAGGCCGTCGGCATACCGGTCTACGGCCTTTTCTTCGCCGACCCGGAGCGCAAGGTCACCCTCATGCTCGATGGCAAGGAGGAGGTCATGGATGCCGATCGCAGCACCCTCGATCAGCTCGCCAGAGAGACCGGTGGCGTGTGCATCAATGCCGGGAACGATCCCAAGGACATCGAGCTGATCCACGATCACCTGCTGGCGCACGTCACCCAGCTGCCATGGGAGGAGCACCGCCGCGTGGTGATGAGCGAGCGCTTCCAGTGGTTCCTCCTGCCGGCGCTGGCCTTCCTGGCCATCGGCGCGCTCATGCCGACCAGGCGCTCGCACACCATGGGGGTGGGATGATGCGCGTCCTCTGCCCACGCCAGGGAGCGGCCAGCATGATGATCGCCTGGGCGCTGCTCCTGCTGCCGCTCGGCGCCGCAGGCGCCGCCGATCCGTGGGAGAGCCTCGACCGCGCGGCGCGGGATGGCGACAAGGCCTCGGCACGCGCCACCCTTGAAGCCCTGCTGATCGAGCAGCCGACGTTCTATGCCGGCCACTTCAACTTGGGAACGCTGGAGATGGACAGCGATCCCGAGGCCGCCGCCACCCATCTGGATATCGCCAGCGCCAGCCCCCAGGTCGCACTCGCCGCTGATGCGGCCCACAACCTGGCGCTGGTGCGCTGGAAGCAGGGACGGCTCGAGGACGCGGTCGAGGCGGCCCAGCGGGCCTGTGCGCTGCGCAGCGAGGATGCCGACGAGCAGAAGCTGCTGCGCGAGCTGCGCCGGGCGCTGATCGTGCGCGCCGACCAGGCTCGGCGCACCGCCGAGGAGGAGGCCAGGAAGCTGCATCTCGCCGTGCATCGGCTGCCCGATGCGCATGCGCGCGAACCCTATGATGTGCACATCCCGGCAGCTGGCGGCCATGGCGCCTACCGCTTCAGCCTGGGCGCGGCCGCCGTCTCCAAGCCTCCAGCCGGCGCTGCCGCACCCCCCTCCTCGCCGCTGCCGCGCGGGCTGGAGCTGGACAGCGACGGGCGGCTGCATGGCACCCCGGTCGCGGCTGGTCGCTATGACCTCCTCGTCGCACTGGTGGATGCCGACAACCACCCCATCAGCGACACCATCACGCTGATGGTCCTGCCTGCCCCGGCCATCCTCACCAGCCATCTCCCCGAGGCCGTGCGCTCGAGCCCCTACCATGCCGAACTTGCGTGCGAAGGGCTCCAGGCCCCCCGATGGAGCATCACCGGCCTGCCTCCCGGCCTGACGCTCTCCCAGCAGAATGGGGGGACCGCCGTCATCAGCGGCGTCGCCCGCGAGAAGGGCACCGTCACCCTGCATCTGTCGGCAGCCGATCAGCAGCGCCATGCCGAACGCGACCTCGAGCTGTCGGTGACCGACCTGTTCGCTCCCACGCAGGCGGTCCTGCCGCCGGCGACCGCCTGGGCTCTCTATGAGGACCGGCTCTCCGTGCTCGGTCCGCCGCAGACCTACCGCTGGGCGGCGTCACCGCAGCACGGTCTGACCATCGCCGCCGATGGTGCGGTCACCGGCACCCCGGACCAGGCCGGTCAGCAGCCGCTCACCGCCACCATCCAGGCGGAGGATGGCCGCAGCCGCACGGTCACCGTGACCGTGCCGGTCAACCCGCCTCCGGTGATCGAGGAATCCCACCCCATCGCCCTCACCGTCGGCCAGCCGGTCGAGCGACCCCTGTCCATCGCCGGCGGCACGTCCCCCTTCCATTGGAGCATCGCCGATGGCGTCCTGCCCAAGGGCCTGCGTCTGGATGGCGACGGCTCGCTGCGTGGAGCATGCACGGTGGCGGGCAGCGCCGAGGTCACCATCGCGGTCGCCGATCGCTGGCAGGCGGCAACCCAGCAGAAGATCACCGTGACCGTCGCTCCCGCGCCCTCCTCCCAGGACCAGAAGACGCCGAACGATCACCAGGATGATCGGCACCAGCAGGATCAGGCGCAGCAGGGGAAGCAGGGCACTAACGCGCAAAATCGACAACCGGGGCAGCAGGATCAGGCTCAACAACCGGGACAGCAGGGACAGCCCGATCAGCACGCAGGACAGCGCGGCAATCAGGATCAGGGAGCTACGCACCAGGATCCCGCTGGCCATCAGCAGGATCACGCGCAGCACCCGCAGCAGGGACAGCGTGGGCAGCCCGGGCAACAGGACGCCACCGCATCCGCGCAGTCCGGTCCGGCAGACGGAGCAGCCGCAAGCGCTGGCCGGGATGCCGCACGCGAGGCCCAGCTGATCAATCAGGCGGCGGCCGACCGCTGGATCGACCAGCTGCCGAAGGAGAATCGCGCTGTGCTGCGCTACCAGCTGCTCGAAGGCGGCGAGGCGCAGCCGCATTACAAGGGCAAGACGTGGTAAGGCGTGCTCGGGACGCCGACCGGCGACCGCCGTGGCGGGCACGTCTGGTGCTGGCCATACTCCTGCCGGCGGTGCTCCAGCCGTGGCTGATGGCTGCCAGCGAAGCCCACCTCGAGCTTCCCGATCCGCTGATCAGGGGCGCGACTTGCGAAGCCGCAGTGGTGGTCACCGATACCCCCCAGGAGGTGCAGGACATCGACCTGCCCACCGTCGCCGGCGTCGAGTGGCAGGTCACCGGCCGCGCCACCAACGTCTCGATCGTCAATGGCGCCATAAGCCGAAGCTTCACCGCCCACCTCAGCATGCGCGTCTCCGCCGCGACGCCGGTGACCTTCCCGCCGATCACCGTGACCCTCGCCGATGGCAGCACGCTCACCACCGCCGCCGTCAGCGCCTCGGCCCAGGCCGCCAATGCAGCCTTGACCGGCGAGGCCTTTGCGCAGGCGGAATTTGATCCGCCGATCATCGTCCCCGGTCAGCCGACGGCGCTGGTCTACCGCATCTACCTGAAGCAGGATCGCGAGCGCGCGATCAAGCAGCCGGATATCGGCCCGCCGGCCGGCACCATCAGCCTGGGCGAGAAGAAGGAGACCAACGGCTCGACCACCGATGCCAACGGCGGACGCTGGAGCGTCGCGACCTACCGCTGGCCGCTGACGGTATCGCAATCCGGCGCAATCGAGGTCAGCGGACAGCAGGAATTCTTCCGCTGCCATCGCGATTTCTTCAACCGCCTGGTCCCCACTTCCAGCCACCATATCGCGGTCAAGCCCGCGACCTTGACGGTGGAATCGCTGCCGACCGCGGGCCGGCCAGCCGATTTCGCCGGGCTCTTCGGACCGCTCGAGGTCGCTGCGCTCCTGGAGCGGGCCCGGATCGTCTCGGGCGAAGGCACGGTCCTGGATCTGCGCGTGCGCGGACGGCAGGTCGAACTGCTGAGCCGTCCGACCCTGACGCTCCCGCAGGGTCTGCAGGCCTATGCCAAGGACGACCCGGCGGGGGGCGCGAACGACAAGGCCAGCGGGGAGCGTCATTTCCGCTGGGATCTCGTCCCCAGCCAGCCGGGCAGCTACACCATCCCGCCCTTCAGCCTGCCCTATTACGATCTGACCACCCATCGCTACCAGCGCGCCAGCTCCATGTCACCCGTGCTGACCGTCCTGCCTGGCCATACGCGCGAGATCGCCGTCACCGGCGCCAGCCAGCCGGCCGCTGCCATACCGGCCGCGGCCCAGCCCAGCCCACCGTCCCTGCCAGGACCCCTGCGGGGCCAGGTGTCCTTCCATCCCCAGGCATTCACCAGCTGGCTGTGCGGTGGCGCCGCCCTCCTGCTCGGCCTCGCCATCGGCGCCCTGCAACGGCTGGCCCTGCGTCCGCAGCGCGCTGCCCACCGCGGCCAACTGCTCTGCCGTGCGGTTGCGGCACGCGACCCGGAGGCGATGCTGCGCGTCATCGAGGCGCTCATGCCAGCGCTCGCCGAACCTGCCCAGCGGGCGGCGGCCCAGCGACTGCTGCAGGCCGCCGAACTGGCACGCTACGGCGGTCAGCCGCTCGCAAGCGGGCTCGAGGCCGATGCCCAGCTGCTGGGAGGCCGGCGATGAGCATGCCGCCCCGGGATGATCTCCTCGCCCGCCTCCGGGGAGTGGCAGGCGGTGCACTGGTCGCCGTGGTCATGCTCTGGTCGCAGGCCGTGCCCGCGCCCGCCGACGATCCCTACCAGCTGTGGAGCCATGGCCACCCGCAGGAGGCGCTGCCGGCGCTGCTGGCCGAGGCGCAGTCCAGCGACCGCTGGGATGCCTGGCTCGATCTCGGCCTCGCTGCCGCGGCCGCGCATGACCGCGGTCGCGCGATCGCCTGGCTGCTGCTGGCGCATGAACGCGCCCCGGAGCGTGACGAGCCGCGCGAGGCGCTGCGCGCCCTCGGTATCGAGCTGCCGGACAGCTGGTTCACAAGGCTCGGACCGCTCGCCTGGCCGGGCTGCGGCTGGCCAGCGATGCTGCTCATGGTGGTGGCCGGGCTGGCATTCGGCTATGCCTGCCTGGCCCCTGCTCGCCGGGCCGCTCTGGCACTGTCCGGTGCGGGCATCTGCGCGCTGATCGCGCCGGGGCAGTTCGCCCTCGAGGCCGAACTCCGGCACCCCCTTATCGCCGCCGTCCGCGACACCCGCCTGCTCGACAGCACCGGCACCCCCGGTGCGCTGGTGCCGATGGGCACGGTTGCGGTCCGCGATGCCCAGACCCCCTGGTCGGGGCGGGTGCTGGTGATCCTCCCGAATGGCAGCCGCGGCTATCTCCCGATCGCCGATACCATCGCCGATGCACCGCCTGCGGGCCAGGCGCCGTGATACCGGCCGGCATTTGAATCGCCGGCACGGTGCAGACACTGCCAGCAATTCCCCATGCCGGTAGCCGCCCCCGAAATCGAGGTCCTCGAAGACACGCGCATCGCCCCGCGCTGGCACGTGGTGCTGCTGAACGATGACGACCACACCTATGACTATGTGATCGAGATGCTGATGCGCCTGTTCGGGCACTCGGTCGAACGGGCCTACCAGATGGCCTGCGAGGTCGATCAGCGCGACCGCGTCATCGTCGAGACCACCAGTCGGGAACGGGCGGAGCTCAAGCAGGAGCAGATCCACGCCTACGGCCGTGATGAGCGCCTGGCGCGCAGCAAAGGATCGATGAGCGCCGATATCGAGCCGGCGGAATAGGCACGGCTGGGCCGCAGCGGACTTGCGCCCTGCGGCTGGGCATCACACTCCTGCCATGCCCAGCACGTCCCTGACCTTCACCGCCCATGAGCAGCATCGTGCCTGGCTGGCCAGCCAGGGGGCGCTGCCCAGGGGCTTTCGCGTCGGGACGACGCGCTTCGAATTCGTTCCGGCCGAGGTGCGCAAGCCGGCCAGGATGACCGTGACCATGATCGCGCTCGATCGGCCGACAACCGCGTTCGCCGGACTGTTCACCCGCAATGCCTGCCCGGGAGCGCCAGTCCTGATCGGACGCAAGCGGATGGAGGAGGCGACCCTCGGAGCGGTGGTGATCAACAACAAGATCAGCAATGTCTGCGCCCCTGCCGGTGAGGCGGCCTCGCTGGCGGTGTGCGCCGGTGCCGCGCGCCTCCTCGCGCTGGAGCCGCAGCAGATCCTGCCCTGTTCGACCGGCGTGATCGGGTGGACCTTGCCGGTCGAGGCGATCCTGGCATCGCTGCCCGCCGCGANNCGACACGCGCCGCAAGGAATTCGCCGGTGGCGCCGCAGACAGCAGCGCCACCTTCACGATCACCGGCATCGCCAAGGGCGCGGGCATGATCGAACCCAATCTCGCCACCATGCTGGTCTACCTGCTCACCGATCTGGACGTCCCGCGGGAGGTCCTGCGAGAATCCCTGGCCAGGGCGGTGGCGGCGACCTTCAACCGCATGTCGATCGACAGCGACACCAGCACCTCCGACACCGTCGTCGCGCTGTCCTCCCGCGCCGTCCCGTGCCCGGATCATGCCGCCTTCGACGCCGCCCTGGAGCGGGTATGCGGCGACATCTGCGAGGACATCGTGCGCAACGGCGAAGGCGTCCACCACGTCATCAAGGTCACCGTCTCCGGCGCCAGCGATCTCGGCCTTGCCACCGGGGTCGGCAAGGCGATCGTCAATTCGCCGCTGTTCCAGTGCGCGGTGTGCGGCAATGACCCGAATGTCGGACGCCTGGTGATGGCGGTCGGCAAGCAGGTCGGCGCCACCCGTCCGGGGCTCGACCTGGGACGCATGCGCCTGACCATGGGCGGGCACCTGCTCTTCAGCGATGGCGTCTTCCGCCTCGATCCGGACGTCGAGCGGCACCTGGTCGCCCACCTGAGCGCGGCTGAGATGTACACCAGCACGCCGCCCGCGGATGGCGTGACCTTCGTGCCGCCGCACCGCTTCCCACCCCATGAGCGCGCGGTCGAGATCGGCGTCGAGCTGGGCCTGGGCGCGATCGGCTGCACCATCCTGGGAGCCGATCGCAGCCACGAATACATCAGCGAGAACGCCGATTACCGCAGCTGATCCCGGGGACTGCCAGGGGCAGCGGTCGAGGCCCGCAGCACCACCCGCGCCGGGATGACCGTGCGCGCGATGACCGGCAGCGAGGGCGAGGCGATGCGCTCGCAGATGATGCGCACCGCGGTGGCGCCGAGCGCATGCCGCGGCACGATGACGGTGGAGAGGGCTGGCGTGACCTGGCTGGCCGCCGGGATGTCATCGAAGCCGATCAGGCTGAGCTCGCCAGGAATGTCGACGCCGCTGCCCTGGGCATAGCGCATCACCCCCAGGGCCATGGTATCGTTGGCGCAGGCGATCGCGCTCGGCCGGGGGTGCATCGCCAGCAGCCGCTCGCCGGCCATCATCCCGGACTGGAATTCGAAATCGCCGGTGAAGATCAGCTGCTCATCGAGCGGGATGCCGGCTTCGCTGAGCGCGAGATGGTAACCCTCGAGGCGCTCGAGGCCGACGCCGGCGAGGCGTCCGGTCACATAGGCGATCCGCCGGTGCCCAGCGGCGACCAGGTTCGCGATGGCGGCGCGCGAGCCCTCGATGTTGTCGGCCACCACGCAGGGGATGTCGGGGCCGGCGAAGGAATCCAGGAGCACCAGCGGGATGAAGCGGGCAACCTGGATCAGCATGGGCATGCTGTCCTGGTCGATCGCCGCACCGATCACGCCATCCACCTTGCGGATAGGATGCGGCGACAGGCCATCTGCCGGCACCAGCTCCTGAACCCTGGTCGCGACGAGCAGATTGCGACCGCTCGCTTCGCTCTCGGCCAGGGCGCCGGCGAAGACGCCCGAGTAGTACGCGTTTTCGATGCCGCCCCGCACGTAGGGCGGAAGCACCAGGCCGATGGCGTTGGTGCGTTTGCCCGGATTCTGCGCCGAGCAGACATAGGTGCCGCGTCCGATCCGACGACGCAGCATGCCTTCGTCCACCAGCTCGCCGATCGCCCGGCGCAGGGTCATGTAGGAGATGCCGAAGGTGCTGGCCAGCTCGCGTTCGGATGGCAGGCGGTCGTGGTAGGTGCCGTCCAGCACCAGGTTGCGGATGCGGCTCTTGACCTGCAGGTAGGGCGGAGTCGCGCGCGGGATCGGTGCGGTGGTCATCGAGCGAAACCAGCGTGCCGAGCGCGCCACCCGCCCGACCGCGGCCCGCACGACCCGCCAGCGGTCGCGCTCATCCCTCGTTCGCCTGACCGCTCTCGGGAGCGACTGCGCGGTAGCGTTCGAGGCGATCCCACAGGGTTCGCCGGGCGATGCCCAGGCGATCCGCGGCCTCCTGCTTGTTGCCGCCCACCCGTTCCAAGGTGGCGAGGATGTGCTGCCGTTCGAGCTCATCGAGGGTCACCGCGTCACCGAAGCGGATCGCCTGGGAGGCCGTGGCGGCTGCCGGCTCCGCCACCACGACCGCACCAGCAGCGAGCGCGAGCTCAGGCAGGCTGCGACGCACGGCCTCGAGGTCGAGCGGGCTGCCGCCGTTGAGCACCAGCAGACGCTCGACGATGTTGACCAGCTCCCGCACATTGCCCGGCCAGCGGTAGCCGACCAGGACCTGCAGCGCCTGGTCCTCGATGCGCGGCTTGAGGCCCATCTCACGGCCGAAGATCTCGAGATAATGCCTGATGATGGCCGGGATGTCGTCGCGCCGCTCGCGCAGCGGCGGCAGTTGGACCGGGATGACATTGAGGCGGTAGTAGAGATCCTCGCGGAAGCGGCCGGCCTTGACCTCGGCGGTCAGATCGCGGTTGGTGGTCGCGACGATGCGCACGTCGACGCGGATCGGGCGTGAACCACCGACCCGCTCGAATTCCCGCTCCTCGAGGACGCGCAGCAGCTTGGCCTGCAGGTCGGGCGTCACCTCGCTGATCTCATCGAGCAGGAGCGTGCCGCCATCGGCCAGCTCGAACCGTCCGATATGCACATCGCTGGCGCCGGTGAAGGCGCCCTTCTCATGCCCGAACAATTCGCTGGTCAGCAGGGTGGCGGTGAGGGCGGCGCAATTGACCCTGATGAAGGGGCCGCTGGCGCGCGCCGACTGCTCATGCAATGCACGGGCGACCAGCTCCTTGCCGGTGCCGCTCTCTCCATGCACCAGCACCGTGGCGTTGGCCTTGGCTGCGCGCGCGATGGTATCCAGGGCGTCTTTCATCGCCGGACTGGAGCCGAGCATGGTCCGCTCCCGGTGGCGGTCGCGCACCTCCTGGCGCAGCACCCGCACTTCCCGCACCAGGGTGCTGCGTTCATTCAGCCTGATCAGCAGCGCCTCGACCTGTTCGACCCCGAACGGCTTCATCAGGTAGTCGTAGGCCCCTTGGCGCATGCTCTCGATGGCGCTCTCGACCGAGGCGAATGCCGTCATCATCACCACCGGCATGTCGGGCCACTTCTCGCGCGCCTTCAGCAGCAGCTTGAGGCCGCCCATCCCCGGCATGCGGATGTCGCTGATCAGCAGGTCCGCAGGCTCGGCCTCGAGCGCCTTGAGCGCCTGCACGCCATCCTTCGCTGTGCGCACGGTGATGCCGAAACGCGGCAGGATCTCGGCCAGGAGTTCACGATTGAGGATCTCGTCATCGGCGACCACGGCGGAGGCTATCGGCATGGACGCTCCACTGATGCCTGGTGCTCGGCACGGCAAGGAGCGCTCGCCGCCATGCCGGCACGCGCATGGCCGGTCATTTGTCGGCCTCCACCCACCACACCAGATCGATGAGCGGCGGCACTGCCACCAGCTCCAGATTGCCCTTGGCATTGCTGGTGACGCCATGGCTGGCCTGCTCGACACCGGTCACCATGTCGAGCTCATGGACGGTATAGGCCTGGTCGGGGGTCATCCCGCGCATCACCACGCTGGTCGCGCGCTTGAGGTGCGGCCGCGGCTTCTCGTCCATCAGGGTGGCGTACCAGGTGTCATTGCGCAGCTGGGGCCACAGCAGCATCTGCCTCGGACTCTGCCAGCCGATCACGCGGATCGAGGACTCCTGGTTGGGGGTCACCGGCAGGAGATCCTTGTCATGCCAGTCGATGCGGTCGACCGCTGCCGCGAAGCCCTTGTAGACCGGCCAGAGGGCGTCCTTGTCGATGTAGACATCCCACCACCAGCCCATGCCGGTGCCGTAGCCGCCGAGCATGAAGCCGGCCCATGCCTGCTGCCGCAGCAGCAGGCCGGCGGTATCGATGTCATTGCCGGGATTCTTCTCGTTGCTGCCCTGGTAGCCGAGCTCGGCAAAGCAGAAGGGCTTGGGGATGGCATTCGCGCGCGCGGCATTGTTGAGCAGCATGCCGACGCCATCACGGGTGCCGCGGCGCAGGAGGCCGACCGGATCGCTCCATTCCAGCACATAGCTGTGGATCTGGGTCACATCGATGTGCGGCAGCGTAGCGACCTGATCCCAGTCATCGCCTGCCCAGCTGACGGTATGGAGCCGGCCATCCTGGTCGTCCTTGGCCAGCAGGGCCGCGGCGCCCTTCACCCAGGCCACCGCGCGCTCCCGGATCGGCTGGGCCTGCTCGATCTCATTGCACAGCTCCCAGGCGGCAACGCAGTCGTCGGCTCCCCAGCGTGCCAGCACATACTCCAGCCGCCTGGCGTACTGGGCCGGCGGTACCCCTGCGAGGAAGGTCTTCAGCCGGGCATCGTAACTGGCCCCATAGGGGAAGAACTTGCCGAATTTGATGTCGTCGTGGTTGTCGAGCACCACGCTGAGCTTGATATGGTTGGCGCGCGCCATTTCCAGCACCCGGTCGAAGAGCCAGGCCTGGTCGAGGCGGTAATTGTCGCTCGTCGCGCCTTCGATGCCGCCGCACCAGCTCGCCATCCACACCCGCGCATGATTGCCGCCATTGTCGTGCAGGGCCTTGAAGTAGCGCGCGAAATCGCTGAGCCGGTTGGGCCCGGTGGCCCAGGCGATATTCGGCCCGATGGGGATGAAGATGGTGCCGTCGCGGAAGCTCAGCAGCCGCTGATTGTCGAGGCTCACCCCCAGCGGTCCGACCGGAGAGGGGTCACGTGGCGGTTTGACGGTCAACGTCCCCTCGGCGATCATCATCCCCGACGGATCCTCGAGCACCCAGTGGTGCACCCCCGGGCTGCGGGCCGTATGGCGGACATGCAGCACGCTCTTGCCCGAGGGCTTCAGCGCCACGTCATGGGCGAGGATGATCTGGGAGGCATGGCCATCGGCCACCGGCGTCGGGGAAGCAGGCGATGCCGCGGGTGGAGCACTGTCGGCCGGGAGCGGGGGGGCGGGCGTTGCCGCGGGTGGAGTACGGTCGGCCGGGGTGCCTGGCAGATCATCGAATGGCTGGTCCAGATAGGCGCGGCGGGTCCATTTCCGGTTGTTGGGCGAGGTGAATACCAGCCTGGGGGTCTTGTCCGTATCGTAGCTCAGCCATTCGGCGGGAGCGCCGTCGATCTCCCAGCACAGCAGGTCATCGGCATAGGCATCGGTGAAGAGCTGCTTGAGCTCAGCGGCGTGCGCGGATGAGCTCAGTACGGCACAGGCACTGGCGAGGATGACGAGGCGATGCGTCCAGTGCACGTCAAGGCCCTCCCTGGGCGATGGCACGATACAGCGCTTCATAGCGTGGGGCTAGCGCTGCCGGCCCCAGGCTGCGCGCGAGTGATGAGGCTGTCCTGATGAGGCGGGTACGCCGCTCGGGCAGTTCCAGCACCTGGGCGCAGGCGTCGGCCAAGGCCTCGGCGCTCCGCCGCGCGCCCATGACCGCGCCGGCGGCCGCCAGGTCGCGCAGTCCTCCCACCGCGCTCGCCACCACCGCCACCTCCATGCCTCCGGCCTCCAGCACCGCCAGGGGCAGGCCTTCATTGCGGCTGGTCATCAGCAGCAGGTCGCATGCCGCGAGCGCTTCTCCGGCCGGGACATAGCCCGTAAATACCACCGGAATACCGAGTTGCGCTGCCCTCTCCTCGCAGATCCCGCGCAGCGCCCCATCCCCGCACATCAGACCCTGGACGGGTTGGCGCGCCTGGAGACGGGCCAGCACCTCGAGCCACAGCTGTGGATCCTTGACCGGCGCGAAGCGGCCCAGGAAGCCGATCACGGGAACTGCCGGCTGCAGGCGGTCCTGCCAGGCCGCACGCGCCGGCAGCGGGATCTCGACCGGGATGGGCAGGCAATGCCAGCGACTGCGGCGACCGATGTGCAGCCGCAGGGCAAGCTCCTCGAGCTGGCTGGCGGTGAGTGCCTGATGATGGGCGTGGCCTGCGAGCACGCGCTCGCCCAGGCGCACCACCCGGGTGGCAGCGCGGCTGAAATAGCCGCTCATCACATGCCCATGATAGGTATGCAGGCAGGGCATGCCGAGGATGCGGCAGGCGGTACGGCCGAGGGCGCCGGCCTTGGCGGTATGCGTATGCACCACCGACGGACGCAGCCGCATGAGCCAGCCGGCGAGCGCGACCAGCGCCCGCGCATCGCTGAGCAGGTGGACGCGTCGGCCAAGCGCCGGGATGCGCACCAGCTCGATCCCATGGCCCAGCAGGCGGGAGCTGAGATCCACCTCGTCCTCAGCGCAGCGGCCGGCGATGACCGTGACCCGATGGCCGAGCGCGCCCAGGGAACGCGCCAGGCAATCGACCACCCGTGCCGGGCCCCCGTCATTGAGCCGGGCGATGACATGGACGATATGCACAGCGGCAGCCTAGCGCGGTTGCTGCGTGGCGGTACCCGCTGCCGGTATCCGCCTTGACCATCTCCATCCATGCCAACCATGCGCGTGCCGCTATCCCGCTGGAGCAGGCATGGACACCATCGACGCGCTGGGGGCTGTGATCCGGAGCCTGGTTGCCAGGACGGGCTGAGCCATGCCGCTGATCGTATTCGAAGGCATCGACGGATGCGGCAAGACCACCCAGGTTGCCGAACTGGTCGCCCGCCTGCGCGCGCGCGGAATCGCGGTGCGCCAGCTGCGCGAGCCCGGCGGCACCGCGCTCGGCGAACAGGTGCGCACCATCCTGCTCGACCACAAGACGCGCTCATCAGCGGTCGCCGAGCTGTTCGGCTACCTGATGGCGCGCGCCCAGCTGTGCGATGAAGTGCTCACCCCTGGCCTGCGCGCCGGCGACACCATCGTGCTCGACCGCTTCTACCATTCCACCCTCGCCTACCAGGGCTATGGCCTGGGTCTCGACGTCGAGCAGATCCGCGCGGCCACAGACCTGGCGACCGGCGGACTGCGGCCGGATCTGGTGCTGTGGCTCGAGCTGGATCCGAGCGCGGCCCAGGCGCGCCGGTCATCCGCCCGAGGGGCCGATCGCATCGAAGCGCGCGGTCTGGACTACCTCGGCCGGGTGCACGCGGGATACCGGAGGATGGCAGAGGCCGGCGAACTGCTGGCCATCGATGCCAGCCGGCCGAGTGCGGAGGTGGCGGCGGCAGTGTGGTCGCACCTCGCCCTGCGCCTGCCCGCACTGGCGGACCGTCCCGCCGCCTCTTAGAACTGCCCGGCCCGAGCGATCGCCAGCAGCGTTCCCCGCGCCTTGCGCAGGGTCTCCTCGTACTCGCTCGCCGGCACGCTGTCGGCAACGATGCCTGCACCGGCCTGGACATGCACTTCGCCGGGCGTGAGGATGGCGGTGCGCAGGGCGATGCAGGTGTCGAGGTTGCCGCGGAAATCCAGGTAGCCGACCGCACCGGCGTAGGGGCCGCGCTTGACCGGTTCCAGCTCGTCGATGATCTGCATGGCGCGGACCTTGGGTGCGCCGCTGACGGTGCCGGCCGGATGGCAGCAGCGCAACGCATCGAGCGCATCGAGATCATCGCGCAGCTGGCCTTCGACATGGCTGACCATGTGCTGGACATGGCTGTAGCGCTCGATGACCATGCGTTCGGTGAGGGTGACCGACCCCGGTTTGCATACCCGTCCGACATCATTGCGGCCCAGGTCGATGAGCATGGTATGCTCAGCGAGCTCCTTGGGATCATGCAGCAGGGCCTGGGCGAGGCGCTCATCCTCCTCCGGCGTCGCCCCGCGCAGTGCCGTGCCGGCGATCGGACGCACCGCCACTCGTCCCTGGTCGACCCGCACCAGGAGTTCGGGGCTGGCGCCGACCAGGCTGGAGCCGCCCAGGCCGAGGGAGAAGAGGTAGGGGCTCGGATTGAGGCTGCGCAGACTGCGGTAGACCTGGAAGGCGGAGACCGTGCGCGGAGCGCTGAGCCGCTGGCTGAGCACCACCTGGAAGGCATCGCCGGCCTTGATGTACTCCTTGATCCGTTCGACCGAATGCTCGAATTGCGCCTGGGTGGTGTATTGGCGGTAGTCGATCGGCGGTCCCGGCTGGGCTGCCACCAGGTGGGTGCGTTGGGGCTCCTCGAGCCGTGCCTGCACCGCATCGAGCTCGCGCTCAGCTTGTGCGTATGCTTGTGCGACCGACATCCCGCCGCTGAGATCGAGATGGGTGATCAGCAGCAGGTGGTTGTAGCTGTGATCGAACACCAGCACGGTATCGAAGCGCGCGAGATGCAGATCAGGCAGCTGGAGCGGGTCGGCAGGCACGCGCGGCAGCGACTCGAGCATGCGCACCGTGTCATAGGAGAAGTATCCGACCAGGCCGCCGGTGAAGCGTGGCAGATCCGGAGTGGGCGGGCTCTTGAGCCGGGCGAGGTACTGCCGCACGGCGGTATAGGGGTCCCCGGGCAGCACCCTGGTCGAGCCATCGGCGGCATGCAGGACCACCTGGGTGAGATCCCCCACCAGGCGCTCGCGCGGGGTGATGCCGAGCATGCTGTAGCGCGCCACCCGCTCCCCCCCCACCACGCTCTCGAACAGGAAGGCATAGGGTTCGGCCTGGATGCGCGCCAGCACCCCTACCGGAGTCAGCGCATCGGCGACCAGACGCCGCACGACCGGGATCAGGGTGTAGCCCTGGGCGGCGAGGGTGGAGCAGGTGGAACGATCGGGAGTCATGGGCGGTCGACCGGTGGAAGGCACGGTTGGGAGGTGCAGGACTCTATCAATGGGTGTGAAATGTCACGCCCGCGGTACCTCGCTACCCCTTGTCAGGTAGCTACCTGCACAGTTCGGCCGGATGGCTAGGAATATGGAATTGAATTCCCTCGGTCCGCCCCATGATCCCCGCCTGAATCGAATCATGAGCAAGGTGTTGCTGGAACGGGTCTTCCCGACACACACCAGCAATGCCTTGGCTACACCCGGTGCCCTGTGTGGGGGTCTCCGGACTGCCTGCTCAAACAATCCCCTTTAAAGGAGGATGCCTCGTGAATCTTCGCTACCTCGTGCCCGCCCTGGGCATCATCGCCGTGTCCATTCCCCTCGCCAACGCCGAGGACAAGTCCTCGATGCCGGTCATCTCGTTCGACGGCTGGGTCAACACCACCCTCGAAGGCAGCTCGGCCAACTACCCGACCAACGACCCCGCCACCGCGAAGGATGAGAAGGGTGTCGAGCTCGGCTTCGAGAACGAAGCCAGCCTGAAGACCTACATCAAGCTCGGCGACTCGGTTTCGGGCAAGATCAACATCTTCATCGATCCGGGCAATGACGCCGTGCTCAATGTGCGCGAAGCCTATGTCGACTGGAAGCTGAACACCGACTGGACCCTGCAGACCGGCAAGTACTTCACCACCATCGGCTGGATCTCCCCCGAGCCCACCGGCCTCTATACCGTCAACAACAGCCTGATCGGCTACCTGGGCGCCTACGGCAACGATCCCATCGGCGCCAGCCTGGCCTTCGGCCATGCGAACTGCCCGCTTTCCGGCGCGCTGCACATCACCAATGGCTCCTACAACGGTGCTGATGCCTACTCGGTCACGCCCGATGGCGCGACCGGCGGCGGCACCAACAAGAGCCCTTCGCGCGGCAACGCCGATCTCGGCTACGGCCTCGACCTGACCTACAAGCTGCCTGGCAACGATCGCAACTTCGTCAACTTCGACTTCGACTTCGATCCGCATGGCGCCTTCTTCGGCTACTACACGGTCGGCGTCGCCTTAGGCACCGTCGCGTTTGGAGGGCCTGCTGATGCAGAAGGCGGCCGGGCCGTGCTGCTCGACCTCAATGCCCAATACGTGGTCGCCAAGGGCCTGCTGGTGGCTGCTGAAATCGCCAACCTGAACATCGGCGATGACCACCCAGGCGCTGGCACCGTTGCCAATGCCGCTGGCGTGGGCGGCAATCGCACCCAGGGCCTGGTCCTGGCCAACTACGAGCTGCCCAAGGCCTCCACGGTGTGCCCGATGTCGGTCACCGGCGAGGTCCAGTACATCACCGACAAGGCGCATGGCGCATCGAACAACGAGAAGGCCAGCGAGGAGACACTCGCCCTGCTGACCAATCCCACCGGCTCGGATTTCTTCGCGCTGAATGCCGAACTGTCGTTCACCCAGTACACCTCCCCCATCACCGGCGTCAGCAAGGTGAATGCCGTGGTGGTGTCGCTGCAGTCGCTGCTGTCGTTCTGAGCATCTGACGCATCGTTGGTCGGCGCCCTCGCGGGCGGCCGATCCTGGAACCCCGGCTGAACAGCCGGGGTTCTTCTTTTCCCCGGGACGTCTCCATCTGCACACCGGGTGCCGTCACCGGGACGCGCCAGCAGCGGAGCCCCGCTCCGGCGACGGTGGACCCGGGCAGGAGCTGCCACTTCTGCATGCTCGACGGGCGGCGCAGCCACCTGCTGCCGTCGAATGATATGCGTAATGTGCTGTCGTGACGTATCCTCGACACATAAGC
>PLEW01000122.1 GCA_003136555.1 Planctomycetota bacterium | reverse complement strand
AGCTACATCATGTGCAAGGCGATGAACCGGTCGATCTTCAATGTCATCTTCGGCGGCTTCGCCAGCGAATCCGGCGCCATCGGCGGCGCCCCGCGCGAACAGCGCCCGGTGAAGATCGGCAATGCCGAGGATGCCGCCTTCATCATGCAGAACGCCAGCTCGGTGATCATCGTCCCCGGCTATGGCATGGCGGTGGCCCAGGCCCAGCATGTGCTGCGCGAGATGGCCGACCAGCTCAAGGAGGCCGGCGTCAACGTGCGCTATGCGATCCACCCGGTCGCCGGGCGCATGCCGGGCCACATGAACGTGCTGCTCGCCGAGGCCAACGTCCCCTACGACGAGGTCGTCGAGCTGGAGGAGATCAACCGCGATTTCGCCGTCACCGATGTGGTCTACGTCATCGGCGCCAACGACATCACCAATCCGGCTGCACGGTCAGATCCCAAGAGCCCGATCTTCGGCATGCCGGTCCTGGATGTCGAGAAGGCCAAGACCGTGCTGTTCGTCAAGCGCTCGCTGGCGAGCGGCTACGCCGGCATCGACAACGAGCTCTTCTATCGCGACAACACCATGATGCTCCTGGGCGACGCCAAGAAGGTGACCGAGGAGCTGCTCAAGGCGCTGTGACCGCTTGTGCAGATGCTGGAAGCCCGCATCGCCGCTCATCCAGATGGCACGATATGAAGACGCGCCTGCACCGGGCGGCGCCTTCGTCCCTATGGGATGAGCAGGGCTGCCGGACCATCCAGCATATCCAGCACATCCCGGCCCCTGCTCGCCCCCGGATGCCATCGCCCAGCGGCCCCATCCCGCTCATTCCCATTTCCGACATCGTCGTGCGCGCCGCGCGCCCCGGTTCCTCTCCGAAACGATTCCGCCCCGAGGCATCCATCTCCACCGCCGCGGGCAGCTGGACCGGGATCGGGCGCTGAGCCGGCACCTCTGCGCGGCTCCTCTCCCCTCCGTTCCTGGAGTACCTGCGCCCATGGGGCCAGTGCTCCGGCAGAACGGCACAGGCCAGACGCTGCCCGGTGCCGCCGCTCAATTCCTCGAGCGAAATCCGCCAATGAGGTAGATCACCACGACGATCAGCAGGATCAGGCCTACGCTCCCACCTCCGTAGGCCGGACCGCCGAGATAGAAGCCCCCGCCGCCGAACAGGAGGAGGAGGATGATGATGAGGAGTATGGGGTTCATGGCCGGATGGTGCCATGCAGCGGAGCTGGTTCCCATGGGGAATAGCCCGCATGAGGCGTCGATGCAGTCGGGGAGCCCCTTTCCATCCGCAGCCGATCAGGTCGAGGCTTGGCGGTCGCCCGAGAGCACGCCGGACCCGGGGAAGGTCACTTCCGGCTCGGTGTCCAGCCATAGACGAGGTTCTTCGCACGCGCATCTTCCTCGACCACCACCACGTAGCTGCCATCCGTGCGCCGGAATGCGCGCAGACCATGTGTCATATCCACCCAACCACTGGTGTTCCCGACCTCGGGACCAGGGGCCATGGTGCCGACGGCACTGCCATCGCTGGTTCTGAACACCGTGACGATGGATGGCTTGCCGCCACTGCTCTTCACAAAGACGGTGAACAGGTGGTCTCCAGCCACATCCACGCACTTGGGGGTCAGGCCCTCATCGTCTTGGGGCAGGGGGATCTGCCAGCGTTTGCCGCGCGAACCTGCGGTCCAGCCATCGTAGCGCGCCAATTCGGTGCCGATGAGCCCCCATGACCTGGCAGGCCGAGCCTGGGTATCACCACCGATGTACAGCGTATCCGTGCCTGGCACGTACTGCACGCGGCAGACCGTGGCGAAGCCCTCTGGCGCGGGGAAGGTGTCTGGATGCTCGAGATCGTAGCTTGGGCTGCCATCGCTGCGCCAGCCCTTGAATGGATAGCGGCGGACCAGCTTTCCGGGGCCATCGCCCCACCAGACCGCACCCTCGCCATCCACCGACCATGCCCAGCCTGATGGCGTGAAGCGGCCCACGTGGACGGCGATATCGCTCTGGTCGTTCGGGAAGGCATAGATCTCTGGTCCGCCTTCTGCCTGGCCGAAGGCGAACAGCACGCGCTTGCCCTGGAGATGCCGCATGGTCACGCCAGCAGTGGGCTGAGTCGCACGCGGATCATCGGGATGGCTGACCGGATCGCAGGTGATCGAACGCAGCCTCCAATTCTTGCCGGCGGGCTTCGCCGGGTCGAATTCGATGATCTCATGGAGGCCGTACATGACCCGACCATCGCTCGCAGGATCGATATCGTAGCAATTGACGAAGGCCAGGGCGTGGACCTGCCAGCGGAGCGCACCCGCCGCATCGAAGCTGCGGATGCAGGTTCCCGCTCCTGGGCCCATGCCCATGGCGACATAGAGATTGCCATCGGCATCGTAGTTCGCGCCGCGTAGCGCATAGAGCTTATGCGGTTCATCATGCCCTGGCATGCCGCCGGCGATGCCGCCTTCATCGCCGAATGTCTCCAGCAGCCTGGGTTGCGCCGAGATGTCGAAGACCAGCACCTGCTGCAGGCGGCCATTGTCGCACACCACCAGCCGTCCCTTGGGATCGATGGCGATGGCTGACGGCGTGCAGAAATGGGCGATGGCCTCCGCGCGCTCGCTGCCATCGGCGCCTCGATGGACGATCGAATGGCCGGCCACCAGCCACAGGCTGCCATCGGCGGCGATGGCCACCCGCGTGGCATCTGCCAGGGTGAAACGGGAGCGCTCCGTCAGATCCGCGGCATTGAGCAGCGCCACGATGCCGCCCTTGAGCACCGCGGCGACCGTATCACCGCGCACGGCCAGGCAGGTTCCGGCGCCGATCCTCACCTGGTCCACCTGCTGCGCGCTATTCAGGTCGCCGGGCTTCCAGGAGAAGCGCAGCAGCTCGCCCTCGGTATTGAGGATGAGGAAGCGCTCTCCAGCGACCGCCACCGCCGTGCCGGCAGTCCCCCAGCCCCAGGCCTTGCGCTCACCCTTGGTCTGCTGGATGAGGACATGGTTGACGGCCCCATCCTTGTACAGCCCGGTGCAGCGGCCGGCCTCATCCCAGGTGGAGGTGGTCAGCACCGTGCCATCTGGTGACAGCGCGATCTGGTCGATCGCATCCTGGACCCATTCGCCGGCGCCATTCTCGCCGATGCCCGGGAAGTCATTGCCGATCCATTGGCAGGACGCAGGCAGCTGCGCGGCCGGAGCGGCATGGAGGGCAACGCACAGCAATCCGACGGCGAGAGGCAGGTGATAGCGCATGGTGTCTCCAGTGGTGATCCACAATTATACCAAAATTAGACCAAACTGTTGATGGGATTATGGCGTCAGCGGCAGCACGGCCACGACGCGGTGCGGCACGACCACCTGTCGCGGGGCGATAAGCCGTTGGGCCGACCGCCGTTCGAGCAGCATGTCCGCCATGCGCGCCGCAATGGTGGGCGTATCCTTATCGACGGTCACCGCCAGACCTGCAGGCTCGTGCCTGGCCTCCGAGCACCGGTGGGTCATATGGTCATAACCTGCTATGAGCACATCGCTTCCGGGGATGAGGCCGAGCAGACGGCATGCTCCAGCGACCTGGTAGGCATGCTCATCGGTCGAGGCGAGGATGCCATCGATGGGCCTAGGCCCACGGGCGCTCTCCATGAGGAAACCAGCCAGCAGGCGTGCAACGGCGGAGAAGCCCTCGGCGCTGTCAGCCGGCTGGGTTATCTCGGGTGTGATGACCAGGGGACCCGGGGGCAATCCTGCCTCAGCCATCGCACGCCGATGGCCGGACCAGCGCCCCTCCATCCATGCACGGCGAGAAGGGAAGCGCTGGAAGCACAGCAGGCGACGACGGCCATGATCGAGCATCCAGCGCGTCAGATCGGCTCCACCCGCGGCCTGATCCGATGAGACGGTATCGAAGCCGCAGGCACTGCCGCATTCATCATAGGCGGCTACCGGCAGTCCAGCCGCGGAGCACGACTCCAGGGCGGCGCGTACGTGAGGATCAGCCATCTCCTCATACCCCGCCAGCACCCCGGCGGCATGTTCCTGGACCAGCTGCTGCCACACTCCGTCGGCGAAGCGGGGCGGGGACACGGTCAGGACATGCAAGCCAGCCGACTCCAGCGTGCGCGCCACGGCCAGTTGGATGAACAGATCCTGACCCATCGGCGTCTGCTCAGCGGGAGCTGAGCACGGGCTGACCAGTGCCACCGTGCCCGCCAGGAGGTGGTGCTTCCGCTCTGCTACCCGCCGTCGCCGCCCTCCCGCTTCATGCAAGAGACCCTCGGCCGTGAGCTCATCGAGGGCGGAGCGCAGCGTCCCGCGCGCAATCCCCAGCTCGTCGCTCAAGGCGCGTTCTGCAGGCAGCGCATCGCCAGGGGCGAGCCGTCCCTGCTGGATCCAGTTCCTGAGCTGCTGAATCGCTCGCGGCCGAGGGGCCAAGAGATGATCAGGGTGTGTGCGCTTGCTGGTCATGCGTGCAGCGTACATTTGGACCAAGATTGAACCAGCCCCAATTCCATGCCAGAGCGGATCGCCTGGCGCCGTCCTGGTCACCTGGGAACGCTTCCAGCCACGACGATGATCGGGAAGGACATCATCAGCCGTCCGCCGATGTCGCGCACGCCCATGTCGAGGGCGTCAACCCGGAGGTCGGCACGCATGCTGGCGATGAGCTGCTCGCGAGCACCGGGATCGGGGAAGGAGACGCTCACCAGGGCTTCGACATCGGCTTCCAGGCGAAAGCCGCGACTGGTCACATCGCACAGGTGCTGCTCTGCCAATGCGTTCAGCTCCTCAGGCGTCCTGGCCGAGGAATGCGACGGGTCGCGGAGGCGTTCCCAGGCATCATAGGCATCGCGGCATGCCGCCCTGGGTGCGGCATCGCACACGACGACGCGACCTGCGGGACGGCAGACGCGGACGAGCTCCTTCATCGCCGCCACGGTGTCCAGCACATGGTGGAAGGCGTAGCGGGTGACGACGCCATCGAAGGTGCGATCGGGGAACGGCAGGCGTTCCATCAAGCCCTCCTGGAAGGTGGCATTGCCGCAGCCCCGTTCTGCAGCGATCTGGCGTGCCTTGGCCACCATGGCAGGTGTCGCATCGACGCCGCACACGGTTCCGGCCAACGGTGCGAGATAGCAGGCCACCAGACCTGGTCCGCAGCCGGCGTCGAGGATGCTATCGCGCGTGGATACCTTGAGCCCTTCGGCCAGCCAAGCCAGGCTCTGCTCCTGACTATGGATTGGGAAGGCGGCGAAAGGATGCGCTTGGCGGGTGAACTGCTCTCGGATGCGCTCGGCATGGGTGTGGGGATCGCTGCTCATGATCGCCATGATGAAACCCCGCAGCCAGCGACAAGCCGAGACGCGCCTATCCCGGACCTGAATGGCCGGCCTTGCGGCGCCTGATCACGATCAGGCATGACGTCGACAGCGCGTGTCCGGTCAGCCCCTGGCGATCTGCAGGCTCATCCTGCGCGCACGACCCTGGGCAGGCGCTTCGCCCGGGTCCCCACGAGTGCCGCGAGCCAACAGGGGCTGTAGGCGGCACCGACTGGTGGCCCTGACGAGGGTAGTCCATGCATTCCGGGCACGGGAGGTGTGGAATGACAGGGCAGGACGGCGATCACCGTCGCCTGATGGCGCTGCCATGGCAACCCGCAGCAGACGCGCCATGATGCCGCCCGACCGGATGGGGGGCCTGATGGCGCTGTCTGCGCGACGGCCTCCGGCCCTGATGGCCATCGCCGTCATGACATGGTCATGCTCCACCCCCATACTGGATGGCAATGACGACGACCATGATGACCCAGAGGAACAGCCGTGCATCCGGGATCGCCGTCGGCTCGAGACTGGAACTGCCGACCGCGACGCCAACGCTGCCCTCCGTATGAGACATGCACGCATCTGCAGTTCCGGGTGCTGGGAGGATGCAGCGCGCCGGTGGGCATCCGGAGGCGCGGCCATCGGCTCCCGCTCGGCCAGACCACCAGTCCCATCCCCAGGCGAGGCATGGATGCGCGGGAAGCCGGCGCCGGAGAGCAGGGACATGCGGGCGTGTCGGCCATGAGCGGCCCTGCTGGCACGTCGAACAGAGGGCCTGAACAGAGGATGCAGCTGCTCGAAGCGCGCATCGCCGCCCATCCGGACGACATCGCCTCCCGTTTTGCGCTGGCGGAGCTGGTGGCCAGCCAGGGTCAGTACGAGCGCGCGAAGCAGGCCTACCTGGACATCCTCCATCGCGACCCCACCCATTACCTGACCCTCAACAACCTGGCCAACCTGCTGTACGAGGCCGGCTTCACCTCCGCCGCCCGTACGGCCTACCAGGCCGCGATCCACCATCACCCCGAGAAGCCGGTCGCCTACACCAATCTGGCCAATCTCCTCTTCTATAAAGGGGAGGTCGACGAGGCCATGGCCCACTACCACACCGCACTGCGCCTGAGCCCGGGGCATGTCAAAGCCCATCAAGGCCTCGCGGTGCTCTATCACAAGATCGGCAATGAAGCCCAGGCTGGTCAGCATCGGGATCTCGCCTATGGACAGCACCCCCTGGAGACCTGCTCCTACGCCGGCACGGGTCCCGCCGTGCCGATGCTGGTGCTCACCTCGGCCATCGGCGGCACCCTGCCCTGGNNGCGCACCCTGGTGGACAACCACCTCTTCCAGGCGACCACGGCAGCGGTCGAATACCTGCGTGCAGACCAGCCGCTGCCAGCGCATGCGATCATCCTGAATGCCATCGGCGATGCCGACATCTGCCGTGGAGCCTTGACCGCAGCCATCGCCCTGCTCACCACCACCCGCGCACCGGTCATCAATCCTCCCGCATCGGTGCTCGCCACCGGCCGTCTGGACAATGCCGCGCGTCTGCGGTCCATCCCCGGGGTGATCACCCCGCACATGGCCATCATCCCGCGCGCGAGCCTGCTGGCAGAGGGAGCGGCTGTGCCTGGCGCCATCGCAGGCCTGCGCTTCCCGTTCCTGGTGCGCAGCCTGGGCTTCCAGACCGGACACCACTTCACCCTGGTCGAGCAGCCGGACGCGCTCCGCCAGGCGGTCGATGCCCTGCCAGGCAGTGAGCTGCTTGCGATCGAATACCTGGACGCACGCGGGACCGACGGCAAGGCCAGGAAATACCGGGTCATGTTCATCGATGGCCGACTCTATCCGCTCCATCTGGCGATAGCGGACAACTGGAAGGTGCATTACTTCAGCGCCCAGATGACCGGCCATCGTGTGCACCAGGCGGAAGAGGCCGCCTTCCTGACGGATATGGCGCAGGTGCTCGGCGCCCAGGCGATCGCAGCGCTTGAGCGCATCCGCGATGCGCTCGCCCTGGATTATTGCGGCATCGACTTCTTCTGCCGGGCGAATGGGGAGATCGTGGTATTCGAAGCCAATGCCACCATGCTCATCGGCCGACCGGGTGCGGATGCCCAGTTTGAGTACCGCCGCCCGGCCGCCGCTGCCGCCCTCGCTGCCGCCCGCACCATGCTGAGGTCGCGCTCTGGAGCATCTCGCCATGGCTGACGAGCGATCGCTGGATCCGGACGACTGGGATGCGGTGCGCCGCCTGTTCGACGCCGCCATCGACCGGTCACTGGGCGATATGCGGCAGGTGCGCAAGCGCCCGGTCTGGCAATCGACGCCGGAGGGGGTCAGGACGAGCCTCAGCGAGCCGCTGCCGAAGAGCGGTTGCCCGCTTGAAGACCTGCTCGGGTTCGTCGATGACGCCATGCGGCCCTATGTCACCGGCAACACCCATCCACGCTTCTTCGGCTGGGTGCATGGCAGCGGCAACGTCGCCGGCGTCCTCGGGGAGATGCTGGCCGCCTTCATGGATTGCAATGCGGGCGGACGGGATCATATCGCCGTCTACGTCGAGCGGCAGGTCATCGCCTGGTCGAAGGAGCTCTTCGGCATCCCGTCATCGGCGAGCGGCATCCTCACCAGCGGGACCTCGATGGGGACGCTCATCGCCCTGGCGGCGGCACGCTCGGATCGCGCGCCCGCTGATGTCCAGACGCTCGGCTTGGCGGCGGCGGGCTGCCGGCTGGTCGGCTATGCCTCGAGCGAGGCGCATGGCAGCATCGGCAAGGCGTTCGCGCTCCTGGGTCTGGGTACGCAGGCGCTGCGCAAAGTGCCGACGGATGGCGATTTCCGCATGCGCATGGATCTGCTCATGGGCATGGTCGATGCCGATCGCGCCGCCGGATTGACGCCCTTCGTCGTCATCGCCACGGCAGGGAGCGTCAACACCGGGGCGATCGATCCCCTGGCGGACATCGGCCGCTGGTGCCGCAGCCAGGGGCTGTGGCTGCATGTGGATGCCGCCTTCGGCGGCCTGGCGATCGCGGTTCCGGAATTCCACCCGGCGCTCGCCGCGATCGCGGAGGCGGATTCCATCGCCTTCGATTTCCACAAATGGATGCATGTGCCCTATGATGCCGGGTGCGTGCTGGTGCGTGACGAGGCGGCGCATCGGCGGCCGTTCGCCTCGCGGCCGCACTACCTCTCGAGCTACCCGGGAGGCCTGGCGAGGGGCGAGCCGTGGTTCTGCGATTACGGACCGGAGCTGTCGCGCGGCTTCAGGGCGCTCAAGATCTGGTTCACGCTGAAGGCCTACGGCATGGATCGCATCTCGTCCCTGATTGCGCGCAATTGCGCCCAGGCCAGGGCGCTTGCCCTGCTCATCGCTGGAATGCCCGAGCTCCAGCTGCTGGCGGCGGTGAGCCTGAACATCGTCTGCTTCCGCTTTGCCGGAGGCCTCCTGGAGGGGCGGCTGGATGATCTCAATAGCGGGATCGTCTGCGCGCTGCAGGAGACGGGCGTGGCGGCTCCGTCCACCACCCGCATCGACGGCAAGCTGGCCATCCGCATCTGCTTGACCAACCACCGCACCATCGATGCCGACCTGCAGATCCTGGTGGCGGAAGTGCTGCGCCTGGGCCGGGCCGCAAGCCGCTGATGCAGTCCTTATCCACCATGCTGGTCGGCGGCGGCGATTCCCGTCTGGCGCTCGATGCCCACAGCGGCGCCAATGCCTATGGCTGCACACCGCATCCCCGAGATCGGCGACGCTCATGGTCGTCATGCACGGCAAGCACCATCTCACCGCTCGCCTATGGTGAGGCGGAGCGGGCATACGCCAGGCTGGTCAGCGGAGACGCGGGGCCACCCGGGGAGCTTGAGGAGGACGTGCGCAGCCGCCTGACGGAGGTGCTGGGAGTGAGTGGACTGGGTGTCAGCATGGTCCTCACCCCCTCGGGCACGGATGCCGTCCTGCATGCCCTGTTCCTGGCTCGCGCACTCGATGATGGACCCCTGCACAGCGTGCTCATCGCGCCGGATGAGACCGGCAGCGGCGTGCCGTACGCTGCCGCCGGCCGGCATCCGGATGCCCTCACCGCGGGCGGAGTGGCGGTCGATAGGCACATGCCCATCCACGGGTTCGGCGATGGGCTGTCGTCCACCGCGATTGCCGTGCGCAATGCCGATGGGTCCGCCAGCGCACTGCAGGAGATCGACGAGCGGGTGCGGGATGCCACAAAGCGCGCCCTTGCTGAAGGCAAGCGGGTGCTGCTGATCNNGATCGTCATGGACTGCTCGAAGCTCGGCACGGGCTATCCGAGCCGCGCCTGCCTCGATGATCTCGCCTCCCGTGCTGACGATCGGCTGCTGCTCCTGGTCGATGCCTGCCAGGGGAGGATCAGCAGTGAGCGCCTGTCCGAGCATCTGCAGCAGGGCCGCATGGTCATGCTGACCGGATCGAAGTTCTTCTGCGGGCCATCGTTCAGCGGGGCGCTCCTGGTGCCCGAGGCTCTCGCAGGGCGCTGCGCAGCACTGCGCGAGGTGCCCTGCGGTCTTCGCGACTATGCCTCGGCGCACGCGTGGCCGCGCAGCTGGACGGGGGTCCGCGCTGCCTTGCCGGAGGTCGGCAATGACGGGCTCGTGCTCCGCTGGATGGCTGCGCTCAGCGAGATGCGCGCCTATGCGGCAGTGCCCGCGGCCTATCGCCGGGAGCATCTCCTCGCCTGTGCCGCCAGCCTGCGACAGGGCCTCGGCGTCCAGGATGAATTCGTGCCGCTGGCAGTCCCAGCACCGCTCGCATCCGCTGGCGGGAGCGACGCCTTCCCGCCGACCATCGTCCCGTTCCTGCTGCGCCACCAGGGTGCGATCGCGCCTTTCGACGCATGCCTGAAGGTCTACCGCGCGCTCTGCGCCCAGGGCATCGCCATCGGCCAGCCCGTGCGCGTCGGCAGCGCCGGCGCGCTGCGCCTGTGCACGGATGCGCGCCAGGTCGCCAGCCAGTGGGCTTCAGGCCGTGCTGCGTGCGATACCAGCGCCTTCATCTCCGATCTGGGGGCGGTGATGCGGGACATCGTCCGCTGCATGACTCAGATCGATGCCACTCGGGATGCGATCGGCCGTCAAGGACCTGCACCCTGACCGATGAGCTCTGCCCATCGTGTCGGGCCGTTTCCGCTACCCGGGATGGTGCCATCATGGCCAAGCGCCCTGCTGGCGCGTGACATGAGTGCCGTCACAGACCCGGCATCGATGGGAGCGATCCGCTCGCGAACGCGACCATCGCGACCATCGTTGCGCGATCTGTTCCAGAGAAGGTGAAGGCCCGGGCGCAGGCGCTGGCGTTGAGGGTGGACGAAGCGGCAGGGACCGGGTTCGCCCCGCCTCACAACGCTGGCGTGCCCATCCCTGACCGCTGTGGTCCGGCATCACGCGCCTGATGTGGCGTCGTCGCGGGACTGGGCCATTGGCGGGACTCTGCCACCACCGCGGCGAAGACGAAGATGGTGATGTACTGCGAGTCGCTCTGGGGATCGACATAGCCGGTGACGCCATCGGGGTCCAGGGTGACGACGATGGTATGATCGCCGGAGGTGGCGATCTGGAACCCGATCGAGGTGACCGAGGTGCCATTGGCGGGAATGGCGCTGCTGTCACCCTGATAGACGACGGTGCCATCGAGGGTCACCTCATAGGGGATCTCCGAGACTGCGGTGCCGTCGGTGGTATCATCGCCGAGCGTGAATGAGATGGTCACCGTGTCGCCGGGAGCGGGCGACGACGGCAGATAGCTCAATCCCGTCGTGAAGCCGACCTCGGTGGCACTGGTGGTGGGACCGGTTGGAGGGCTGTCGCTGCTGCAGCCGCACATCAGCAGGCATGCGGATGCCAGGAGCAGCCGGGTGGTGACACGCATCATCGAGCAGGCTCCGGCAGGGATGGAACGCCGCGTCGCCATCTCGGTGCAGCCATGGGGACAGCAGTATGGCGATGGTGGCCATCATAGCGCGAGACCCTGTCAGCATGATGACCGCCATTGGCCGCGCCTGAACGACCATGCGCGCGCCATCGGTTGCGCTGTGCGTGTGCTGACGGGCTGATCCGTCCAAGGGGCGATCAGAGCCATCGTAGGCACCGCAGCCACACGCATGCAGGCAGGTGCTGACATGGTGATGGATCCGCAGATGGTCAGCGGATCATGCGGGGCGTGAATATCTGCCTGTTCCCATCAGGCATCACGTCGTAGCGCTCGCTCCGGGAGCCGGAAGCGCCTGAGCGACCATGCGGCGGCGATCCGTGCGTCGATCGGCACCGCTGGCGCGGTCCTGGCAATCGGCCTGGACGCAGCAGCGGCGACGCACAGCGCCCGCTTCTGCGAGCAGCCCAGCGCCGGTTCCCCCGTCGCCGCCGTCGCACCAGCCGATGTCCAGACCCGGGATACCCGGGATCTGCCGCGCATCACCGCCACGACTACCGGCGAGGCCGATCATGGCGCAGCAATGGGGTTGGCCAGGAGCGCTGATTCGATCACCTGGGATAGTACATAACTATATGTTATTAAATGACATGAAAATTAAACCGACCCCACGCCGGCCGCTTTTGAAACGTTTAAAATTGCTGACATGGTGGCCGCCTCGTTGCCATTCATTGTCGCGGTGCGTTGTCGCGATGCCGACGGCACCGAGACGCTCGGCATCCTGGTTGCCCGGCATGACGTGACCGGACACTGGGGCGGACGGGTGACCACCAGCCTATCGATGTCGCCTGTACCAGGCTCTGCGACAAGGATGCCATGATCCGCCCGCTCTCTCTGCACCTCGCCGTCGCCCTCGCCCTGATGGGCCCGCTGCTCCATGCCGCCCAGCCGAGCGCTGCCGGGGCAGCGCCTGCCGACAAGCCGGTCCCCGGCCAGGGCGTCTTCGTCGCCGTCGGCTACGGCGGCTTCCGCGGATGGTCCATCGATGGGCAGAACTGGACTGCCGAGCGCTGGTCGGACAAGAACGCCGACGACTGCAATGTCATTTTCACGCTCGTCTACCGCGCGGGGGTGTTCTATGCCGCCGGGGGCGGCGGAGGGGGACCCTTCGGTCCGCCGAAGGGATTCATCCTGCGCTCGGTCGACGGCAAGCATTGGGACGAGGTGGTCACCAACAAATGGCGGGTGTCGGTGGTGATCGATCTCGGCGACCGTCTGCTTTCCGCCTTCGATGACCACTTCCAGCTCTCCGCGGATGGCATCACCTGGAAGCAGGCGGCCGAGGCCAAGATGATCCTGCCCAATGCGGGTCCCGGCTGGCAGAACGCCTACTTCCGCCGCTGGGTGGCCGGCAACGGCGCCGCCGTGTTCGCCGGCGACTACGCCCTGCCCGGCAACCAGCCGCGCATCGGCTGGATCGGCGGCAGCAAGGATGGCGACACGCCATTGGCGATGACGCGCGAGGAGGCCGATGTGTGCGGCCTCGATTTCGGCAACAAGCGCTTCGTCGCCTGCACCAAGACCGGCGCCCTGATCCTGTCGAACGATGGCCTCCAGTTCACCCTGACCGGGACCTCGGGTGACCAGCACGACGACAGCTGCCTGCATTTCCGCGATGGGCTGTTCTACCTGCGCGGCAAGAAGGGCGTGCAGACCTCATCCGATGGCGTGCACTGGATGGCGGTGGCCAATCCGCCGCAGCTCCCGAAGGCGGTATCGCCAGCCGGCATCGCCGTCGATTGCGGCTGGGGCGGGATCACCTGGTCGACCGATGGCAAGAGCTACAGGAAGGCGACGGTGCCGATCGACCAGACGGGCGTCTGCTCGATCGTCTATGGCATCCCGCTGGCGAATCTGCCCAAGGACGGCAAGGCGAAGAGGACGCCGCAATGACCGCGCGCTGCGAACGCTCGCCGATCTGATCACCACACGGGATGCTGGAGGCGTCACCGGATTCCGCCCAGGAGGCTGGATGGAGGCGGGGCGGATGGTGCATGGCTGCATCCGGCACAGGGGATCGCCGCCGGCAGGCCGATGATCATGGCCGCACCAGCGACCCCCGCCGCCCTCCCCGCTCGCGGACAGCCGACGGATCGTCATCATTTCGAGGAACGGTAGCTGACCACCGCATGGTAGAGGAAGTCCTGGTAATCGGCCTCCGCGACCACCGTCCACGGGCTTCTCATCGCGATCACCGATTTGCCATTGCGCGCCAGCGTGAAGGTCGGAGTCCCGATGCGCAGCGGTGCATGCACGATGGTCAGGCCCGCCTCGGCATGGCTTCGGACGACATCGCTGCCGATGGAGATCTCCACCTCGCCAGGTGCGGTCAGGAATGCCAGGAGTTCGATCTCATCACGGGTCGGCTCCGAGGCCAAGCGGTTGATCCAGGGGCTCTTCTGCAGCCGCAGGCGCACATCGGAGCGCTGGATGCGGTGGAAGGCCATCAAGGCATCCTGCCTGATCGCTGGCACGACCCCGGTCTTGAACCAGGCCGTGTAGAAGGCCGTCAGGTCGTAGAACGCATAGCCGATGCCGGTCGAAGGCGCGATCTCGGTGCATTCCGAATAGTCGTTCCAGGTGATCAGCTGCACCCAGTCGGCGCCGCCGCGGATCGCATTCTCCCACTGGGTGCGGAAGGTCAGGCTGCCGGCGGCTTCCAGGAATGCGCCGTCCTTCGGCCGCATGTCCTGCGGCGCCACCGGCTGCATCCATACGGGGACGTATCGGTGGATGGTGGCGACCGTGGCCTCGATGCTGCGACTCTCGATCGGCGTCCTGCCCCCCCATTCGGAGAAGCCGTAGGAGATGGGTGCGAACAACGGGGCCGGGACCGTCCATCCCTGGAACAGCGGCACCAGGGCCACGGGCAGGCCAGCGGATTCGAGTTGCTTCAGACGCTCCCGCCACCAGTCCACCGGGAAGATGTTGGCGCAATAGGGCGCGACGACCAGGCGGCCGTCGGCCAGGCGGAAGCAGGCGGGATGATGGCCGATCTCCGTGATCAGGGGCACCAGCCGATCCGGCTTCGCGCGCAGCTCGGAGGTCATATCCGGCATGAGCATGATCCTGAAATCCGGATCGACGGCCTGCGCGGCATCGAGCAGACGGCGCACCGAGCCCTCATGATCATCGGCGCCGAGCAGGTCGACCACGAAACCGTCGAGTCCGGCGTCACGCGCCAGATGCGCTTCGTAGATGAGGTCGTGCAGGCGCCAATCGGCACCGGCGACCGGCGCCCGCGGAAGGGGACGCTCGCGGAGGAACCCGCCGCGCGCGGCGAATTTCCCGTTTTCGCCCTCGGGCAGCAGGTAATTGCGCGCGTAATAATCGGATGCCGGGGGCAGGTTGTCGATGGAGACGGGGAACGGCAGGAAATAATGCGCGAACACCTTGTGCTTGGAGGGGCGCATCGCCGAGAGCCCCGGCAGGTCCCAGGGAACCTGGTTGGCGAGCGGGCTCGGATCCGCCTTCGGCTTCGCCTGGGTGACCGGACGCGCGGGCGCTGCGGCACTGGCGGCGGAGATGCTCTGGCGAACCTGCTCGATGATCACGTCGACCTGGTGCGCGTCGGCTGGCGAGCGCTGGCGCAGATCATCGAGTGCTTGCCGGAAGCGCGGATCGTCGCGTCGGCTGGTCCTGGCACCCAGGAGCAGCGCTTCCACCGCCACTCCGGCGGGCATGCGCTTGAGCAGGGTCGAGGTCAGCAGGTACATCGACTCGGCATCGAATGCCTTCCACGGCACCGTGGCGCTGAGGCCGCTGGCCCTGAGGCGCACGCCACTGGCGTCGACCTCCTGGATGGTGGCGGACGGGAATTCCTGCCCGGCGATGCGCGCCGTCACGCCGACATCGATCCCGGATGCGGCATTGGTGATCAGCCACTCCCGCAAGCCATCACCGATGTCCGCGGCGAAGCTGACCGGGAGCGCGCACGCCAGCGCCCCCCAGAGCAATCCCATCCGCATCCAGTGCGGGAAGAGGGAGGTGAGACAATGATCCATGGGCTCCCGTCACCGTGATCATCGGGTCGAGGGCGGAGTGCCATCCAGCGGTCGCGGCAGCAACCCTATCTTGTCACGCCAGGATGCTTGAACGCCATCCGGAGGAATCTACCCTGTTGGTGTGAAATCAACCGTTCCCAGCATGGTGGTGCCGATCGATCTGGCCCCGACGGTATTCGGCTGCGGCCGGTTCAGCCATCCCGCCCAGCATTTCCGGGAGAACCATCGCAATCACACCTTCATGGTCACGCTCTTTTCGTATGTGGCGATGGTGCGCATCGGCGACGACGACTTCAGCATCCAACCTGGAGACGTCGTCCTCTTCCCTGCGCATGCCGACATCCGCTACCATTTCCCGAGACCGGGCAGCCATTGGTGCCTGCGCCTGCTGCCGGGGATCCCAGACCCCAGCGGTGGGACCGTCCGTCTGCCCGTGCTCTGCCGGCTCGATCTCCACCGCTTCGAAGCGCAGCGGAGGCTGAATGCCATCACCCAGGACTGGATGGCCGCCAGCGGCGATCAGCGGCACGCCTTCATGTATGCCGCGCGCACGGGAGCGGCCTCATTCATAACATGGCTGGCGGGCGTCATGCAGGATCAGGCGGGTGCTGCCGGCAGCATCCAGTCGCTGACGAGGATGCAGCGTGCGACCGTGCAGGCCGCCGAGATCCTCCGCCATCCGGAAAGCCACGATCTGGCGATGACCGAGGTGGCGCGCCGCTGCTCAGTCAGCCATAATCGCCTGACTGCGGCATTCCGCCTCCGCTACGGCGAGAGCATGATCGCCTATCGCAACCGCTGCACCATCGACAGGGCCAGGTGGCTCTTCGACACGACCAGGCTTACGATCTCCGAGGTGCGCACCCATGTGGGCGTTCCCGATCCCCATCATTTCAACAAGCTGTTCCGCAGGGTGGTCGGCGCCGCTCCGGCGAGGTACTGCCAGCAAGGGCGGCCGCTGCTGAATTCCACGGTGAGCAGCGGTCTGCCGACGAACTCCGGTACCGTCCAGCCGAGCTGACCTGTCGGCCCTGCTGGACGGCGACGCCTCAGCCTGCGACGATGCCGAACAGAGCAGAGGGCGATGTCCGCCGATGCTGGCCGTCCGATGCTCATCTGGACCAGCACCAGCCACCGGCATCGGCGCCCCTGCACCGCGATGCGCCCGGGCGAGCGGTATCAGCCCGTCGCTGACCTGGAGCCGGGAGTCACGGAGCGGAGGTCGTCCGGCCGGCAGCCAGGCGATGGCGCGACTCGACATGCGTCTTGAAATTGTTCAGGATGGACTGCCAGCCGCCCCGCTGCTGCTCGATGGGATACGTCGACTCGGCGTCAAAGGTTTCGCGCACCGTCACACCATCGCTGCCGGAGATGAATTCGACCACCAGCACGCGGCCGCCGAAAGCGCACTCGATCAAGGCATGCTCGACGACCTTGGTATACGTTCCGGCGAAATCGAAGCCCATGCTGCCATTCTTGGCCTCCATGCGCGATGAGAAGGTCCCGCCAACCCGCAGATCCACCTGGGATCTCGTGGTGTGCCAATCGTCAGACGCCGCATTCCATTGCTTGATGTCTTCCGGCGTATTCCAGGCGTCCCAGACCGCGGCAAGGGGGGCTGCAATGGTCGCTTCAACGGTGATGGTGGTCATGGGGATTCCTGTCATCTGGTGGTGGGTGGTCGAGGTAGGAGGGACTCGAGATAGCGGGCGAGATGGGCCAGGCTCTCATGCACGACCGCGGGGTCCTGCTTCGCCTTGGCGACCATGAACGCGCCCTGCAGGATCGCCTGGATGACGTAGCCCACGCTCTCCTCGCTCCAGGTGGCCGTCGGCGCGCAGAGCCTTTGTGCGGCTTCGACATCGCTGGTCAATGCGGCGATATGCCCAGACATGCCGGAATCGCATGCGGCGAGGATATCCGGGTGGGTGGCGTAGGTTTCCTGGACGAGGGTGCCCGGCAGGCAGGTGTAGTCGGGCAGTCCGCCATGCAGGCTCTCACCACGGAAGGCGACGTCGCCGAGCAGGCGATCCAGCGGATCGGGCATGGAGCGGCACGGTGCGGTGGTGAAGACGCCGTCTGAGCGCGCCGAGAAATGCGCAGCCGCGGCCAGTGCCAGCGCATCCTTGGTGGCGACGTGGTGACAGAAGCTCCCCTTGGTGACCCCTGCTGTGCGGCAGATGTCATCGACCGTCGTCGCGGCAGAGCCCGTGGCCCGGATGACATGCAGTGCCGCGTCCAGGAGCCTGGTCGTCGATGCATGCCGGGCATCGCTTTCCATGACGGGCATCACATGCCGACGAGTCGGTATGCTGTCAACGACGCACTGGCACCGGGCAGGTGCGTTGGGGTTCCGGTAGCCCATGCTCGTCCTGGTCAGCGCAGGCTCTGGATGACAGCATCGCGGGGCAGCAGGCGCTTGACCACGGTGGCCAAGGCCTCGCGCATCGGATCGATGTCCACCTCATCGATCCAGCGTCCCTGGAGGATCATGGCGGCTTCGCCGCACCCGAAGCAGACCACGATCTCTGCAGATCCTGCCGGACTGTCGAAGCGGAACTTCACCCCATATTGGGGATCGCAGCCCTTCACCGCCCGCGTGACGCTCTCGGGAGTGGTGAACAGTCGGCGGACCTCGGCGGTGGAATGAGGGTTGAGGGTGACGGGCTCGCCGACCGTGTCGTTGACATCGAATTCCATATAGTGTCCTTGCGCATCGGTGATGTCGCGTTCCCCGTAGAGGCGATAGAGGACGATGTGCGTCGCGCTTTTCAGGATGTCCTGACCGACCACGCCACCGAATGCGCCCGCATGGGGACGCTCATCAGTGTCCTCAGGCGCGCGCGCGGGGGCAGGCGCACCGGGGGCTGGTCCTGCCAGGGCACTGGGCTCAGGTCGCGGGATCTGCTGCTGGAGGGTGTCCGCGGACGCTGGCGGGCCATGACTGGTCAGGATCATCACGACGATGCCCACCAGGGCGCAGCTCATGGAGATGCCTGCCGCGAGCAGGATCAGCTGGACGGGTGTCGCGGTGCGGAATGCCATCCAGGGTCCGATCGTCGGCTGGTGTGGTATGACACCCTGACCACGGTCCAGGACCATGGTTCTTAGGCGTCGCTGGTCCCGACGCGAGCGCTGCATACCTCAGGGCTGATGTACGGGGGTGAACGGTGGAACGAAGGATACGTTCACGCCGGTGTGCGCGGAGGGGCATCACCGGCCGCTCGCCACTGGCATCCCAGGCGTGCGGTACGCAGGGGGAGATCAGCGTGTCAGCGGCGGCTAGCGCCGGCTATTGGAGCTGGGCGCCTCATCGGCGGCTTCGGGGGAGAGATCCAGTACCGTTCCATCCCGGCCGACGGTGATCTCCATGACCGTTCCCGCGGCGTTGGTGAACTCGGCGCTGAAGACCACCTCGCCGTCGTCGACCGAGCGGACGTAATCGCTGACCGGCGCGCCGCCGGCGGCCTTGGTCATGGCGGCGAGCACGATGGCGGGGACCGCGCGGGCGGTGATCTCGACGTCCGCGCCGGCCGCCGCAGTGGCGGGCGCGCCCGTCACCCGTGCGGGGCTCCCGGATGAGCCGGCAGCGCCCGTCGGCGCCTCGTCGGCCTCAGGCGAGACATCGACCAGGGCGCCCTCCTTGGTCACCGTCACTTCCATGGCGATGCCATCGGCACGGGTGAATTCGGCGCTGTAGACCAGGTGGCCGTCCTCGGTATCGCTGATGTAATCGCTGAGCGGATGCCCGGCAGCGGCGGCGGACATGACCGCCAGGACGCCCGCCGGGATGGCGCTGACGGCCACCGGTGTCGCGGTATCGGCGTCGCTGGCCGCACCGGCGGGCTGGGCCGGATGCGCTGCGCTGACATCGCGGGCGGGGAGGGCCGGGCTGGGCGCGAGCGGCCGCCGCGCGGCCACCATGGGGGGTGTCGCGGTCGCTGCGGACGATGCCGGCGGGACGCTCGCCGCGGTGGCGAGCGCGGCGCCATGACTGGCCTTGTATCCGGCGTCATCGACCGAGACCCAGTGGCCCTGGTCCTTGACGTACCCGAGATCCTTGAACAGCTGGGCGACGACCTGGTTGTAGCTGTCGAGCGCCTCGGCGCGCTGGGCATTCTCCAGCGCCTCCGGGACCAGGCAGCAGTCCATGCACCAGCGTGCGAGCGCCAGATGGCCCTCGACGGTGTCGGGGGAGAGCGGTGCGCGTGCGAGGTACTGGTCGTGGAAGGAGGGGACCGTGCGACGGCTGTCGATCTGATCGCGACGGTAGGTCAGGGTGGCCGCGAGCGGCGTATGGCGGATCAGCGCCTGGGTGCGCAGCACCACCGTATCCGGGGTCTCGCTGATCACGTCACCGACGACGATCATGCCGCTGTCGAGGTGCAGTTCCTCCTCGGCGATCAGTGACGGTGCGAGGCCGGCCCCGGCCAACAGCACCGCCAGGCAGGCATGAAGAAGGGGACGGGGTGATAGACGGACGCGCATCACCACTCCTGAGGGAACATCCTGGTCCTGGAGAACGGCATCACCCTGCACCAATTCAGCAGTCAGACCGGGAGCACAGCTGGCCGGTGGTGAAGACTGGTGCAGGGATCAGCCGCGCATCCAGGAGGCACGTGTCCGTCCTGGATGCGCCATCACGCCTGCGCTCAGTGCGAGGTGGAAGTCGAGCTGCCCGATGTGCTGCCCGTCGAACCACCAGTCGTGCTGCCGGTCGCGGCAGGCTGGAAATGGTGGTGGTGGTGATGGTGATGGTGGTGATGCTTCCAGTGGTGATGATGATGGTGATGGTGATGATGCGGCGTGCTGTTGGTGGTGCCGGTGCCGGTACCAGTTCCAGTGGTCGTATCGGTGGTACCGGTCGTTCCTGCTGACGCGAAGCAGCAGGTGATGGCGGTGACCAGGATGATGCGCAGTGGGGTTAACATGGGGTGCTCCTGCGAGGATGATGACCCCAAGTCTAGCAACCACCATGTGGGGTTCTCCTACACCGGCGGCGACAGCGCATCTACTGTATCATGAGGCGGTTGCGTGCACAGCCCTGGAGTAGAGGTCGTTCGTCGCCGCAGGCTGTGCCGAGCGTCCGTCTGCCACCGCGACCTGTCCTGGCCCCAGCGGGTGCTGCCGTCCAGACCATCCCACCGGTCTGTCCTGAGGGGGAGCAGCAGTCCAGGGGCATCCCTCGACAGCCGCTGGTGGAGCAGACAGGCGCATATCCCGCGTCTATGGAGGTGCTCGTGGCAATCGCCAACTGCTTCATAGGTAATCAGTTGCATGGCCAGCGAGGATCCAGATCGCGGGTCCGATCCCAGGTGACCCCGGCGGGAGACCATGGCTCGCCGGCAGTGTACCAGCATCCGCAGTCCAGGCAGACGATGGCGACCTGCCGCGCGCTGGGCACTGAGGTACAGTCGTGGGGAGCGCCGCAGCAGAACTCCCGTTCGCCCACTGCGCCCAGCGACAGGATCTGGACACGTCAGCGTGCACATGTCCGCCGGGAGGCGACTCCGGCGGACGGACCCAGGAGACGGACATCGTGCAGCGCAAGCCGCGGACGCTCTCCCATGCCAGGCTGTTCGTGACCACCGTCATGGTGAGTTCCGTGGTCTTCCTGATCGTCCTCGGCATGACGGATCACCGGACACGAGCCCCCGTGCTGCGTCCCATGGGCGCCGACGTCCTGGTCACCAAGCAGATCACGTTCGGCAACCTGCCCTTTCTGATCCATTCCGGCATCAGGACCGTGATCGACATCCGGCCGGACAACGAAGAAGCTGGTCAACCAGAGTCCCGTCAGATGCAGGCGCGGGTCGAAGGCAGCGGTCTGCACTTCGCCTACATCCCCGTCGCGCACGGCGCGATCCCGGATGAGGCGGTGACCGCGCTGCAGCAGGCGCTGGCGCAGTCGCCCAAGCCCGCGCTGCTGTACTGCCGCACCGGCAACCGCGCCGCCCGCACCTATGCGCTCGCGCTCGCCTCCGATCCGCACGGGCCGGATCTCGCCACCATCCTCGACCTGGTGCAGTCGACCGGGCATGCGGCCGATGATCTCCGGGAGGCGCTGCAGGCGCGCATCGCTGCGCGTGCGGCACCGGCGGGGGCATCGCCATGACCGCTCTGCCCGCCAGCGCTCCACCGCCGCACGGTCGACGTCGGACACCGCTGCGCACGTCCGCCCGAACGCTCCTGGGCCAGCCGTCCCCGCTCATGAGCATCGGGCTCGCCATCGTCAGGACGCTGCTGGTGCTCATCGGCATCGTGGTCGGGTACGTGCTGGCTGAGATCATCGGCATCTTCAGCGGCATCATCAGCTTCGGACTCTGCTGAGCCTTGAGGCGCCGGGTGCAGCAGGCCGCTTCAATCCGCGAGCGTATGCGCGCGGTCGCGGTGCTCGGTGGTGGCTCCGCGCGGGCGCGCGGCCATTTCGCTGGCAAGCGACTCCTCGGACGCGCGATCCTGCTCGATGCGATCGACCGCAGTGCGGTATGCCGAGGCCAGCTGGGCCAGGCCGACCATGCCGAGGAAGCGGCCATCGGCGTCGACCACCGCCATCTCCTGCACCTGGTGCGCGTGCAGTCGGCTCAGCGCGTGGTCCAGGCCCTCGTCGGGATGCAGGGTGACGCCGGCCCCGCTGGCGAGCTCGAGGGCGATCACCAGCTGGTCGAGGTGCGCATCATCGGGCAGGTGGGTGACCTCGCTGCGTTCGACCACGCCCAGGAAGGCGCCGTCGTTCCCGATCACCGGCAGGGCATCGTGAGCAGCGCGTTGCAGCGCGTGGCGGATCTCGCCGAGGGGCTGTTCGGGACGCAGCGTGGTCCAGGCATGCGGCTGGCCCAGGAGGTCGCGTACGCGCGCAGTGCGCAGCGGATCGGCGAAGTGATGGCTGCGGTGGGCGGCGCTGTGCGTCTGGCTCTCCACCTGGCCGGCCACCACCGATGTCGAGCGTCCGAGCAGGAAGGCCAGGCCGCTGACCCACATCGCAGGCAGCAGCAGCAACCAGGTGCCGGCGATCTCGCCGACCATCAGCAGCGCCGCCACCGGCGTGCGATGGGTGGCGGACAGCACCGCCGCCATGCCCATGAGCACGCACGCGGGCACCGGCGGGGCGATGCCGGTGTGCGCGATCAGCGCCCCCATCGCTCCGCCCGCACAGCCGCCGATGACCAGGGACGGGCCGAACAGCCCGCCCGAGCCGCCTGAGCCGACTGTCAGTGCCGTGGCCAGCGCGCGCGCCAGCGCCAGGGTGACCAGCACCAGCGCCAGCACCAGCGGCGGCAGGGTGTCGCTGCCACCGGCGAAGAGCCAGTGCAGCGCGCCATAGCCGCTGCCCACCGTCGAGAGGGCGATGGTGCCGATGTCCGCCCCCGGCACCGCCCAGCGCGCCAGGCCGACCATGGCCAGCGCGGTCGCGCCCGCCAGTCCGGCACCCACCGCTGGAGCCAGCCAGGGCCGCTCGCTGGCGCGCTCGCAGGCATGGCGGACCAGCCGCAGCAGGCTGCTGAAGATCCACGCTGCGAGCACGCTGATGGTGGCAACGGCGGTGTAGCCGATCAGCTGAAGCCAGTCAGCGGGATGGAAGGACAGTCCGATGGGCTGAAACAGCGTCGAGGCAGCCGACGGCGCGCTGCCGATCAGCGGGAGCAGGAGATCGGTGCCCATGGTGCCGCTGACGTAACCGGTCGCGGCAGCGATGAAGCAGGGGATGAGCGCCGCGGTCTCGAGATCGGGCCCGGCATAGAGCACCTCGATGGCATAGATGGCGGCGGTCAAGGGTGCTCGGAAGACCGCGGCGATGCCGCCAGCGATGCCGGCGACCAGGAGGATGCGCCGGTCGCGCGCAGTGAGCTGCAGGCGCTCGGCCAGCAGGCTCCCCAGACCGGCACCCACCAGGGAGATCGGCCCTTCCCGACCACCGCTGCCGCCGGTGCCGAGGGTCAGCACCGAGGCGCACCACTTGACCCAGGTCAGGCGCGCCGGGATGCGCCCGCGATGCTCGTGGAAGGCCGCCACCGCCGCGCCGGTGCCGCCGCCCCGAGCGGCGCGTGCCAGGTGATGGCATACCAGGCCCGCGGCCAGGCCGCCGGCCGCCATCACCAGCGGCAGCAGCCACGGGGTCGCCGCCACGGTCGCCGCATCCGCGGTGCGCTCCTGCACCACCAGCTCCGGATCGACTCCCGCGAAGCGGCCGAGCACCAAGCGGGCGAGGCTGTCGGTGGTGATCTGGAAGATCGAGCCGACCACGCCGGTCGCCAGGCCCACCAGCCCGCCGAGCACCAGCCAGCGTCCGGTCGGCTGGGCGAGCACCCAGCTCCACGTCGCACGGCACCGGGCGATCATTGCCGCGTCAGATGGCGGACGAAATCCCGGGCCACCACGGCGACCGGGCGGCCGGCGATGTCGACTTCGGCGTTCAGCTGGCTCATCGCGCGGTCGTCGATGCGGCCCTCCAGCTCCGCCACCGCCTGGGCGATGGCCGGGTCGCTGTCGACCAGGTCGCGGCGCATCATCAGCGCCGCGGCATCGGCGGGAAAGAAGGCGCGGTCGTCGATCAGCGCCCGGGCATCGTCGGCGGCCAGCGCCGGATCAGTGCACGGAATGGCGACGAGGTCGACCTGGCCTTGATGCAGCGCGCGCAGCAGTTGCGCCGGCTGCAGCGCCACCGCCGGATGCGCCGGCCGCAACCGGTAGAGGTGCACCAGTCCCGGCCATCCATCGGGGCGTTCGAGGAAGGCGCGCTCGCCGCCCAGACGCAGGTCACGGTGCATCAGCAGGTCGCTGATGGTGCGGATGCCAAGGCGGTCCGCCTGCTCGCGGCGCATGGCCAGCGACATGCGATCGTCCAGCCCCAGTGGAGGCCCGACCGCCAGCCAGGTGTCCTGGCGGGTGCGTTCGGCGATCTCGGACCAGGCCTGCTGCGGATCTGCTTCCGGTGCCAAGCCGAAGATCTCGCTCAGCAGCGGACCGGTCGAGACCGGCACCAGCTGGACCGCATCGGCATGCAGGTCGGTGAAGCATTCCCCGGTGCTCGCGCACGTGCGGGTGGCTACCGAGCGGCCGGTGCTGCGCGTGATGGCTGCCGCCAGGATCTCGGCGAGCAGGCGGGATTGGGTGGAGGGCAGGCAGCCGATGACCACCACCGCGTCGCGTTCGAGCACGCGCAGCGTCCAGCAGGAGGCCGCCAGCAGCACCACCGAGGCGAGCGCTCCGAGAATCACCTGTCGTGGGGTCAGCATGGGGAGGGGCTCATGGGGTCGCTGCCCCGGCCGCAGCCGGGTCATCGACGATGATGGGGTCGACCAGGGCCGTCTCGGTGGTCTCGGTCGCGGGGGGGCGTGGCTGGCCGCCATCGAGCCGCCGCAGCAGGTGGCGGAAGGCCGCATCGCAGGCCAGTGCCAGCGCCGCCACCGGCACGGCGCCCAGCAGGATCAGGCCGCCTTGGCCGCTGGCCAGGCCGCGGACGATGAACACGCCCAGGCCGCCACCGCCGACCAGCGCGCACAGGGTCGCACAGCCGATGGTCCAGGTGGTGGCGGTGCGCAGTCCGCCCACCAGCGCCTGCGGCGCGAGCGGGAGCCCCCCGTCCCAGCTGATCTCGTGGGTGGCGCAGGCGAGTGGAGGGGCGCCAGCGCCCGGAGCGAGCATCGGGGTGGTGGAGATTCCGGCGATGGTGCTGCGGGCGATCGGGATCAGCGCAGAGCCGGTCAGGACGACGAGGATGGCACCATCGCCCAGGCGGCCGAGCGCGACCACCAGCACCGCCAGGAGCGCTAGGCTGGGAACCACGTGGATGGCCGCGCTGGCCGCACGGATGCGCTCGGCGAGGCGCGGTCGGCGGGCGAGTTCGATGCCGGCAGGGATGCCCAGGAGGCAGGCGGCCGCGAGCGCACCGCTGCACAGCGCCAGGTGCTCGGCCGAGCGCATGAGCACCTCATGGAGGTGCTCGCCGACCAGAGTCCACAGCGGGAGGGGGATGCCATCCATGGGTCTGCCTGATCAGGAGATGTGGCGAGCGGAGGTCATGGCGGGAGGTGGCCGCATCACCGCACCGCCAGCGCCACCACGGCGTGGTGCGAGCTGGGATCGTCATGCGCCGCACTGGAGACCAGCTTGGTGCACACCGAGTGCGGGGATACCGCATCGCGCACCGCCAGGCCGGTGCCGGAGAGGTGGATGGCGTCGCTGGTGGTGCGCGCCAGGAGCACCACCCAGTCGCCGGGCACCAGGGAACTGGTCACCAGCGCCGGACTGTGGACTGCGCGCGGGGTCAGGACCATCGCACTGTGGCCATTGCCCCGTATCAGGACATGGCGGTTGGCCCCGGTGTAGAGCACGCGCAGGCGCGGCCAGGTGATCGCCGCCGCGGAGATATGCAGGTCCTCTGGTCCTTCGGGGATCTGGGCGATGATGCGGCTCAGCACCGTGGTGGCGGTCGCCGACACCACGGTGCTGTCGGATGCCACGATGGGGATGATCTCGGTCAGGCGCTCCAAGATGGTCTGGCTCAGCGCGGCGGAGGCGGCTTCGACCAGCAGCAGGACGGTGGTCGAGCGCTCGCTGGTCGGCAGCTGGGAGAGCAGCCGGCGGGTTGATGCGCCGGCCACCAGGGCATCGATCGCATGGCCTGGGCCGTCCGGGAGCTGCGGGCTCGCCTGCCCGCCGACCAGCAGCCGGACCGTCGCCTGCGGGCCACCGGCGGCAGGCGCATGGACGGTGGTCGGAGCGGAGGAGATGAATGACATAGGTGCTTGGGCAACGGGATGCTGGAAGGCGGACGGCATCGAGCACGGCATGCAGGCGGGTCGCCAGGCATCCGCCCTCTAGACATCGCGTCCTTCCAGGCTGGAGGGTTTGGGGATGGGACCACTGCCGAGGACGGGAGGCGCTTCGATGTGCTGGGCTTCGAGCAGGATGACGAGGTGATCGAGCGCATCGGCGATGGCCTTCTGCCGGCTGGCACTCAAGGTCTCGAGCTGGCGCTCGAGATGGGCCTGGAGCGGCTCGGGCGAGTGGCGCTCGCGCACCTCGCCCAGGGTCGTGGCTTCGACGTAGATCCGCCGCCTATCGATGCGGTCGCGCGTGCGCGTCACCAGGCTCTTGGCCTCGAGCCGGTCGAGGACGCCGACCAGGGTGCTCGCGCTGAGGTGGACTTCACGGCTCAGTTCGCTCTGGGTCAGCGGACCGTGGAGGACGATGGCGCGCAGGCACAGCAGCTGCGGAGCGGTGATGGCGTATTGGGATTCGAGTTCGTAGGAGGCCAGTTCGATGCGCCGCTGGATGCGGCGCACCGAGCGCAGGATGGCGAGCGAACAGGGGTTGGCCGCGGTCATCGGCGGAGTCGTCGTCGACGATTTGCGAGCCATGCCATCATTTAGACATGAATCATTCGTAGTCAAACGAATTGTCAACGTTCTCTCCCGGATGAGCGGACGACGATCACCCACCACCCCGTCGACAGTGCGCATGGGCGTGCTGCCGAGGGACGTGGGGCGGTGGGGAGGCCGCGCGCAGCGCTGCGCGCGGCACCTGGCTCAGTCGGTCTCGTCGATGTCGAAGAAGAGCCGGTGCAGCTCATCGCGCACCGCCTGGTCGAACTGCTCGGATCGCGCACGGGCTTCCGGGCTATCGGTCCCCAACAGCCGCCGATTGCGCTCGGCCACCGCGACATGGAGGGCGCGGGAACTGACGAAGTTCGCGGTTTGTACGGCAAGTTGTGCAGGGGCGAGCGACATACTGATCTGCTCATTATGCCCGCCGGCGGGATCGGGACAAGCTTTTTGTACAATCCTTTGTCGGGTCCGCTGCACGCTGCACGGACCCTGCATAATGCAGGAATCGGGCGAAATGCCGCTTCTTTCGTTGGTGGTGCCGCTTCGGCGCCACGTGCCACGTCTGGACACGGACACTGCAGCGGGACCTGTGGCCGCGACGATGGTCGCGCGAGGATCGATTGCGCTTCCGGCAGCGTGAAGCCGCGCAATGCCGATGCGTACTGCGTACATGGCGCAGATCGATTCGGCCCGTTCGCCGGTCGGCAGCGACCGCGTGCTCGCCTCGCCGAGCGCCAGCGCATCTGCGAACCGTCTCGCATGGAAGCTGGCGCAATCCGGCAGGGTGCGCAGAGAGATGCCGTCGTAGCCGTGGGCCTTGGCCTGGGCCAAGGCGGCGAGTTCGGGGTCGCTCCTGAACGAGGGTGCCGCCGCCCCACCTCGCGGTGCCACAACGCCGAACGATGCGCCATGCGCAGGTACCCCACTTCCGGATGCCACACGGCGCCACAGGTGATGCCGAGCAGTCCACTCTCGAGGACGAGGCGATGGGTGCCATGAGTGGGGTCCCAGGGCTCGAGCGTGTCCGGGCCTTTGTCGCGCGCGGCGGAGAAGTCCTGTTGGAACCGCGGATTCCCATCTTCGACGGCGACGATGATGTCGCCGGCCATGATGCCCAAGGTCTTGGCCTGGGTGCCCGGTTTGACCTTGATGATCTCCAATCCGGCAGCGGGCATGCCCGAGCGCTTCAGTTCGGCGACGTCGACCGTCGCCACTACTGCCGCCATCAGCTGGGCGTACTCGGCTGCGTCGAGTGTGGCGGTAGGATCGGGCAGGGATGCCGGCGCGGTCCGGACGAAGGGCTCGGCGTCATCCGCATTGGCCAGCACCGGTGCGGATGAAGTGAGGGGCCAGTACAGCCACAGGGCGATCGCCATGCGCATGCACATGCCCCATGGCAACGGTTCCGGTCCATCCCCGAGGTCCGTACCCGCAGCGGGCGTGAACGGCATGCAGGGGAGGCGACGAGGCTGATCTAGCGATGGTGGGCCGCAGCGCCAGTTGGGATCCGCGTACGCAGGTCGTCCTGTGATTGCGCCTTGCCCGGCCCGGCCCATGCAAGTACGACCTCCCGGCATGCGACGCTCCACGGGCATAACGGTTGAAGCCCTGATCTGGCCGACCTGGACCGGTCCGGGATTGTGCGCGCTCTGTCTGCTGCTGGTCGTGGCCTCAGCTTCCTGGTGCGCTGCGGAACCGGCCCCGGACGACCTCCTGGCCCTGAATGCGGAGGGCGACTTCAGCCATGTGATTCCGGACCACACCTCCATGACCATTTCCGGTGCCCAGCTGGGCGGCCTGATCGGCTTGGATCTGACCGTCACCATCGAATTCCTCGACAATACCCATCTCCACCCCTTCATCGACGCCTCCGCCGGGCTGTCAGGGATGCGCTATGGGCTCGGTGCCATCTACCTGACTGACCCCAAGAAGCACTGGCTGATGCTGTCGCTGCTCGGCCACCGGGGCGATGACGAGATCAATGGCGGTATCGGTGCGCGCGCGGTGATCATCGACCGCTGGAGCGACGGTGCCCATCGCGTGGAGGCGCTGTATGGGGTGAATCGCGACAAGCAGACCTACCTCGGTGTCGAGGGCATGCTGGTGGTGGCCGGCCTGTCGCTGACACCTGGCGTCTACCGTGATGAGCGCACGCACGAGTGGCGCTGGGCGCTGGCCTACGGCATCGGTTTCTGAAGCGGTAGGCCGAGGTCCGCATCCGCGGCCCGCGCAGGCGCAGTTCACTCGACCGAGGAAGCGCATGCAGGGGATCATTCGCACAGCGAAGCCGGCGAGATGGATCTTCCGACGATGATCCATTCGTCAGCAAGCAGATCGTGACGCCGCGACCAGCTGCACCTGTCGCAGAGGGGATTGCCGTCGTCAAACGGCGAAGCGCCTGATAAAGTCGAAATAGCCGCGGATGCCATAGGCTCGATGGGTATCCACCGACCGCGACACCTTGTCGAGGCATTTGACATAGTCATCGAGCGTCAACGTGCCGCCGGTACCGATCCTGTCCATGCCGATGCCGACCATCGTGTCGATGATGGTCGCCTCGGTGGGGCTATCGGGCTGGATGCTCAGCCCTTTGCCATAGCCAAAGCGCTGCTTGATCGCCGCCTTTGCCTTTCCGAGGGACAGCATGACTCTGCTGTCGGTCAATGCCGGGTCGGACTTGTAGGCTACTGCCAAGCCCTGTTCGATATGCTGCAGGACATCCAGATTGGCGTCGTCGGGTACTCCGTTCATGGTCTTTCGCTGTCCCGCTTCAGGTTCCTGCCGATTGGAGCCGAAGCAGAAAGCGAAGCAAGCGATCAGACCATGCGACCATGGGCAACGTCGCAGTCCGGAAGGGACCGCCGGATGGGCGGCAGCGCCCCCCTGGTGGTGATCACAACGGATCGAACCCGGTGGCAACGAAGCCGCAGTGACGTCGGGCTGGCTGCATTCACCCCGGGGCACGGTTCTGTAGCAGGGGTCGCTGCGTCAGCGGCGGCTTCCCTTCAGCTCGCGTCACACAGGATGCGGAACATGCCCTGCCCACGACGCCGTCGCCTGAAACGAGAAGGGCGTCTTCAGCAGGCGAAGACATGGATGCCAACCTACCGTGGCAAGGATCTCGTTCGCGGATACAGCAGGTGGTTCGGTACCGATCGCCTGTGCGCCATCCTGGAATTGCGCCTGCTCGGAGTCTCCATCCCCGAGGCGCGTCTGGTCGACGCACAGCGGCTCGCACGCCAGGGCGTCACACCACGACCGCGGCCTTCCACCACCACGCGGCACTGCTTGGATGTCTTGGACCTCATTGCCGGCGATCCGATCGCCATGTGGCAGATGGAGGAGTACGAAGCGCTGGACCGGTACTACAATCCCGACGGAAGAGATGACCAGCAGACGGGTCGGCTGCTGTCCGTCGATGAGGGGTCATCATCGGCGGCGATGATCACACCGACCACGGTTTCTGCCGCCCATGCCATCAGCCCCGCGATGGAGGACACCATGACGTATCCCGCCGGGCATCCGCAGAGCTTCGCCAATCAGCATCCCGAGGCCCTCGAGCACCCGGCTCGATCGACCAGCCAGGCAGTGGCAGGCGACCCTCCCCTCGGAGCCTCTGGGCGAGCGGCAGGCACGATATCCCAGGTTGCGCACACGATCAGGAGCGAACAATCGCCCACCCATGAGCCTCCCTGAGCTGATCGACAGCTTCGCGCTACGTACCGCCAAGGAGCTCAGAAGCCTCGCCTATATGCTTGGGCAGAAGAATCTGCCCACCCGCCAAGGGGATCTTGCCGATCTCGTCGCGCGCCAACTGCACGGGGACGGCCTCGCGCAGACCATTGCGCGCATGAATGAGAGCGAGCGGCTCGCGCTCGCCGATGCCGTGCATCACAAGGGTTATATCGATCCAGTGCGCCTGAAGAGCCGCTTCGGGGTCACCCTGCGCCCTGCCGAGAGGGATCCCCGGCATCCGGGTGTCGACCGCTCGGGCAACGATGGCGTCCGCCTGCTGGTCTGCGTGCTGATTGGCGACACCAGGGAGGTAATTCCTGCCCTGGTCGAGCCGCTCAAGGCCCTGCTCACGGCTCCGCCTAGGCCGCCACTACGGTGCTGTGATGGCGATCCGCCCGCTGAAGCCGGGATGCGGTTGATCCACACCGCCACCATAGCCCTGCGGGAGTTCCATGGTGTCCTGCGCTTGGCCGAGACGGGCGCGCTGCGCTGCACCGATGCCGGATTCCCCACCTCGTCCAGTCAGCGCGCGATCCTGGCGGTACTTGCGGAGCCTGACGTCTACGATGGGGTGGCAGACCTGCCTGGAAGCGGCGGCACCTCGCAGGCGATCGGCCCGATCCGGCCGGTGGCGTGGCCGACCCTGATGTACGCCTGCAGCTACTCGCCCATGACCGCCGGTGGACGGCAGCTGACGTCCGAAGGCACCGCGGCGATGGCAATGCCCGCCCATTGCGCACTCAGGGATTGCTGCGAGCGGTGGTCGAAGGCCAGCGATGTGGACGAATTCCGCCGCATCGACGCGATCAAGGGCCAGAGCGGACGCGGTGCCGACTCGTTCTCGGATCCCGCTGATCGCCGGGCCATCATCCTCGATCAGCTGCGCCTGGTGCCCCCAGGCCGCTGGGTGGCGCTGGCCGACTTCGGACGCTGGCTGCAGGGTGCCGATGAACGGCTGCGGGTCTGCGATGCCGCACCCTGGGAGCTCTACCTGAGCGAGAAGCGCTATGGCAACCTGGGCTTTAACGGCAGTCATGGCTGGGAGATCCTGGAGATGCGCTACCTCGCGGTGGTGCTGGTGGAATATCTGGCGACCCTTGGGGTGGTCGATCTGGCGCTGGTCCCACCATGGGGAGCCGCACCGGACTACCGTGGCCTGTGGGGGGCCGATGACCTGGATTTCCTCAGCCGCTATGATGGGCTGCGGGCATTCCGCGTCACGGACCTGGGTGCCTACATCCTCGGTTCCCGTGATACCTTCGCGGCTCCTCCTCCTGCGCCATCGTGTCTGCGCGTGCACGCCGATGGCAGCGTGGTGGCCACCGGTGTCGTCCCGGTCTCCGATCGCATCCTCCTGGACGGCTGGCTCCAGTCCGAGACTGAGCGCGCCTGGCGCATCGATCGCGATCGCCTGCTGCGTGCCTGCGAGGAAGGCCGCCGTCTGGATGATCTGCGTGGCTTCCTGGCCCAGGCCGGACCACTCCCGGATGCGGTCAGCCGCCTCATGGACGATGCCCAGCGCCGCTTCACCGCGATCACCGACGCCGGCAGCTGGCGCGCCTTCCACGTGCCGGAGGAGCTGGCGCAGCTGCTGCTGGGGGATCCCCGCACCGGGAAGTACCTGCGCCGCCTTGAAAAGGACCAGCTGGCGGTCCGGAACGCGGATTGGAAGGCCGCGCGCAAGGCCATCCGGGCGATGGGCTGGAGCTGCCCGGAATGAACGACCCATCCCGGCCGCTCATCATCCAGGGCGACCTCACCGTCCTGGTTGAAGTCGATCATCCGCGTTATGCGGATGCACGCGAATGCCTGGCCCACTGCGCCGAGCTGGTCAAATCGCCCGAGCATGTGCATAGCTGGCGCATCACCGCCCTGTCGGTGTGGAACACCTGCGCCATCGGCAAGGACGTCAGCGCCACGCTGCGCATGCTGGCGGAGCTCTCGCGCTTCCCGCTGCCCGAGACGATCACCGTGCGCCTGAACGAATGGGCGGGCCGTTGGGGCAAGCTGACATTGGAACGATCCCCCCTGGACGATGGACTGGTGCTGCAGTGCCGCGATGCAGCGCTCGCCGGCCACATCCGCACCCTGCCCGGCATCCACCACCATCTCGGCGAGCAGCTGAGCGCGTGCGCCATCCAGGTGCCCCTGCTCGAACGAGGAAAACTGAAGGTGGCCTTGACCAGGGCCGGCTACCCGGTCGATGACCGGGCCGGGTTCACCCCGGGCGAAGCGCTGAGCCTGGCGATGCGGAAGGAGCTACCTGGCGGCGCGCCCTTCGCGCTTCGCGACTATCAGCATGCCGCGGTGGACGCCTTCCTGGCCGGCGGCAGCACCCGGGGCGGCTCCGGTGTGCTGGTCCTGGCCTGCGGAGCGGGCAAGACGGTGATCGGCCTGGCGGCCGCCGCCCAGGTGGGCGCTGCCACCCTGGTCCTGACCACCTCGACCACTGCAGTCCGGCAATGGATCAGCGAGGCGCTCGACAAGACCACCTTGACGCCGGATCAGATCGGCGCATTCGATGGCACCGTCAAGGATCTGCGTCCGGTCACGGTGGCCACCTACCACATCCTCACCCATCGCGATTCCGCCACCGGCGGCTTCCCGCATCTCGATCTGTTCCAGCGCCGCGACTGGGGCTTGATCATCTACGACGAGGTCCACCAGCTCCCCGCGCCGATATTCCAGGTCACTGCGGGAGTCCAGGCGCGTCGACGCCTGGGGCTGACCGCCACCCTGGTACGGGAAGACCAGCGCGAGGCCGAGGTGTTCGCCCTGATCGGGCCGAAGCGCTACGATTCCCCATGGCGCGAACTGGAGTCCCAGGGCTGGATCGCCAGTGCACGCTGCACCGAGGTGCGTCTGCCGCTGACCGGTGCGGCCTTCGCTGCCTATTGCCAGGCGGACCCCCGGCGCAAGCTGCGTGCCGCCGCTGAGAATCCGGCCAAGCTTGACGCCATCCGGGTGCTGCTGGCTCGGCATCCTGCGTCACCTGCCCTGGTCATCGGCACCTATGTGGATCAGCTCGGCGCCATTGCCGATTCATTGGACCTGCCGCTGCTGACCGGCAGCACCCCGCAGCCACGACGCGATGCGCTGTACGCCGACTTCCGTGCCGGACGCATCCGTGCCCTGGTGGTCTCGAAGGTGGCGAATTTCGCCGTCGACCTGCCGGATGCTGCGCTCGCCATCGAAGTCAGTGGCAGTTTCGGCAGCCGCCAAGAGGAGGCCCAGCGCCTCGGCCGGCTGCTGCGGCCCAAGCCCGGTGACAACGTCGCCCATTTCTACACGCTGGTCAGTGCCGATACCATCGAGCAGGATTTCGCCCTGAACCGCCAACGGTTCCTGTGCGAGCAGGGTTACCACTATGCCATCGTTGACGGCATCGCCTGATCCCCGACCGGCCCGACTGACGCCTGACCGGGGTCTCCTGCCGATCCACGGTCGCCACCACTGAGGGTCATCCTCTGCCGCGACTCCAGTGTCGATAGGCGGCGATCCATTCGTGCCCGGGGGGTGGAGGCTCGGGTAGTGGAAGCTCAAGCAGCGAGATGCGCTGGACCAGCTTCCCCCTGATGCAGGTAGCGACCAGCAGTCCTGCCTCGTCGTAATCGATACCGGTCACCTGCACCGGTATGCCCAGCACGACCGTGGCGAAGGGGACCTCCAACCGTTCCTCCAGGCAGCTGTGGAAACCACCGATCTGCTGCTCGTCGCCATAGGCGTCGACGGTTGCCTCCTCGATGAGCGCATTCAAAGTCTCGATCGACCCAGGCCGAGCACGCGCCCGCCCGGCGCGTGAGGTGGTGCGTCGCTTGCGGTTCGCATGGTTGGGCATCGGATGGTCTTGGTGATGGACGATAGCATCGGGCATCGGTGATGCCCGTCAGCTGTCATACGCAGGTATGTGCCAGGCGAGCTTGCGGGCGGCTCGGCGCAGTTCATTGAGATTGCCGGGAGTCACGGCGATGACCCCGTCGCCAAAGCTCCGGCATAGCGACGCGGTGGCGCGGTCATGGATGAGCTGTTCGGCAGCGGTCCGATCGGACACCGTGAGCAGGACCACGGGGCCATGGATGACGATCGCGGTTGCGCGGCGATTGGCATCCTCGAGGAGACGCACCAGCGCATCGGGGAGGGCTGTCCGGGAGAGGGACTCGAGCTGTTCCCGCAGCGCGGCGGCCGTCCGGCCGCCGGCGATGGCCGCGATCAGGGAGGCGCGTTCGATGCGCCACGTGCGCTCGTCCTGGTGCTTGCCGACGGCATCGAGCAGGAGCCGCTCGCGGGGACCGACGCGCTGTCCCAGGGCGACGACGGTCCCGTCCGCCTGGATGCGCCAACCGCCCGGCTCCCCCGTCGCCCTGGTGGGCTCCGGACCGAGACCGAGCAGCCACAGACCCAGCGGGGTGAGGCGCACCGCCGTCATCGTATCAGCGGGCGACAGGGAGGTGGGGAAGTCATCGACGTCCCGGGTGAGCGCCCGGATCGCTGGCGGGATGGGCTCCGGATCCCCGACCGCGATCTCGATCACCCCCAGGGGGGTGAGATAGGCGAACAGGGCCATGCGCATCCACGCATCCCGGATCAGGTCCAGCCCGGCCTCGCCCAGGTTGTCCATGGAGCCATCGTAATCCCTGCCGATGCGCACCAGGTCGGTGGTGCTCAGGAGCGTGTCGACCGCAGCGGTGGCGGCAGCATGGTCGAGGAGATCACGGGTAGCGTACCATGCTCCTGGCCGGCAGCCACGGAGCACGCGCAGCAGTTCCTGGCGGCGAACGGCCGGATCCGTCCACGGAGCATAGGAATGGTTGCGGCCCCGGATGCTGACGATCTGGCCGATCTCATCGAGCTCGCTGCGCGCATAGAGCGTGAAGATGGCCATCAATTCGGCGTGGCCGATGGCGGTGCGCTTCGCCTTCCAGCCCGTGTAGGTCCTGGAGATGAGATCGCTTTCCTCGAGCAGGGCGGCGAAGGACCCCAGGCGCAACTGATCGCCGCGGCGCTCGCCGCTGACGCCGATGGCGCTTGCGGCCAGGCGCTTCAGGCACGCCGGGCTCAAGCCGTTGACGGCGGTCTGCAGTCCGCCCTCCTTCACCAGGTGCAGGATAAGGGCCGCATCCGCCAGGGGGTCGCTCGGGACGATGGTCCCTGGTGGATCCCCCGCCAGAGGCTCGAGCGGCGGCGATGGGGGGGCTGGAAGCTGCTTCGCCAACCGGGCTCGATAGTCGGACGGGAGCTGCTCACCGTCGGGGAAGAAGATCAGAACCGGGGACGGTCGTACCGTGCGTTCCCCATATCCATACCACTTCCAGCTCCCGAGATGAAAGTCGGGTACCGCCTTCTGTGCCGTGCGCAGCAGGCCGTTGCCATGGGCAGCATGGGCCAGCAGCTTCCGGCCCCCATCGCCGACCAGCTCCAGCGTCTGAGCCAGCAGCGGAGGGGTGGCACGATCGACCAGGAATTTGGCCAGCGCAGCCTTGTTGGCCGCCGGTTTCGAGGTGAACAGCCGGGCCATGCGCTGCAGCTCGTCATTCTTCCGCTGCACAAGCTGGTCGATGGCCCGGTGGGGACGCTCGATGGATTCACGCCTGGGCATATGTCAGACGATGAGGGCCGGCAGCGGGTCTCAAGGGGGGACTGTGCGCGGCAGTCGCGAACGTCCGGCACACGCATTCAGCGGCAGGCAGTGAAGCTCCGCGCATCCAGGTGATTGTCGTCGCAGATGCCGGTGAACGCGGCTACTGATCGCACTCCGTACCGCCGCATACCCGGTCCTCACGATCCGGGATAGGCGCTTCTCGAATTGTCGCTGGCTGCGAGCGGATTCGACGATGACCTCCCGCGGAGCCCCGCCGCAGGATGTGGCGACAGAGGACGGCGTCCGCCAGCGACCATCCAACCATCTGCGTCTGACCTCGGGACGATCCTGGTCGCAACCGGGACGGGATGACACGTCGTCGAGGCTCTAGACCAGGCGCGATCAGGTCACGGTCGGTGGATGGTCAACCGGGAGATGGCCGTGGCCGTCCTTCTCCCTCATGGATGCATGACGCGTGGCCGCAACGGGAGCGCCTGCGGGGCGCAGAATCGGGATGCAGCGCGCGCAAAGGACGTCGCGGCGGTCTGCGGCTACGACGACCACTGGAAGTGGGAGGGCTATTGGCCCCCGATCCAGTCAATTCGCGGGCGCCGCCTTCTTGGCCGCCTTCAGGCGCGCGTCGTTCTTCCTCATTTGCGCAGCGGTTGCGAGCTTCTGCGCTTCCTCACCCACCCACAGGTCGGTGCAGCGGCCAGGATCATGCCGGCTCTGGCCGGATAGGTTGATGAGCAGCTCATCACCGATGGCAAGATCGGCGAGCCCGATCTGCTTGGCCCCTTTCCAGACCCGGGTTCGGGCATCCACATCGAGTTCCGCACGTCCAAGGTCGAGCGGTGTGGCGATATCCTCGTGGTAGTTCTTCACCTGCGGGAGATGCCGGACGATATGGAGCCTGCCGGCATCCAGGCGCAGATCCTCGATGCGATAGAGAACGTGGTTCAGCGCCAGGCGGGTGAACTCGTCCATCATCAGTCCGACCTGGGTGAAGGCATGCATCCCATCCTGATACAGCTGGAAGCGGCAGCGCGTGCCGAGGGGAATATCGGCGAGCGTCGCGTCGGCGTCGAGGTACAGCACCGAGGAGACGCTCTCGGTGATCCGCACCGGGGAGGCGACGCGATTGTAGGCGACTCGCTGCAGGATGCCGCCCTGGGGCAGGAGGTTGAAATCGACCAGGTCGCCACTGCGATCGCTGCGGAATTGCCCTCCATGCCCGTTGGCGTCCACTTTGACCAGTTCGCCGAGTACGAGATGCTCGGAGAACGGCGGCGGCGTGACGCCGGTTTGGAGCTGGTACCACGGCATCTGTTCATTCCCGAAATCGGTGCGGAAGGGGAATTCGTGCGCGAGCGGGTCAAGGATCTCCGGGGAATGAACGAGATGATAGTTGCCCAGGGCCTCCCCGAACAGCGGGTCCGCCGGGCCCTTCTTCACCGGCCATTCGGCGTTGAAGATCCGCAGCAAGCCGCCTGGACGGAAGCCTTCGAGCATTTCGTTGGGCTTGAGCACCAGCCGGATGCCGCTGCTGCCATAGCAATCCAACGGTGCGGATTCGATCCTGAGCAATTGCGCCCGCACGCCGTCGACATTGGCGTCGTAGGTGCGCAGTTCGCGGTTGGTCGTGGCGACATAGAGATCCTTGCCGACGGGGAATTCCTTGTCGGTGAAGAGCGATTGGACGACGCTGCGATCCTCGCTCGAGAAGAGCGTGATGACGATATGGGTGTCATCGTCGCTATCCACCCAGCCAGGCAGGCCACGCAGCTTGAGCGAATCGCGCTGGCGTGCGCGCTGCCCCGCAGTGGCGCGCTGGTGGGTGTCGGCCCCGACCCAGATATCCACGCACGGTCCCATCCCAGCGGCGGTGCGCGCGCCGCGGTTGACCAGCAATGCGTCGCCCACGACCAGCTCGCCGAGCGTGATCTGCTTTCCGTCCTTCCACACCCGGGTGCGGGCATCCACCAGCAGCTTCTGGCTGCCGGAAGCGATCTCATGCCTTCCCGGATACTGCAGGGAGGCGATCAGCATCCCCTCTCCAACCTTCGATCCATCAAGGTGATACGTCGCGTTGCGAGCGGCCATGCTGGTGAAATCATCGCACAGCCAGGTGACCTGGGTGAACGCGCCGGAATCATCCGGGTGGAGGAAGACGGAGAGGTTGATGCCGAGCGGGATGTCGCGCAGATCGGCCTGGGCATTGAGATACCGCACGCCGGCGAACGGCGGCATGGAGAAATCGACCAGGTCGCCGGTGCCGTCATCGCGCAGGACGCCCGTGCGATGGACATAATCCACCGCCAGCAAGGTGCCCTCGGTGCGATGTTCGGTGTGGAAGGGCGGGAATTCGCCGGCTTTCGGCCGGTACGGGGGCGTGCTTGCGGTGGCGATGTCGCCGCGGGCAGGCGACCGTGCATCGGCGGTCGCCGCCGACTCCGCGGCGCATGGCGCAACCATGCCCAGCCACCACAGCAGAACGGCGAGTCGCAGTGGGCTGAGGTGCGGACAATGCAGTGTGCGGGCGGGTGCCCCCCTCATGGATCGGTGACAGCTCATTGATGGTCGTCCGGAATGGTTGCACAGGCCATGCGGCCGGCGGGGAAGGACGCCGTGCGAGATCGGACAGCGAACGAGATGGGCATGGGTCTGGAGCTCATCCCAGTTCCGCCACCGGCCCCAGGCTGTCCACGAACCGCGCAGCATTGACTTCCATCTTCTGGAGCATGGTCAGCAGGACATTGCTCAACCGGGCATCGCCGTTCTTGGGCTTGAAGCTGAGCGAGTGCCACTCGTCGTTGTCGAGTGCATAGCCCGCGACGCCCATGCGATTGTAGTCGAGGTGCTGGCCATGCTTCAGTCCGAGTCCGCTGCCGCCGGCGAGGATGATGGGGAGGTTGGCGTTGCCATGGCCGTGACCGTAGCTCATGCCGCTGCCGGTCAGGACCATGGTGCGATCGAGCAGCGATTCACCGTCCTCCTTCACCGCTTTGAGCTGATCGAGGAAATAGGCGAACTGCTGCATGAGGAATGCATCGCACCTGGTCAGGCGGTCGAGGATCTCAGGATCGCAGTTGTGGTGCGACAGCGAGTGGCGCTGCTGGCTGATGCCGATTTCCGGGATGGCCAGGCCGACGCCCTCGCTGCCGCTCAGGTAGGTGACCACGCGCGTCACATCGGTGCGAAATGCGAGCACGATGAGATCATACATCGTGCGGTAATATTCGCCCGCCTGCGCCTTGGGGACGTTGCGCTGGAACCTGTCGCTTTCAGCCTTGCCGAGCACCGGCTTCGGGACGTCGAGCCAGGATTCCAGCCTCTCGGTCCGCTGTTCCACATCGCGCACGGCGTGCAGGTATTCGTCGAGCTTCGAGTAGTCCTCGCTGCCCAGCCCGCGCCGCAGCGATTTCGCGGCACCGAGCACCGAATCGAGGATGCTGCGGCCGGTCTTCAGCCGCTCTTCTTCGGCTTTCGCGCCGCCTGGATCGGGGACGAAGAGGCGGTTGAAGACCGTGCGCGGGTTCTCCTCCGCCGGGAGAGGCACGCCGTCGCGCGAGAAGGCCAGGGTGGTGGTGTTGTTCGGCTGCCCGACGCCTGCCGTGATCGATAGCTCGAGCGAGGCGAAGCGCGTCTGGCGCGAGGTGACCTCGGCCATGAGCTGATCGCACGAGACGCTGTTGCGCGCGCTGCGACCCTTGTCGTCGAGCTTCGCGCCGGTGAGCCAGAGGTCGGCGCAGACGTGCGCCGAGCCGATGCCGTTGGGGTGATGCAGTCCGCTGAAGACGGTGAGCGCATCCCGGTGCGCGGCGAGCGGTGCAAGCGCGGTGGAGAGCTCGAAGCCGCGACCAGGCTTCTTTACCTGCCAGGTCATGCCATTGACGCCGTTGGGGATGTAGACGAACACGCTGCGGCGCGGCTTGGCTGCCGTCTCAGCGGCGGGGGGGGCCGCAGCGCTCAGGGGACACATCGCGTCGAGCAGGGGCAGGGCGATGATGGCGCCAAGGCCGCGCAGGGCGTGACGGCGATCAAGCAGCCAGCGCTGGGATCGGATATTGCTCATGGTGTCACTCGGGTTCCGCTGGTGGTGGTGGGAGGTTGCCGCTATGGAGCGCCGCGTTGGTCAATGCGCGCCCGGCCACAGCCGGGCGATGCCCGCCGCCTGGAAGGTGGCGGCGGCTGCGGAGGGCAGGCTGACGCTCACCTCCGCCCCGCTGACGGCGGTGATGATCGCTGGGACCGGAGGCATGGTCGGCTTGCGGTCTGGACCCGCTGGCGCGACGCGGGCGGCGCCGCCGACCTTGAGCTGGGCGAAGAAGCCACGGCCTTCCGGGAACAGGGTGAACTGCACCACGCTGTCGACCGCCGCCGCTGCTGCCGCCACCGCCACATCCACGTACCCGGGCAGCCCTTCCTCGACCATGCGCCGCTGATGGACGGCCTTCTGCTCGGTCTGGAACGCGATCAGGCTCTCGTCATCGAGGAAGACCTCCCAGCACATGCGCGTATTGCCCTTGCCGATGCCATGGGTCTTGGTGCGCAGCTTGCCGCCGATGGCGATGTCCGCGAAGGTCGCCGATTTTGCGGCCTTCCAGTAGCGCGTGTCATGATCGGTCTCGATCAGCACATTTTTCTGGCGGATGAAGCTCTGATCGGCGTTCGCCCAGGTGCAGATGAGCCTGCCCTTCGCCGCATCGATGCTATCCACATAGAAATACTCTTTGTGGTTGTTCATCATGTTCATCTCATCCTGGATGTAGGTGAGCGCGACCCACTCCCCTTTCCCATCCTCATGGAGGCGGAAGATGGCTCGCTCGCCGATGCGGAAATCCTGGAGGTCGCCGAGGGTCGCATGATGGAGCAGCTCGGCATAGGGCATCACGGCGAAGGGCATCAGCTGGTCCGTGCCATCCTTGCGGAAGGTGCCGGTGCGCGTGGCCAGATCCATGCTGACCAGTTCGCCCCAGATCCGCCGCATGGATGTGCCGGTCGGGATGATGACCTTGCCCGGCGTGATCCTGAGATCAGGCGGTGCGGAAGCCGCCGGCGCGGTCGCGTCTCCCGCGGACAGCGCGGCGATGGACAGTATCGTGGAGAGGAGGGCGGCGAGGCATTTCATGGTTATCACTCTGGTCAGCGTCGTTGGAAGAGTGCACTCGTCACGAAGATCTCGATCAGCGTCGACAGACGGTAATCGTCGGCCTTGCTCGTCGCGGCGATGCGCTGGAGTTCAGCGCGGTCGGAGAAGGTCATCACGCGGCGCATGGCGAAGGTGGCGAGCTTTTCCGTGAAGGCGGCCGCGAACTTGTCGGTATCGTCGAGCATCAGCTTCTTGAAGGCGTTCACGTCGGCGAATCTCCGGCCATCGGACAGCTCGCCGCTTGCGTCCACCTTCGGATTGGCGCCGGAACCGTCGCGCACGGTCTCCTCGGTGCGCCAGCGGCCGATGGCGTCATAGTTCTCGAAGGCCAGTCCGAGTGGATCGATCTTGCGATGACAGGCCGCGCAGGAGGCGTTCTCCAGGTGCGCAGCGAGCTTGTCGCGCAGGCTGGTCTTGGGCGCGGCGGCCTGCGCGGCCTTGATCGCCGGGACATTGGCCGGCGGCGGCGGTACCGGCCGGCCGAGGATGGATTCGGACAGCCATTTCCCGCGATGCACCGGGCGGTGACGGGTGCCGTCGGAGGTGAGCCCGAGCACTGCGGCCTGGGTCATCAGGCCGCCGCGATGATCCTCGGGCTTGAGAGAGACGCGCTGCATGGCCTCTCCGGTCACGCCCGCGATCCCATAATGGAGCGCAAGGCGCTGGTTGAGCATGGTCCAGTCGGAATCGAGGAAGTTGCGCAGGCTGAGGTTCTTCGCCAGCACCTCATGGAAGAAGCTCGTGGTCTCGGCGATCATGCTCTTCTGCAGGTAGTCGTCGTAGTCGGGATAGAGGGCCTTGTCCGGCGCGAACATCCCGACCCGGCGCAATTGCAGCCACTGGCGCGGGAAGGCCTCGGCGAATGCCGCTGCCCTGGGATCAGCGAGCATGCGCCGCACTTCGCTGCGGAGGGTCGCCTCGTCATGGAGCCTTCCGGCTCCCGCAAGAGTGCGCAATGCGTCATCAGGCTGCGTGCTCCACAGGAAATAGGACAGCCGCGCCGCAAGCTCGTAGTCGTTGAGGGTCGTGGTCGCCTTCGCGGGTGAGCCTTCGACGAGGTAGAGGAAGTTCGGCGCACAGAGGATCGCGGCCAACGCGGTCTTCACCGCCGGTTCGAAGGCCTTGCCAGCCTTCATCTCGGCTTCGACGAGCTGCGTATAGCGTTCGATCTCCTCGATCGCCACCGGTTGGCGGAAGGCGCGGGTTGCAAAGCGCGCGATGATGTCGTGGGCCTGGGCGGCGTCGCGGGTTCCATTACCGAAGATCTCACGCTGCGCCGGTGTCGGCCACGATTCGCAGAGCGGACCCTCCCATTCGACGAAATCCAGGATCAGGAACGGCCGCAGCGGCTGATCGGCATCGTCGGTGAGCTTCTGCTGCCATGGCATGCGCGCATGCAGGCTGGTGAACACCGCGTGGTTGCTGTCCTGGATGGGTTTCGCCAGGCCAGGCACCGCGTTCATCACATCGATATCGTGATTCCCTGCGGTCAGATGCACCCGGAATTCGAGCGTCACGGGCCGATCTTCGGGCGCATCCACATCCTGTTCGGCCAGGATGCTGTCGATATCCGCCTCATAGATGCGCAACCGCGGCGGCAGGCGCTGCGCCGGATGCAGGCCGCTGAGCTTCACTCTCAGCAGGTAGACGCCGGTGGAGGGGATGAGGAGATTCAGCCGCTTGCCGACCACCCCGACGGCATTGCTGCTCGGGATGATCGGCAAGCGGACCGCTGCCGCGTTGCCCTGGCGTTCGAAATCCTTCTTCATCCCACCCCAGGCTTCACGCATGCCGAAGGGATCCCAGTGGATGAGCTTGCATGGAGGCTTCGGTCCTGGTGGCAGGGCTTCGTTCAGCACCTGCTGTGCGGCGCTGAGATACTTCTCGATGTGCGCAGGCGCGAACGAGAGGACCGAGCCGATGCGCTCGAAGCCGAGCCAATTCGGGTCCTCCCCCATGCCCATGGTGCTGAAGGCGTCATAGGTCACGCCGAGCAGATCGTGGATTGTATTCACGTATTCATCACGCGTGAGCTTGCGGAAGGAGACGCGCTCCGAGGTGGCGTGACGCGCCGACTCCGCCTCCGCCAGCTGGGTGGCGATCCACTCCACCACCGCGGCCGTCTCCCTCGGCTTCGGGCGCGATTCCTTCTCCGGCGGCATATCGCCTGAAGTGAGGCGGTCGAGGATATCGGTCCAGTGACCGGCATTCTTCTCGCCGATGAAATCCAGAGGCAGCGTATCGAGCCGGAGATCGCCCTTCTGCTTCCTCGCGTCATGGCATTTGAGGCAATTCTCGGCGAAGAATGGTGTGACCGTCTTCTCGAAATCCGCGGACTCCGCGGCGCAGCACGCGCAGACGGCGATGTGCAGCATCGCAGCGAGATGGATGGTGCGCGGACGGGGGATCATGGCCTGGAGGGTAGCGATGGCACCGTGAGCGTGGAACCCCCGAACATTCGGACAGGGTTCCCCATGACCATCCGACTGCCGACCGCAGCGCTGCATGATCCTGGATAAGGGCTGGCGCATCATCGGCTTAAGGCGATCCCCTGCAGCGGGGTCGCCCATCTCCATGGCGGCCAATGAGGGTGGCGGGGCTGCTTCCGTGCTCTGTCCGCTGGCGGCTGACGCAGCTGAGTCTCGCTGTCTCGACGCCAGCAGAGCCGTGGTCCGCCCTGACGACGACGATGATCCCTCAGGCGCTCGCCGGTGCGCATGCCAGCAGGCAAAAGGGGTGGCGAGGTACTGGGTGAGCAGCTACGATCCCCCCTTCTATGATGCGTCGCACCGTCCAGCTGACGATCGGTCTTGCGGCGCTGGTGGTGGGTGGGTGCGTCGCCCAGGTCGCGTCGCTCTCCTGGTTCAGTTCCGAACTGCGGCACAACGACGTTGAACGACGAGACCTGGAGGCTGCCCTCGTCCCCTTGCCTCCGGCGCCGACGCCGCAACTCACGGATCGCATCGGTTATCACAGCGGATTCTCGGCGTCCTCCAATACGGTGGAGTGGGTGGAAGTGGATCTGCGGCGAGAGGAGCCGCTCGATGCCGTGGTGCTGGTGCCGGCCGCTTCCGACAGCGGTCGGGCGATAGTGCCGGGCTACGGCTTCCCTGCGCGTTTCCGTGTGGAGATATCCGAAAGCGCAGACCAGGCGGGGCGCACCGTGATCGCTGGCGATACGCCGACCGATTTCGCCAATCCAGGCACGCTGCCAGTCTATCTGCCGTGCGCCGGGAAGCGTGCGCGCTTCGTGCGCATCACGGCAACCAGGCTGTATCAGGATGGCGGACGTGCGCTGTTCGCGCTCGGCGAAATCATCGTACTCCAGGGGAAGCGCAATATCGCCGCCGGACTTGGCCGCAGCGATTTCACCTCCAGCCGCACCATGGGTGCGCTGCCGGTGTGGGGACTCTCGAATCTCGTGGATGGCCATTCGGTGCTCGGCCCGCCACAGGGCTCAAGGCCGAGCCCGACCCTGGGCTATTCCAGCCAGCCAGTCGTCCTCGAGCGTGAGCCTCACCCATCGCCACGCTGGGTCCAGGTGGATCTCGGCGAGGTCATGCCGGTAAATGAAGTTCGGCTGTTCCCGGCCTATCCGCCAGAATTCTCGCATCGTCCAGGCTACGGTTGGCCGCCTGGGTTGACCGTCCAGCTGGCGAATGATCTGAGCTTCCGCAATGCCGTCGAGCTGTCCGGCCTGGAGGGGGGCAACGGCGCGGAGCCGCGCGCCCCGGTCGGCCCTGGCGAGAATGCCATCAGCTTCGTCGCCCGGGATGAAACCGCCCGCTATGTGCGCGTGTCCGCACCGCAGCTGTTCAATGCCAATGGGCGCTACCTCTTCGCGCTTTCCGAGATGCAGGTCTGGTCCGGGGACACGAATGTCGCGCTCGGCAAGGAGGTGAGCGCATTCGATTCGATCGAGGGGAACGGCTGGTCGCGCGCGGCTCTGGTGGACGGTTTCACCAGCCGCGCGAACATCCTCGATCTGGGGGACTGGCTTCTCGGCCTATCGCATCGCCGCGAGATCATGCAGAGGATCGCCCAAATCGACACCAGGTCGTCCGACATCCGTTCGCGGTTCATCATGATCTCCTGGTGGATACTCGCGGCAGCCATCGTTGCCGTAGTGCTTGCGCTGCTCGGAGCGAATCTCCGGCATCGTCGCGACCGCCGCCTGGAAATGGATGCCTTGCGCCAGCGCATCTCGCAGGATCTGCACGACGACATCGGCAGCAGCCTCGGCTGCATCGTCTTGATAAGCGAAGAGGCGCTCGCGCTCACGAGAGACGAAGCCATGCAGCAGGAATTGGCTGAGATCCGCGATACGGCACGGCAGACGCTCGATACGATGCGCGACCTCGTGCGACTCGCCCAGAGCGGGAAATATGGCCAAGGTGACCTGATCGAGCACCTTCGCGACATCATCGACCGCATCCTCCGCAACATCCCGCACGAACTGCATGAACCGGCCGCGGCGGCCTTCAACCGCATGCGGATGGACCAGCGGCGCGACCTCGTGCTGATGCTCAAGGAATCGCTGCATAACCTGGTGCGGCACTCACAGGCGACGCATGCCGACATCACGCTCGCGCAAGGGGATGAAACCCTCATCCTGACCGTGCGTGACAACGGGCGCGGCTTCGATCCCTCCGCCCTCAAGGGAGGAGGGATGGGCCTGGTCAATCTTCAGCGGCGTGCCGCGAAGCACGGTGGAATCGTCAGCGTCGATTCTGCGCCTCAGCACGGGACCTCCATCACCATCTCCCTGCCGCACCATGCCTGACCATGCCTGACCAAGCCCGCCCCATCACTGTCTGGCTGGTCGAAGACCACAAGGTCTATGGCAGTCGACTGCAGCGGGCGCTCAATCGCTGCGATGGCATTTCCTGCCCGCAACGCTATTTCAGCTGCGAAGACGCCTTGTCCGCGCTGCCCGCTCCCGCAGCGCCACACGTGCTCCTCCTCGACGTCGAGCTTCCCGGCATGAGCGGCATCGAGGCGCTTCCGCATTTTCGCCAACGCTACCCGTCCACGGCGTTGATCATCCTCACCGTCTTCGAGGATGACGATAAGATATTCCGAGCGATTTGCGCCGGTGCCACCGGCTACCTGCTCAAATCAACGAGCGCAGAGGAAGTCGCCGCATCCATCCGCAGCGCGGCGGACGGCGGTTCCCCCATCAATCCCCATATAGCCCGCCGCGTTTTGGAGATGGTCTCCCAAGCGACAGCCCCCAAGCATGACTACGGGCTCTCGCCACGTGAGATGCAGATCCTCCAGCTCCTCGTGAGCGGGCATACCACCAAGCAGGCGGCATCCGAGTTGGGGATAGGCTATTACACCGCCGATGAGTACATACGGACTGTCTACGAGAAGCTCCATGTGCACAGCAGAGGCGGCGCCATAGCGAAAGCGGTAAACGAGAAGATCGTATCGCCTAAGACGTCGTAGATGCCAGATGCCCGGTTCGAGATGGCGGTGGTTGACGGCAGTGGCCGAACTGTTCAGGCGCGTGAATTGAAGGAATGAATCCATCTGCTTGCAGGGCAAAGCACTGCATGGATTTCAGGCAGCATCTGCCTGACGGGCACGCCGCCAAGCGGGCCATCACGATTCTCGATCGCGCAGCATGGCAATCTCATGTTCAATCAATCGTAAGCTATTGTTACAACAATGTATATGCGAGCGACCAGCAGTGTCAAAGTGGCATAATATGTGTGCTCAACCACGACCACTCCCGTCACGCCACGACAGTATGGCTGAACTGCGCATCGCCACGGTGGCACGACGCTTTCGTGGACGTGTGACGCGGAACCGCGCGCATTTTCTGGCCTTCGATGCGGAAGGATCACTGCGGATCGTCGATCCCACACAATCGGGAACCTGGCCATGACGGAGAAGCCGCCGGCACTGGCGTGAGGCGTCGTGGTTCGGATGGATGGCGGTGCACGTCCACAAGGCAGCGTCTGGTGCGATGCCCAGCGGTCAGGTACGTCGGGGGGGGCGCAGCGGGCGATCCCCAAACGGGCTTTCCGTCGCTCTCCGTCTGCATGGCGCTGAGGCATGAGCGGGCCAGCGAACCAGGAGCACCTCGATGGGCGTGTTGGTTTACGCTGCGATGGATATCGGTGCGCAACGGATGTCATGATGAGGCATCTACCTGGAGAGCAGGGGGGGTCACGATGTCAGGTGATTCACTAACGTTCATGCCCTTTTACCGGGGGGGATGGGGAAAGCGCCGCCTGGAGATGTGATGCTGGGCAGGCAGCTGGCGAGCGCAGCGTCAATCAGCTTCAACGGCGGTGCCCCGCCATGGTATCCTTGGTTGGTCGTCCGGTTGCCGGTGCGTCGCCGGCCCGCTTGTTTGACACAATAAGGGAACCCATTCCAGCTGGAACGTCAGAACCGGCCGGAATACCTCCCACGGGCATCGCCCCGAAGGATCGCGGTGAGTGCGAGCGTGCGGAATCTGGTGCTGGCCCTGCTGCCGGCCCTCGGCTGGGCGGGCGATGGGCCGTCGTATATGAAGGACGTCCGCCCGCTCCTCGATACCTACTGCTTCGCCTGCCACAACCCGGAGAAGAAGAAGGGCGATCTCGATCTCAGCGCGATCGCCAGCGAGGATGCCGCCAAGCACGCGCTCAAGATGTGGCGCGAGGTGATCGATCAGCTGCACAGCCACGACATGCCGCCGGACACCGCCAAGAAGCAGCCGTCGGCCGAGGAGCGCGACCGCCTCATCGCCACCATCAAGGTCATCAAGCGCTACGACGGCCCGCCCGACCCGGGGCGGGTGACCATCCGCCGCCTCAACCGCACCGAATACGATTATACCATCCGCGACCTGCTCGGGCTCGACCTGCGCACCGCGCGCTCGTCCTTCCCCTCCGATGATGTCGGCGAGGGCTTCGACAACATCGGCGACGTGCTCTCGCT
>PLEW01000046.1 GCA_003136555.1 Planctomycetota bacterium | reverse complement strand
GGCTTCGTCTTCCAGCACTACGCGCTGTTCCGCCACCTCACGGTGTTCGAGAACATCGCCTTCGGGCTCCAGGTGCGGCCGGCGGCGACCCGCCCGTCCAAGGTCGTCATCGCCGAGAAGGTGGGCAAGCTGCTGGCGCTCATACGCCTCGAGGATCTCGCCAAGCGCCTTCCCCATCAGCTCTCCGGCGGCCAGCGCCAACGGGTGGCGCTGGCGCGCGCCCTCGCCGTCGAACCCAAGGTCCTGCTGCTCGACGAGCCGTTCGGTGCGCTGGATGCCAAGGTGCGCCAGGAGCTTCGTCGCTGGCTGCGGCGCCTGCATGATGAGATGCATGTCACCAGCGTGTTCGTGACCCACGATCAGGAGGAGGCGCTGGAAGTCGCGGATCAGGTGGTGGTGATCAACCATGGGACCATCGAGCAGCAGGGCACCCCGGAGGAGATCTACCACAGCCCGGCCACCCCCTTCGTCCACCACTTCCTCGGCAACGTGAACATCTTCCATGGACGCATCGCGGGGGGATATGCCACCATCGGCGAGCTTGCGGTCACCGCCCCGGCCGGCTGGTCTGCGAGCGAGGAGCATGCCGTCGCCTACGTGCGGCCGCATGACATCACCCTGGAGCGCAGCCCCGGGTCGGGAACGTCGGCGGCTGTCGTCACCCAGATCCATGCTGCCGGGCCCCTGGTGCGCATCGACTTGGAGCGCAGCAGCGACCACCAGCGCATCGAAGCGCAGATCCCCCGCGAGCGCTATCGTGAACTCGCGCTCCAGCAGGGCGATACGGTGTATTTCAGCTTCCAGCGCTACCACATCTATCCGCTGCGCCCGGATGCGACGACGTCGGCGCCGCAGGGGGTGTGAAGCGGGACCAGCGCTGCAGGTGTCGGTTGGAGTCGATCACCAGCGCATGCCATCGCTGAGCGGCTGAATCACGCTGAGGTACGGCGATCCCCCTCATCGACGCATGCGTTGGCGAGACGGCGCTCCGCTGGCGGGCTCCTCTGTGCGCACAGCGGGCACAACCGCGAGATGAACCGTGCGCCGGTTTACCGATGTGTTGGACACGGGGGAGCGCCGGCGCCGTGGTGCTGATTGCAGCTGCATGCCGCGAAGGACCCTCGGTGCCGATCGGAGCCGGCGATGACCCAGCGCTTGGCCCATGAGCCTGCGAGATGGCACCTCCCGCTGCTGGCGTTGGCCTTGCTTGCCGCGGCCGTGACTGATGGCCGCGCTGGCGAACCGCAGCCCGCAGCCCCCGCGCCAGCGCCAGCAGCAGCCGATCAGGCGCCCATGGATCTCACTCCCGGCAGCGGGATCCTCGGACTGGCGGTGCCCGCAGGAGCTGAGCTCATACCTGGCCAGGCCCCCGGCGGCGGTGCCGTCCGCCGCAGCGAGACGGCCAATGGCAACCAGGTCATCGAGCTCAAGCTCCCGCCCGCGCTCCTGGCGCGCACAGCCCCAGCCGCGGACGGCGAGGCCACCGGTTCCCGCCTGCTGGGGGAGGGTCGGCTGCGCGCCGCGCGCATCCTGGTCATGATCCATGGCGGCGACGCCGGCCTGGGTGGTCGCGAGGTGCGCTTCGTGGCCGTGACCGCCAAGCAGCAGAAGGAGGTGGCCAAGCTGCATCTCGGCAGCGGCTGGGTGGCGTGGCCGCTCGATGCGCCCGCGGTGGTCGAGGATGCCCAGGTCCAGCGCCTGCTGATCAAGTCGGGAGGTGAACGCCCGATCTTCATCGCCGCCGCCGCCGCCGGGCGTGACGCGCAGCCGCTGGCCAGGGAATTGGCCATCGCGGCGAATCCGCTCCTGCCCCTGGTCTATGACGGGCCCCGCGGCCTGCGGGAACTCATGCTCGCAGCGACTACTGTCCGCGATGCGGAACCGGCGGCCTCCGGCATCGAGCTCCTCTTCCCCGGGAAGCCCGCCAGCGCCGGAGCCGCCGCTCACGGGGTGCTGGCGGCCCTGGTCGCAGGCTGGGGCGACGCGAAGGGAGGAGGCACCCTGCGCTGGTACGCGGATCAGGCGACGCTGTCGACCCCCTTCAACGACCTGGTCAACAGCAAGCCGCCCATCCTCGCGCTCTATCTGCGCAGCGATCAGCCGCCCGGGATCTTCGACAACACCATCGGCAGCAACCTCGTCAGCGCGGCCAAGAATGGATCGATCGGCGTGCTGATCGTCGATGCCGGCCGCGCAGCAGGCAGGCAGCGGGGGGATTGGGAGACCTGGCTTGCCCGGCTGCGCAGCGATGCGCCCGGGGTGGCGGTCATCGATCTGATGGCGGCAGTCGATTGGCTGTCATTGCCCAACCAGCCGGCGGCGTCGCTCATCGATGATGCACAGCGCGACGCCGCCGTGGCCTGCGGCATGCGCGATCTGCGTGCGCGCCTGGTGCCGGTGCGGCGCGAAGCGGAGCAGATCATCAAGGAGCAGAAGAACCACAGCCCGCGGCGCTCGCTGGTCGGGCAGTGAATCCGATTTGCGACAGCGCGGACCGGGTCTAGGCCTTCTTCCCTGCCTTTTTTGTACGCGCAGAGGCATTGGCCGCCACGGCGGCGCGGATGAGCTGCTTCAAGGCGGCCTCGTCGATGCGCTCGCCGTCGCGGATGTCGATCGCGCGCCTGGTGCTGCCCTCGAGGCTGGAATTGAAGAGCTTGGTCGGATCGCTGAGCGATGCCCCGCGCGCGAAGGTGAGCTTGACCACCTGCTTGTATGATTCCCCGGTGCAGACGATCCCGTCATGGGACCAGACCGGGGTTCCCCGCCATTTCCACTCCTCCAGGACGCCGGGATCGGCAACGTGGATGAGCCGACGGACGCGGGCCAGGACCGCGCCCCGCCAATCCCCCAGCTCCTGGATCCGCCTGGTGATGTTCGCTGACGCCGAATCGCCCTCGGGACCTGGTGCCGTCGTCCTGGCCGCTGTGCGCCGAATAGTGACCAGCGCGGCCGAATCTGCTGGCTTTGCAATGCGTAACCAAGATGGTCACCTACTCCAACCACGGATGTGGGGTCCCCATGCCATTCGACGCGCCGCCGCTACGATGGTAGCCGACGCTTATGGACTTGAGGCTGGACAGGCGCTCCTCGATCACCAATCCATCGATACTACACGTCGTGCGTATGTGCGCGTGCAACGATGGCGTCTCCTCGAACGAGCGCGACAGATTCTCGATCTCGGGCCATCTCCGATTACGGGACTAGCGGATGGATTTCACGGTAAAACTTGATAGTTGAACACATCATGTTCGACGCAGCTTTTCACAATGATCCCCGCTTTCGGCTCCCTCAACCTTGGTGGAAGACGGATACGCAAGCGGTAACCGCTACCGATCACCTGCGCAAACGGTTCCAGCACTACCTGGCAGATTTGCGCCGCATGCTGACGAATTACAGTGGCCCACCGAGTTTCCGCCAACGCATGGAACGCGTCGTCGAATCAACGGATTCAGTCTGCAAGGGAATCCTCGAGACGCTCCATCTCCTTCTTCACGGGCAGCGCGCACAAGCATTCGCCGTTTTCAATGCCATGTGCTCGGAGCAGGATAAACGCAGTACCGGGTATCCTGTAATCACGCTGAGCGCTGAGCATCCCCTCTTTCGGGCACGAGCATCGGATTCGGCCCTCGACACTAAAGGCGAGCTATTTCATATTCCATTCGAGAAGAGAGGCCGGGTAACGTCGCAGCGATATAGCATTCCGGGATTGCCCTGCCTGTATTTCGGGGAGACACTCTACGGGTGCTGGGTGGAATTGGGGAAGCCGCCGCTTGATCAAATGTATTACTCTCGTTTCTCTGCCACGGGTTCTCCGCTCATCAAAGTCGTCGATCTTGATTACGACCTTTGCGATCTGGTTGATCGAGGAGATCATATAGAAAAAGTCGTTCCTGAATCGGACGGCACGTATACCTTGATGGACGGACCTGGTGGCGGATGGATTAGCAAAATCGTCTGGTGGCCTCTTTTGGCCGCTTGTTCTCTCCTACGATACGACCCCAAGCAATCCTTCCATGAAGAGTACCTCATGCCCCACTTATTCATGGAGTATCTCCTTCACGAAGAGCGGCTTGCCGGAGTCCGGTACTTCTCCTGTCGCGGCCAACTGGGCGCAAGAAGTCGGCGTCAGGTCAAGTCTGCTCTGATGAATATTGCGATACCAACCAGAAAACAGGCATTGGCGGGCTTTTGTTCTGATATGGTTTCCGCATTCCACATGACCGATCCACTTTCGTGGCGCCTCATGGATGCCATTGGAGAGTACGACTGGTCAGCTCCTGATCTCAATACGGTAACCTATCACAGCCAAATTCAGACCTCTGCGAATACCACTACTTCCTATTATCAGACCAAATTCTTCGCAATGGAGATGCGGACCTATATGCAGCAGACAGAAAAGGTGATATAATCGTGCTCATTGCGAGATGGACGATGGAGCGCAACGCGTGCGCCAAAACCACCTACACGTCTTATCAGGTCTTGCGTCGCGGATTCAAATGGGCTTTTTGCCACCACTGACTACATAGGCACCGATCGCATCCGCACATTCACGAATCCGGTACTCGTGTTCATCGATGGCCTGCACATAGGCCCATAGGTAATATCCGTCCGGAGATCGCTGCAATTCGATCTTCACCATGCATTCGTGGTCACTATAGCGGAAGCTGTACGTCCCCGATGGAGTAAACCCGAGGTCATGAAAAACTTCCGCGAAATAATCGAGCGGTTGGGAGAAATCGACCACATGCTGGGGATCGAGCGAGATGGCGAATTTGCGGACGGATAAGGTGGACATTGTCAGCGATCGGTACGGTAAAGCCTCAAAATGTCCTGTCTAATGCTTTGGACAGGATGCCTAACCTTGAGAACTCACTGATCAACCGACCGGCTGGACAGTGTCATTCTCGTGAACCGCAGTCGACACCGCACATGCTCCTTGGCAAACCGGAGTCCCTTCCACGATAGCGGGCTGACCATGCCCGCATTCCGACTCCTCCACACGTCCGATTGGCACTTGGGTGCCCTTTTTCACGATCAGGCTCGTGACCAGGAAGAACAACGGGCATTGGATGGGGTTGTTGCGCTCGCCCAGCAGGAGGCGGTCGATGCGGTGGTGGTGGCCGGAGACGTCTTCGATTCCGTGAACCCCTCCGCGGCAGCGCAGGCGCGCTATTACCACACCCTGGTCCGCCTAGTTAAGGACGCCGGCGTCGGTTGTGTTCTGCTCATCGGCGGAAACCATGACCAGGGCCTGCGTTTAGATGGTCCCCGCGCGGTTCTGGGGACCCTACGGGTTCATGTCCGCGGTCAGCTGCTGCGCGAGAGTGACCCTGCCGACGTGGTGGTCCCCATCCAGGGGCGTCGTGGAGACACCGTCGGCTGGGCGGCCCTGGTGCCCTATCTACGCGACACCGACGTCGCATCGATTCCCCTGGGGGTGTCCGCTCAGGTCCTCGCCGATCGGCAGGCGGAGGCGTTGACCGCCCGACTCGCCGCAGTGAGGCAGGCTCTGGTCGCCCAGGCCCAGGGGTTACCCATGGTGGCCGTGACCCATACCTTCGCCGCCGGCGGCCAGATCGGCAGCACCGAGCGGCCGGTATACGCTGAAGATGTGGTCGGTCGCCTCAGCCGGGCAGACATCTCGCCGCTCGGGAACGGCTGCGCCTACGTCGCCCTTGGGCATCTCCATCGGTCCCAACGGGTGTCCGGGCAGGATCACTGGCGCTATTGCGGCAGTCTCCTGCCCATGGCCATGGACGAGACATCCTCCGCTCGCCAGGTCCTCCTTGCCGATATCCCCGCCGATGGGGGCCCGGCTCAGGTGCGGGGGGTACCCCTGGTGGGTGGGCGACGCTATGCCCGGCTTCAGGGCGATATACCGACCATTCACGGCACCATCGCTGGGCTTCCCGAGGCCGTACCTACAGAGCTCGAGCCCTGGTGCGACGTTACCCTGAATCTTGCCACTGCCGATCCCGGCTTGGTGCGGGAGTTGGAGACCCGGATAGCTGCTCGCGGCTGGCGTGCCTTGGCCGTGCGGCGCCAGGCGGTCGCTGCCACTGCCAGCGTCTGGACCACCGGGTCGGCACCCGAACATGCTGACCTGCATCAATTGACCCCGCAGGAGGTGTTCCTTGAGGTAGCAAAAGCGCAGGGCACCGAGCTGACACCCGAGTTGATCGAGGATTTCGCGCAGCTGCTCGCCGGCGTCACGTCGCGGGATGGGTCCTGAATGCGCATTGACGCCATCAGCATTGAGAATATCGCCAGCCTGCTGGGACAGCAGCAGGTCATCGATCTGCGTCTGGGTCGTTCGCCCGTGGGTGGCGCTGGGCTCATTGCCATCACCGGGCCCACCGGGGCCGGGAAATCGACCATCCTCGATTGCATCTGCCTGGCCCTGTTCGGCCAGACGCCCCGTCAGCAAACCCGTCAGGGCGAGCCGGGCGCCCTCCTGAGTCGGTCCGCAAGTGCCGGACAGGTGGTCCTGGAGCTTACCCTGGATGACGGCACCCCCTGGCGGGTTCTGTGGTCGATCCGCCGCGCACGCGATCGCCTGGACCAGAAGCTGCAGCCGGCGGTGCGGTCGATCATCGATCCGCGCACCGATGCGGTGCTCGCCTCGGGTGCAACCGAGGTGTCGCGCCTCGTGTCCGAGGGCCTGCGGCTCTCCCTGGAGCAGTTCAGCTCGGTGGTCCTCCTCGCCCAGGGCGATTTCGCGCGCTTCCTGCGTGCCAACGATGTCGAACGAGCGGGGCTGCTCGAATTGCTGACCGGAACAGCACTCTATAGCCGACTCGGTCAGGCTGCGTACGAACGCTGGAAGGCGCTGGATCTTCAATGCAGCGGGCAGGATGCCATCCTCGCTCAGATCCCGGTCCTGGCGGAGGAGGCCCGGGCGGCCCTGATGACGGAGCAGGCCGCTCTGCACGATCGCCGTGCTGCGGCCACGGCGGAACTCGATCGGCGTTCGACCGATCGGGATGCGGTGGTCGCCTGGACGAGTCTCCAGGGGAAGCTGGGTCAGGCCGAGACCGCGTGCTCCGAGAGCGACCAGGCCGTGGCGGCCGCGGCCGGTGACCGCGAGCGCCTCCGTTTGGCCGAGGCCGTGGTGCCGGTCCTGGTCCCCCTCGCCNNCTGCGGCAAGAACTGAAGCTCAGAACATTGCTGAGAAGGCAGGAATCGCCATTGCCCGCGCGGCGAGCATGGCGGCCTCATGTGCGGTTGAGGCGCAGAAACGCTCCGCCTGGGCGGCTCTGACGCCCAGGGTGGTCAATCAGCTCCGCGATGCATATGCGGCGTCCGAGACCCTCGGCCGGCGGGGCGCCGAAAGCCTGTCGTTGAGCGCCTCACTCTTGGCTCAGCTCCCCGGACTTGAGGCCGGGCTCGAGCAGGCCACCCGAGTTCACGGATCTGCGGTTACCCTGCGGACCCAGGCCCTCGATGCCTTGCAGGCACGCGACCAAGCCATCGTCACTCTGTTGCAGGGGACGACGATCGAGGCACTCACAACCCGGCACCAGATCCTGGTCCAGGCCCGCGAGCTGCTCGTCGTCCCCGCTCCGGATCTCCGGAGCGCACAGGCGGCAGTGGCAGCCGCCGATCGCCAGGTCCAGGACCTGACGCTGACCCTCGAGGAAGCCCAGCGGGTGAGTACCCTGGCGCAGGATGCCGTCGTCGCCCAAGACGCCCAGATCCGACGCTTGGAGGAATTGGCGCGCGTGGGGGCCTTTGTCCACCTGGTTGTCGCAGATCAGCCCTGTCCGCTGTGCGGTTCCATAGAGCATCCCACCCCCGCCTGTGGGGGTGAGCAGGGACTGACCGCCGCCCGCGTCGAGCTCAATCGCTTGCGGGAGGCGCTGACTTTCGCGCAGAAGCGTGCGCTCCAGGCGCAGACCCACCTGGCTACCAGTCAGGCGCAGCGACAGCAGGTCCAGGTCTCTGCCCAACGCGCCGAGGTGGAGACCGCTGCCCGCACAGCGCGGTGGGCCCCCTTGGGGAACGCCCTTGGTCTCCCTGGAGATCCCCGGGCCGTCGCCCTGGCCAGGATCGAGGAGGACATGGCCGCCTGCGCCGCCATGCAGAAGGGCCTCGCCGTGGCACAGCAGGATCGCGACCAGTGCCAGCGGGCGCTTACCAAGGCGGATGCCCAGCTCGCGACGGCGGCTACGGGTGTGGCGCTGGCGCAGCAGGCTCTCGAGCAGGCGCGTACGCGAGCATCCGAGACCGCCGCCGAGGCCACACGTCTCGCGGGGGAGCACCGCGAGGCTCACCGCCTGGTGGTCCAGCAACTGACCGCCCTGTGCACAACGCTCGCATGCCCGGTACCATCAGTCCCGGCCGCCTGGATCGCGGATCTCCCCCACCAGTGCGAGGAGGCCCGCCAGCTCGCGATCACGGCCCTCGCCCTGGGTCGTGAGGTGGAGCGCCTGACCCTCGATTGGCAGGGACTGATGCCCGCCGGCGAGGGTCTGCCAACGATAACGGCCCCGGAACCCCTCCGGGACGATAGGCGACTCGTCGATGACGCTGGATCCCTGGTGCGCACGGCCCTTGCCGGACACAAGGCCGCGGCGACTAGTGCTGTGGAAGCCGACACGCTGAGGCAGGCTGTCATCGAGGCCGAGCGGGGCCTCACAGCCGCTCAGAATGCTCTGACACTCGTCCTCGCGTCGTGCCCGTGTCCCACCGTAGAGGCGGTACGGCAGGCGCAGCTCCCAGATGCGGCGCGTCAGGCTCTCAGACACACTCTGGAGCAGCTCGACCAGCGTGCTGCCGTATGTGCCAGCGACCGGGAACGACTCCGGGGAGAGTCGATCGTTGCCCTGAAGGGATTGCGGGAGCGACATCTCGACCCGGAAGAGCCGCAACTCATGGAGCGGCTGGTCGGTCTGTGTGCCGAAGCGGAGCGAATACGCAGCGAGGTGGATCGCCGGGTGGGCGAGATCCATGCTCAGCTTGAGCAGGACCGGCAGGCCTGTGACAGACGAGCGGCCATTATCGCCACTCAAGTCCACCAGCGGGCATCGCGGGATCGCGCCGATCGCCTCCGCCAGCTTATTGGTAGTGCAGATAGCAGCCGCTTCAGCCGCTATGCCCAGGCGCTGACCCTGGATCTGCTCATCGAGTATGCCAATCACCGGCTCCTCACCCTGGCACCGCGGTACCATCTGCGGCGTGAGCCGGATGTTCGCGATGGGGAGCCCAGCCTGGCACTCCGCGTCGTCGACCACGACCAGGCGGATACCGAACGATCCATCTCCACCCTCTCGGGCGGCGAGACCTTCCTCGCAAGCCTGGCGTTGGCCTTGGCGCTGGCGGATCTCAATCGCGGCCGCCTCAAGGTGGAGACCCTTTGTATCGACGAGGGATTCGGGACCCTGGACGAGCAGACCCTGGCACAGGCGATGGCGACCTTGGAGCGCCTCCAGGTGAGCCAGAGTACTCAGATCCTGCTCATCAGCCATATCGGAGCGCTCCATGAACGGATCGCCCACCGCATCGAGGTCGTACGGCGCGGAGGCGGTGCGAGCTGGGTGCGTTTGGTCGGGCCCGATGGGGAGGCCGCGGTAATGCCCACCTTACCGCCCATTTCGGAGAGCGATGCGGCCGATCAGACGGCCATGAATGGTCTCTTGGCCGCTATTCGCGAGCGAGGAGGCATCTCCAATGCCGAGGGCCAGATTTTGACCGGTCGGGATGCCGGCGGCGTCCGTGCCTTGCTGAAGGTCCTTGTCGAGCAAGGGCACATTGTCAGCGAAGGGCGGGGAAAGGGCGCCCGGTATGGAGTCGCGTCTAAAGTGACTGCGGTGGAGACCAGCGCGATAGTACCTGATAGTATCACGGATCACAGAGCGCCGGTCTCGCCCGTGATTGCGTCCACGGAGGTAAGCCCACATAATAGCTGAGGTGCACATTCCGAATAGCGCCGTCATTTGATGAATGAGAACGATGGTCAACGCACAACCAAGCAGTGCCTTCCGAATATTCTCGTTTTTTTTCCGAAATAATGCCGATTACTAACAGGAGATTACGCGTGCCACATTCATTCTTTGAGGGTATGCGCTGGTATAAGTGCGATTTCCAGATGCAGACGCCAGCGGATCCAAGACATTGGCGTGGTGAGCCCATGGCCCGAACGCCTGAAGGCATCCAGCTTGCTGCAATGGCCTATGCCCGGAGGTGCTACGAGGTGGGTCTCGAATGCATTTGTCTGACTGAGCACAATTTTATTGGCTCTCTAGAATTCTTGCCAGCGCTCAAGAAATCACTGGTAATGGTAGCACGTGAGTTAGGTTGTGAAGCGATCATTCTGTTTCCGGGATTCGAAATGACTGCAAACGTTGGATTCGGATGTCATGTGCTAGCTATTTTCGATCCGGATTCGAATATTAATGTCATTGACCATAAGGTGACCGAATGCGGTGTGCCAGTTGCTAGGCAAAAGTCATCCGGTGATAATGCCCAATCCACCTTACCGCTGTGCTCAAAGCGTAATTCATCTCGCCCTATGGTAGGGAATGGGTTGACGAATCGGCGTACTCCGGGTGATGAGGTAACCAAGCATGTGGAGTGTAGCAACAACGGCCTGCCGGTCCAGCGCATCTACGGCAATCACCGCAAGGCGACCTGCACGCTGCATGGCTGAAGCGAATTCCAGGCGCCTCTCGAGCAGGGCATTGTCGACCGCCTGCAGGAAGTGCTGTCGTGTATTCGCGCCCACTTCCGTGCGCTGTCTCCAGCGGTCCTCTGCTGGCGTGGGCCGTGAACCCGAGACATGGCGATTGGCCCAGAGGCGGGCCGCCTCGAGATGATTGCAGGTCCATTGCCCCGGCGTGCCATCCCTGCGGGCCAGGATCTCGGCGCGGGTCTTGACCGACCCATGGCCTGCCTCGCAGGCGCCGTTGTAGGCCGGCAGGTACGGCGGCGAAAGCAGCCTGGTTATGCCATGTTCACGCAGCAGCAGTTCGACGCTCTCGGCGGTGAAATGGGTGCCGTTGTCGGTCTTGAGGACGAGCGGCGCGCCGAGCGCGAGGAAGAGACGCCTGAACACCGCCACGGTCGTCTCGGCGTCCGCATGCTCACAGGGGACCGACGCGATCAGGTATCCCGAGCTGAGGTCGCGGACATCCAGGACATATCGGTAGCAGCCATCGATCGGGGCATCCGGCTCCCAGTAGTCCGCCGCCCAGACGGTTCCCGGAACGATCCACTGGCAGGCGACCGCCGTACATGAGTGGAGGAGATCCCAGAGCTCAGCGCGGAAGCGACCAGCGAGGCGACAGAGGTCGCGTCAGCTGATGTCCGGGAAATCGCGCTTGAGCGATGGCACCCCGATGGCCGGACCGAAGAGTGCCAGGTGGTGGCGGACCCTGGCCACCACGGCAGCAGGGCAGTCGAGCGGCGTGGGACCGAGGCTGGCGGCAGCCGTGCGCTGGGCGACCCGGCGATCATGGAGGCGGAACCACAGGCGCAGCGTCGAGGCATCGACATGGATGAGCCGGGCGATGTCCTCCAGTGCTACTTTCCGCTGATTCGCCCAGCGCGCGACGGCGCAGGCTCGGCGCCGCAAAGCGGCCTCGAGCTCCCGTCGCGGCTGCTGGGCATCCGGCGCGCGCCACCCCTCGGAGCGTCGCTGTTCGACCTGCGATTGCGCCTCGGCTATGGCAGACAGGCGGGCGAGATGCTGTGCGTGACGGCGCTCCTGCGCTGGCGTGGCATCGATGAACGACGCCGGATCCAGGACGACCAGCAGGGGGATGAGATCAGGAGTTTTTTTTCCGGGCCAGGCGCTTCCCGAAGGCGAACTCCAGCTCCGTCCGCAGACGGGCGCATTCCCGCAGGATCGCGGGGTCGATGCTCACCCTGGGCGACCCCTGGGCATCGGCTTCCGCTATCGGTGTCGGATGGGATGGCGGTCGGCCTGCCGGCCTCGGCTCCAGAGCCTGGATGAGCCCGCTCAGCGCCTGGTCGCGGATGGCATGGAAGCGCTGGGTGGAGACGTCGAGATCATCGGCGGCGTCGAGGATGGTCTGGTCGCCGGTGATGGTGCGGACGATCGATTCGGCCCGCTTCTTGGCCGACTCCGACCCCGGCAGGCGGGCGAGGCAGGCCAGGGCATCAGCGTGGCGTGGCATGGGGTGCTCCTCCGGGCGGAGAATCCGGGGCGCTGCCCCGGGCCCCGCGATTTGGCGCATGATGCCGATCCGGCGGGCAGAGGGTTNNAGAGGGTCACCCCCCGGCGGCTGCGCCGCCGGGGGGATCGCCGTCTCGGCCTCTGGGATGGCGCTCGGGTTGCGTCGCCGCAGAGCCCTATCCTCCACCCAGCTCACCCGCCATTTTATCGACCGCTGCCGGGGTTGTCGATGCTGCACCGGCACGCATCAGCTGCCGGACCACGGTCAGCGCCCGCACTGCCGGTCGCCGCCCCTTGCGCGGCTTCTTGCCCGGCGCCGTCGGCTTCTCCGGCACCGGCGGCTCCTTCACGCCCAGGTGCCGCTGCGTCGAGCGCAGCACGGCGCGCAGGCGCGCCGTCTCCTGCTCCAGGCGCGTGCGATCGGCGGTCAGCCGGGCCAACTCCTTCGGATCGCTGCCCAACGGCTGCGGCCCGGAGGCCTTGGGCGCACAGGCGGCGATCAGCCCGCCGATGGCCCGTGCCTCGATGGCGTAGTAGCGTACCGGCGAGATGCCCAGCGCGGTGGCTGCCGCGCTGGTCGAGCGCATGCCTGCCAGAACGTCCAGCACGATCGCGGCGGTGACCCGTGCCTGACCGTCGACCAGGGTCGTCCGGGCGTGCCGCCCGGACCCCGGAGCACGCCCTGGTGGTCGACCACGGCGACCCTTCGGTGCCGTCCCCGCCGCGTCCATGGCGGTCCTGACCGCGGCGGTGACAGCAGCCACCGCGGACGTCGGACCGGTCTCCGCCGCGGTCATGGCGCACCTCCCGGGGTCCGCTCACCGCCAGGGATCAGGGCGTCCAGCGGCGAGACGCCGGGGGGCTGCTCCTGCGCCCCGCTCCAGGGAGAATCCACCATGCCCACCGGGCTGACCGGCTGAGGCAGTGGTACTGGCGGCGTGAGCGGAGTCGACGTTCGTTCCGCCGGTGCCGGTTTGACCTCACCTGCCCCCGGTGGGGCTGCTGGCCTTGGCTGCTCCACCGGGCGGTCAGCCAGTGGTGCCGGAACCGGCGGTGCCTGGCGGGGATCGAAGTTGATCTCGGTCCGCTGCTCTCCCGCCGTCACCACCACCCGGTCGCCGGCAGCGTGGACGCTGATCGACTGGCCATCGACATTCCCGGTCAGGTACAGCGGACCCTTGGCCATGCCATTGCGGCTGATATCCAGGGCATTGGCGGCCACCTGCTCGGAGAGCGTCTGCAGCACCGTTGGCGCCGCGCAGAAGTAGCGGTCTGCCGGGACCAGGCCGCCAGCGCCCTTGTGCGGGCGCTGGAAGTTGTAGTGGTCGATGTAGTGGCCGATCCGGGTGCGGGCATCGGCGAGATCGGCGAACAGCGACGATTCCAGGCATTCCCGCCACAGGGAGCCCCAGAACCGTTCGATCTTCCCCAAGGTCTGCGGGCGACGCGGACTGGAGACTATCTGCCGGATGCCGCGCTTCTCGCATTCTGCCGCGAACTGGCTCTTGCCCCGCCAAGTGATGTACTGCGAGCCATTGTCGGTCAGCACCTCCTGCGGGCTGCCATAGGAGACGATCCCGGCACGCATGGTCTCCAGGACCAGCGCCGCCGATTGGCTGGCGTGCAGGCCGTAGGAGACGATGAAGCGGGAGTGATCGTCCATGAAGGCCACCAGGTAGACGCGCTGGTTCTGCCGCTTGAGCATGAAGGTGAACAAATCGGTCTGCCACAGCTCATTGGGGGCCGCCCGCTCGAAGAAGCGGATCTTGTCGGGATGCGGTCGCATCGGGTAGTCCTGGCACACGTAGCCGGCCTCATGCAGGACCTTCGCCACCGCTGGGGGTGAGGCGGCGAGAGCATCGGTCCGCAGCAGGAGATCGGAGATCCGCTCGACGCCCCAGTCCGGGTTGCTTTCCTTCATGCGCAGGATCGCCCGCTTGGTCAGCTCGGACAGCCGGCTGCCCTTCGGCCCGCCGCGGTGGCGGTCCTGCAGTCCGGCGGGGCCATCGGCTTCGAAGCGCGTCTTCCAGGCGTACAGCGTATGCTTCGAGACGCCGACGAGCGGCGCGAAGTCGCCGGCGGGAAGCCCCGAGCGCATCCAGGTGTCGAGTACCAGCAGCCGCTGCTCGGCTGTCCCTGGTGTGGACATCCGACCGGCGACCGGTGCGGTGGTCCGCCCTTCAGCCGGCTTGACCAGCAGGCGACCCTGAGGCCGTCGTCCGTGGACGCTGGCGTGCCGCTTTGGCGCAGCGTCCTCCTCTGGCATGATGACGTAGGTCTCTTGGTCTTCGCCGGGCTCGTGCTCTGGCGGTTTGCTTCCCGGAATGGGCTGCAGCCATTCGCTCGGCTGCGCCGGCGGTGGTGCTGCCATGTCGCTCTGCGGTGGGAGTCGCCGTTCCGCCGGCACGCGACCGGCGTAATCGGGGGTGGGATATTCGATGTGGCTCATAGCCACTCCTTCTGGGTCCGATTGGACCCGTTATGGAGTAGCCGATATTCATCAACCCATTCTTACCAATTCAGAGTGATGTATTGCGTCGAAGAGCACATAGCGTTGAATCTCCAAGATCATCCGCTATGAAGGGCATCAGTCCGAGGGCCTCATGGATGGCCCTGAAAAGGCGAACGCCTCCACCAAGTACATAACGTCCCTTCAATGCTGTGGTTTCTTGAGCCGGAACCTCATAGGTTTGGACAAAGCCGATGACATGATCTAGTCGATTGATGTCGAATCGGCTGAACGACATTCGTACGCGCTCAATCCACCAACAATAGTGCTGCGCCTGGAGCACCTCCCAGCGATAGACCGGCAGACCCCAGAGCTGTCCGGTTTTCGAGAAATAGTCCGGCGGAACGCCGGCGACTACCGTTGATTTTCCATCAGCGTTCAGCTTGAATAGCTCGGGATGCGCCCACACATCGGCACTGTGATGAGCCACGAACAATGGGATATCTCCGATCAGCCGGATTCCCTTGGCCCTGCAATAGTCTTTCAATTCATTCCACTGGAGGGAAAACTGCCACTGGATGAATTCATGATAGTGGATGTCAGAAGACAATAGATCTTGCGCATTAATAAGTGCTTCGGTGTGACGCGTTCGCAGTTCTGGCGGCCACCTGGTCCAATCTCCTGTTCCCTCTCTCTCCTGAAGTGCCATAAATAATGAGTAATCCTGCAGCCAATAGGCTTCTGCCGTTTTAAACGCCTCGAATTCTCTTTGTTGTCCAACGTGACGCTGCTTTAAATAATTATTGAATGCATTTCTTAATAAGTGGACTTTCGCACTTTTTGA
>PLEW01000219.1 GCA_003136555.1 Planctomycetota bacterium | reverse complement strand
ATACAATGACGGAGACCCTGGGATGTCCTGCGGTGCTGTTTTATGTCGATAGACTAAATTACCGCTATTCTACGGCATATTCTCAAATCGACCAGTTGTTGTTCGGATCTCTATTGACACAACCTGTTGTATATAGCAGTATGCAAAAACTCGTATGGATAAACCATTATCGATCACGGAATGCCGGGAATTCTTCCAGCGCCCCGAGAATCCACGCCATCGCCAGTACGAGGCTCTCCGCGTCTATTACCTCGAGGAACTCTCCTCGGGTGAGGTGGCCAAACGCTTTGGCTATTCTCCCGCCTCCTTCCGCGTCCTCTGCTACAAGTTCCGCCGTGAGCGTGATCGCCAATTCTTCGTCCAGCCACCGCGTGGGCCCAAATCACAGCCCAAGAAATCAGTCGCCAGGGAACAGATCATCGCAATGCGCAAGCAAAACCGCTCGATTTACGAGATCAGCCAAGCTCTCAAGGCTCAGGGTATTCCCTTGAGTTCCACGGCCGTGTCCGAGGTGCTCAAGGCAGAAGGCTTCGCTCGCCTACAGCGTCGGCTGGAGGAGGAGCGCACTCCCGGTCCTACCCCGACGGTCGAGGACATCGCCGATGTGCGCTCCTTCTCGCTGGAGCCGGCCGAATTCTCCACTGTATGCGGCGGACTCTTTCTCTTCATCCCCGATCTGGTGCGCCTGGGTACCAACACCATGGCTGAGGCTGCTCGACTGCCTGGGTCACAGATGATTCCAGCGGATCATGCGCTGCGCTCCAGCCTTGCACTCAAGCTCTGGTCGATTGAGCGAAAAAGCCACATCATGCCCCTGGTTACCGATCAGGGACTGGCCCTCTTCGCGGGACTCAATGCCATTCCCAAACGCAGTTATCTCAGCGAATACTCCAACCGCATCGATCACCTCAAAACCACCCGACTACTGGCGGCCTGGCAGCAGGCCGTCACCCAAACGGATCTGCTCGATGGCTCGTCCTTCAATCTCGATTTCCATTCCGTCCCCTATTTCGGTGAGCATCCGGTGGTGGAAAACCACTATGTTGCCATGCGCAGTCGTGGACAGCCCAGTGCCCTGGTCTTCCTGGCCCAGGATGCGGCCGGACATTCTTTCTGCTACTCCAACGCTGACATCCGTCGGGGCGAAGAGCGCGATGAGATCCTCCGCTTCATTGATTTCTGGAAAAGTACACGCGGCGAGCAACCCAAGCACCTGGTCTTCGACTCCCAGCTGACCACCTATGCCAACCTGGCCAAGCTCAACCAGCTGGGCATTACCTTCATCACCCTGCGACGCCGGAGCCGGGAACTCATCAAGGAGGTCGTCAATCTGCCGACCTCGGCCTGGCGGACGGTGCATCTCGATGTCCCGACCAGGAAATTCCAGAATCCCCGTGTGTTCGAGCAGAAGATAACTCTCTCAGGCTGCCACCTCCGACAGCTCTTCATCCAGGACCTGGGCCATGAAGAACCGACCATCCTGATCACCAACGACAAAACCTCTACCCACGCCAACCTTATCACCCGCTATGCCCAACGCATGCTGATCGAGAATGCGCTGTCCGATGCCGTCCGCTTTTTCCACATCAATGCCCTTTCCTCTGCCGTTGGACTCAAGGTCGATTTCGACATGGCGCTGATGGTCATAGCCAGCGGACTCTATCGATTGCTGGCCAAGCGCATGCGCGGCTATGGCGACGCCCAGGCTCGGCTCATCTTCCGGGATCTCATCCAGATGCCGGCAAACGTCCGCGTCTCAGACTCCGGCGTGGCCGTCCATTTCCACCGCCGGGCACACTTGCCGATCATTATTGCTTCGGGATTGCTCGAGAAAAAAGTCGCGGTTCCGTGGTGGGGTGGCAAGACCCTGACCATGACGGGCTAAAGGCCCAATTGTTAGCTCAACTGTTGCCCATGGAAATCCAGGCTAGCCCGGCACCGTGTCCGACGACGATCCTTGCCGATGCCCGCAATATCCCCATGAGGGAACGCCCGAGGTCGGCCTTGGACCACTGGGCGTCGGTGTGCACCGGCAGTCTGCTGGCTGAACCAGCAGCCGGGATCACGGACACGAGTGGGGCGATGGTCAGGATACGCGTGGGACGGAGCAACCCATGCCCACCAGATGCCGCGGGACGCTTCTGTCCAGAACGTGCCGCTGGTGGTTGTGGTGGGCTAGCCCCCAACTGAGTCGGCGCTGAGCCTACGCACGGCGGCACCTGGGGCCATGCCCGGAACTGGGGCCCAACGACGCCGTGAACTATGCCATCCCACCTATGGATAGTGCGCCATTGATCACCCCAAGAATATGGAATATCGACATTTACGATAAAATGGCGCAAATCCGTGGTTATCGATGGGGCGACAGGATATCTGGGCGGCTATGTCCTCGGCTCGTGGCCCGGGCGCTCGCCGTGCACAGCGATTTCATCCAGGCGCGAGGTGTGCATATGGCTCCAGATCGACTCCAGTGGAAAGCCGCACTGGCATCCAGAGAATTGTCCGTGTATTCATAAACTCTTAACATTATGCGGCAAGGTGCCGCTCACCGGACGCTCCTAGCGCCCGCACACTCCTGCCCCTGGGCACATCCGCCCGGGATTACCATGAAGGAAAACCATGCGCGTTCCCTTGCTTGCATCTCTTGGTGCAATGGCTTGCTTCACCCCTTTCGCACACGGTGCCGTGACCCTCGCGGACAATGATCTGACGCTCAATTTCGGGATGGACGTACAGGCACGGGCGCAAGTGGCCAATGCTTCAACGGGTACCAATGCCGCCGGTGCTGGTGCAGGCTCTCCCTACGATGTGTTCCGTGGCGCTCCCGGCGAGAGCAACGATGTCGACTTCAGCATGCGTCGCGCCCGGCTGCTGATGGATGGCGCCTATGGCACGGATTGGAAGTTTTTCATGGGCCTTAATGCGGATAATTTCGACCGCAATGGCGACAATGGTCTGTCCGGCCAGGCGCAGACCGGAGCCGGCGCTGGCGGACAGAACGACTCGAGCCGCAACGTCCAGCTCTTCAAAGCCTACCTCCGCCATATCTGGAAGCTTGATGAGGACGACAATGCCACCCTCCAGGGCGGCCTGGACTATCCGTTCTTCAATCGCGCGATCATCGGCGATCCCTGGTGGCTGTTCCCCCAGCAGCGCGCGTCCGGCAACCTGATGGGCAACCGCGCGGTCGGCACCCGCTTCATGATCAACGGCCGGATGTTCGACTGGGGCTTCGATATCGATGAGAGCATGGATCCCGGCCAGGCTGCCACGGCCCAGGCGTATCAGACTACCGGCGATCATCGCGAAGGGCTGTTCTACTCGACCCGTATCGAGTACACCCTGTTCTCGGATAGTGGCAAGAAGGCCCTCTATCATGAGGACTACCAGGGCAAGCCCGGCCACAGCCTCATGCTCACCGCGGACATCGGCTATGACAACTCCGACTACGGTCTGGCCAACGACAAGGTGAATGCCTACTGCTACGGCTTCGAGGCGCTCTACCACCTCAATGGCCTGAGCGTGCTGGTTGAAGGCCGTGCCATGCACACCAAGGAATCGGCCTACGATGCTGCCGGTGTCAATAACAACATCCTGTCCGAAGTATTCTGCGCCCAGGCCGGCTATGCCTTCCCCGCCATGGGGATCACCATCGAACCAGCCATCCGCTGGCAGAAGCTGAACCTGGACTCGCAGCACGACGAGCAGGCTTCCTACAATAGCGCCATGACGACTGGGAACGGATCAGCGGCTGTTGCCAACTCGGCAACGACGTCGGCCCTTCCCAAGTGGTTGGCCACCTATGGCGGTGCCGATGCCTACAACTCGGGCAACGTCATCGATATCGGTGTGAACTGGATCTTCACGCCCTACACGCTGCTCCAGACCGCTTATACGCGCTGGAATGGTCAGACGGGCCAGAACGGCGTCCATCCGGACGCCAACATCATCCGCGCCCAGTTCCAGCTGTACTTCTAAGCGCCCATTGCCTCAGAGGGAGGTCCTCGGAACCTTCCTGCATGCCACCACACGGGCGTGCAGGAAGGTTTTTCTGTTTGCCGGCGGGTAGCCCGCCATTGCCCGTGGTGCGCGGGTACCGGTGCACAGAATGACACGTGTGACCTCCTCCCAGCCGTCCCAATCTCCGCGACCTGCCGGCCTTGTTGCTGTGCCGCTGGCCCAGCTGCACGCTCAGGCGCCAAGCGGAGCCGCGTCCAGCGACCAGCAGGAACGTTTTCTCGACACCATCCTGCCGTTGAAGCATCAGCTGGTGGCTTTCAGCAGGAGCATCACCTGGGAGCCGGCAGACGCCGAGGATGTGCTGCAGAGCGCGCTCGCAACCGCCTATGCCACCTTCGCCACCTTCCGCCCCGGCAGCAATGCCCGCGCCTGGCTGTTCACCCATCTCCAGCACGCCGCCTATCAACACAACCGGCGTCGGCGGTCGGTGCCGCTCGATGGCGAACTCGCGGCACCGGCATACGCTCAGGGTGCAATTGGGGAGGCATGTGATGATGGAGACGCCGGCGCAGCGGTGCTGACCGCGCCCGCGCGCCTGATCGATGGTTTCGATGCCCGGGTGCGCGCGGCGGTGCTCACCCTCGGCGAGGCGGAGCGGACCATCCTCCTGCTGCGTGCGATCGCCGGCTGTACCTACCAGGAGATGGCCGACATCATGGCGATGCCGATCGGCACGGTCATGTCCNNAGCGGGTGCGCGGGGGGAGGCGCGATGAACTGCGATGAAGCGGCCAAGCTGTGGAGCCCGGCACGCGATGGGCAGCTCGAACACCACCGACAGGCCGAGCTGGAGGCGCATCTCGCCCGCTGCCCTGCCTGCCGGCAGCGGGTCGCCGACGACGACCGGCTGGACTTGGCCATCGGCGCCGCGCTCAACCGCACTGCCGATGCGCTGGCCGATGATGACCGTTGGCACCGCGCCCTGGCAGCGGCCATCGCCGTCGCGCCAGCCGAGCCCCTGCACCCGTGGTGGTCGGCACTGGCGCATCCGCCAACCAGCGCCCAGCTGCGCTGGTTCGCCCTGGTGGCGTCCCTGGTCCTGCTGGCCTTCTTCAGCATGGCTGGCCTTGGACTGCGCCATCCGTTCCATCAGGCGCCGACCCCGTCCGCCCAGGGGGCTCCGGGAAGCCTGCCTGACGCCGGCCGCTGAGGGCCGGACGGAGCGGCGCAGCAGGTCGCACCAGGCATGCCCACCGCGGGCTGAGGATCGCTGCTGGATTGCCAGGCGCTCGCGGCGACGATCGCTGCTGCCGCTGCGGGAGGTGATCATGGTCGACGCCAGGGTGCACGCGCTCCGGCATGCTCGCGCTGTACGGTCGGCCCTGCTGGCGGTGTCGGCCATGGCCCTGGCAGGATGCGGCTGGTCGGGACCGCTCTACCACTCCGGCAGCGAACAGGAAACCAGCGCGCCGTTGAGCTATGCGCAGCTGCCCGTCGTCACCACCGATCCACCGGTGGCCGGTGCGCCGATGACGGTGGATTTCACCGTCAGCAACAACACCTACCATGTCTTCTTCAACGTGCCCTACGTGATCTACCTGGATGACAATGCCTCCGCGGTCCTGGCCAGCGGCATGATCAGCGAGATCGACGGCAATGGCGTGGCCAGCGAGTCGGTCCAGGTCACGGCGCCCGCCATCGGCAGCCATACCATCACCGTGGTCATCGACCCGCAGGATGTCCTGCAGTTGGGCGAGGCATCGGGGCCGTCTGCGACCATAGCCGTGGTCACGGTGGCGGCTCCGCCGGCGTGAGCAGGACGCGGGTCCGGCGCCAGCATGCTCGCGGGCGAAAACGCGTGCACCCCGGCGTGTGCCCGGGGTGCATCGCCTGCACTGCCATCAGGGCAGCGCGCATCTCATCGGCGGCCCGGGTTCAGGGCAGCGGCTTGGGGTTCTGGCCGGCATGCGGGTGGATCGCGCCCTTGTAGACCTTGAGGCGCTTGAGCTGGTGGCGACCCTGGATCGACTTCGGCAGCATGCGCTTGACCGCGAGCATGAAGACCTCTTCGGGCTTCTGCTGGTGCATCACGCCGAGGGGGATCTCCTTGATGCCGCCGATGAAGCCGCTGTGGAAGCGGTAGATCTTGTTGGTCAGCTTGCGGCCGGTGAACACCAGGCCCTCGACATCGGTGACGACCACATGGTCGCCGGCATCGACGGCGGGGGTGAAGGCCGGCTTGAGCTTGCCCATCAGGGCCAGGGCCACCTTGGTGGCGAGCGGACCGAGGACCTTGCCCTTGGCGCTGGCGATGTACCAGGTGCGTGAAACGTCTTCAAGTTTGGCGAAGGTGGTCTGCATGACAGGCTCGATTCTGGTCGTGGGCGGAGGAGATGCGGAGATGAAGGGGTTGGAACGATAGACCTGCGATGGGGTCCGTCAAGCGGGCTGCTGGCCAGGCCGGGTGATGGGCGATAGCGGTCAGCCGACCTTGAGGATCAGGAGGCCGGCTTCGATCTCCTTGACGATCAGGTCGATCTTGTCCCAATTCTTCTCGGCCGGGGGCAGCACCATGGGGGGCTGACCGTTATTGAGCTCCTTCAGCCGGCGATTGATGAGGGTGACGAAATTGTAGTACCCGCCGACCTTGGTGATCGCGTCGGCATATTGGGTGTTGGCCAGAGTCATGCGGTGGTATCCCAGGGGGCAGGGGAGACTTCATGTATCGTCTTTTTCCGGCCGGTCAAATCGTTTGCGCTCCAGGTTGCAGGTGCAACGCCCCCCGGGTGATGCGTGGTAACCCCTTGCGACTGGGCAGACTGGAGTTCGCGGCAAGGCGAGTTAGAGTGCGCCCCCCGACGCTGATGCAGGCATGACAGTGCATGGCGGGATAAGGATACCGTGAGCACCGAACCCGAGAATACCACCCAGGCCTATCTCAACGGCAGCTGGAAGCCGCTGTCGGAGTGCCAGGTCCCCGTGAACACCCATGCCCTGCAATATGGCACTGGCTGCTTCGAGGGCATCCGCGGCTACTGGGACGGGGCGACCATCAACCTGCTCTTCCTGCGCGAGCATTTCGAGCGCCTGTCGCGCAATGCCAGCCTCCTGCTGATGGGCTGCCCGGCGGTGGCCGAGATGTGCGAGATCGCCATCCAGACGGTGCGCCGCAATGCCCCGCGGCAGAACATCTACCTGCGCCCGATGGTCTACAAGCGGGGCACTGGCCTGGGGCCGGTGCTGCTCAACGTCCCGGACGGCTTCATGTGCTACATGCTGGCGCTGGACAACTACTTCTCCTCGGCCCAGGGTCTCAACGTCTGCGTCTCGTCGTGGACGCGGCTGTCGGACAACAGCATCCCCACGCGCACCAAGGCGACCGGCGGCTACCTCAACAGCGCCCTGGCCAAGAGCGAGGCGATTGCCAACGGCTATGACGAAGCGATCTTCCTCAACGACCGCGGCCAGGTCTGCGAAGGCTCGGCCGAGAACATCTTCATCGTCCGCGATGGCGTGCTGACCACGCCCGACCGGACCGCCGATATCCTCGAAGGCATCACCAGGCGGGCGATCTTCCAGCTCGCCAAGGACCAGGGCCTGGCGATCTGCGAACGTGCGATCGGCCGCACCGAGCTCTATATCGCCGATGAGATCTTCCTGGTCGGCACCGGCTGCCAGGTCATGCATGTGCGTTCGGTCGATCGCCGGACGATCGGCGACGGCAATCGCGGAGTTCTCACCGCACGCGTGCAGCAGGCCTACGAGGACGCGGTCTATGCGCGCAATTCCGCCTACCGCTCCTGGCTGACCAAGGTCTGAGGACGCCAGCGCAGGCCTGAGCAGGCCAGTGCAGGTCAGCGCAGGCGGTTGAGATCGCGGTTCATCGCATCCAGCGCGCCCCGCGCGGCCGCTGCCCAGCCGCCGGACGGGTGCTTCTGCCAGGCGGCGATGATGCCGCGGCTGGAATTGACCAGTACGCCATCGCCCTGCGGTCGCAGGCCCGCCAGCGCATCGGCGGCGCTGCCGCCCTGGGCGCCGTAGCCGGGGACCAGGAACAGGGTGTCGGGCATCAGGCGGCGCAGTTCGCGCGCCTGGTCCGGATAGGTGGCGCCCACCACTGCGCCGACATCGCTCAGGCCGCAGCTCCCACGGCGTGACGCCCCCCAGCCGGCCACCAGCAGGGCCATCGCCTGCATCACCGAAGTGGCGCCGTCGGCTCCGACCTGGAGGGAGCGATCCTGGAGCTCGCCGGATGAGGCATTGCTAGTCTTGACCAGCACGAACACGCCGTGGCGCGCCTGGGCGTCGCGGAAGGGCAGCACGCCGTCGCCGCCGAGGTAGCCGTTGATGGTGAGCCAGTCGGCGCCGCAGCCGGGGATGGCTGACGTGCGCAGCCCTGGGGCGGCTCCGAGGTAGGCCTGCTGGTAGTGCTCGGCGGTCGAACCGATATCGCCGCGCTTGCCATCGAGGATCACCGGCACCCCGCGGCCATGCGCATAGGCGACGGTCTCGATCAGGGCGCGCATGCCCTGCCAGCCATACGCCTCGTAGCAGGCGGCCTGCGGCTTGATCGCCGCGCAAGCGCCGGCGATGGCGTCGATCAACCCGCGATTGAAGGCGAGGAAGGCGCTTGCCACCCCGTCCGCGGTATCGCCGTGGCGCGCCAGGGCCTCCTCGACCACGCTGGGGGGCAGCAGCGATGGTCGCGGGTCCAGCCCGACGCAGGCGAGCGAGCCGCTGGCGGTGATGGCGGCGTGGAGGCGGTCGGCTACATGGTCGCTCATGGCCGCCATGGTGTGTCTCAGGGGCGCTTCGCCAAGGCCTCGGCGCAGGCCGAGCGCAGCCGCTCGGGGGGGATGCAGGAGGCCTCCGGCTGGCCTGCCGGGGAGGTGCTGGCGAGCAGGCAGACGAAGCCGGCCTGGGATGCCTCCGGCCGGGCCAGCCAGCGCACCGGCCCGGTCTCCTCGGCATTCAGGCGATCGCGCAGGTCGCTGAGGTCGGGCCAGGGAACATGCGGCAGTTCGACCGTCTCCGCCCAGGAATGCCGTGGCGCATCGAGCTGATAGACCGTGCCGCTGGGGGTGNNGCCCTGGCCGAGCCGGCGGCGCCAGCCGATGCTCAGCAACCGCTCAGCGCGTTCGACCAGGAAGCCATCGCCGGTCCGCAGGCGTGCCTGGGTCTCTTCGACCAGGCGTACCTGCGCATCGCGTTCGTCGTCGGCCTCGCCGCTGGTCCTGATCAGCTCCGGCAGCGCCGCGGGGATGTCGCGGTAGGCGGCCGCCTGCCAGTCCGCTGACCGGGCGCAGCAGGAGCGGATGTACTGGTTGAGGCGCAGCAGCAGGCGGTAGGCGGCCGCCCCGGGATAGGCGGTGAAGTCGCCAGCCTCGGCGGCGCCGATCAGGAGCGCCTGCTGCGCTCTGCCCAGGCCAGGTTGGCAGGCGAGCGCGACCGCCAGCAGGCCGTCGGCATCCACATGGTCGTTGCAGGCCCACTCCAGGCCCGCCAGCCAGCGCTGCGGCTCCTGGCCGGCTTTGAGCAGGATGCCGGTGCTGGTATCCGCGCGCAGCGCATCCGGCAGCGCCGGAGCGCCGCGCCAGTGGCTGTAGGTGCGTTCGGCCCCGCTCATCATCCCATCGACCGCGAGCGCGCGGGGCGGAGGCGCCTCGCCGCTGGCTAGGAAGCGCGGACGCACGCCGTCACGGGGCCGGATGTCCGAGCTGGGCGGCCGCCTGCTCGGCGAAGCGATCGCTGCCCCGGGCGAGGAATTCGAGCAGCTTGCGCGCTTCCCCTGGTTGTCCCTTGGCGCGGTAGCAGGTGGCGAGCATGAACAGCGCCTCGCGGCTCTCCGGTGAGCGGCTGCCGATGCGGGTCAGAGTGGCGAAGGCCTGATCATAGCGCTTCAGGCTGATGAGGGCGCGGCCATGCTCGAGACGTACCGCGTCGACCAGCAGTTCGCGCGGCAGGGCGTCGATGACGATCAGGGCGTCGAGGGGACGCTTGGCTCGGGTGAGCGCCTGCAGTTCCTCCGCGGCGGCGGTGCGTGCCTGGGAGCTGGCGAACAGGCTCTCGTAGAGATCCAGGCCATCGTCGAACCGCGGGCCGCGCACGGCGATGCGTGCCAAGCCCAGGGTATGCAGGGCCTGGTCATCTGGGACGTATGTCGCTGCCATGGCAGGGCTATGCTGCCCATCACCGTTGCCGGAATCGGGTTCGCTCAGCCGGGCCGGGGCGAGGGGAGCGCTGCGTGCGGCTGCTTGACGTGGTGGCGCCGGGGCCGGTGCAGAGGGGGTGATCGCGGCGCTTGCCCCTGGTTCGAGTGCCCGCGGGTGGTGGGGATCCGCCATGCTCGTCGGCTCATCGGAGCCCGGCAGAGGACGGCGAAGTTGATGCGGCTGGTAGGTCGGCTCATTGCGGGTGAGCGAGTCGTAGACCTCCTGGTCCACGGCATTGCTCCCCGGGATTGGGGTTGTCGCAGGCGCATCCACTGCCCCTGGCTCCCGGCCCTGGGGGACCGCCGCGATCACCACATCGGGCTGTCCGCCAGACGGGGGAGCGGCTTGCGCACTGGGCGCTGGCGTCGCGGCGGCCGGTTGCGTGGCAACCGGTGCTGGCGTGGCAGGCGCTGGGGGAGCGGCCGGCGCAGGCCGTCCCGGAGAATGCCGGTCCTGGGCCACCGGCGGGATCTCCGGCAGCGGCGGTTGGGGTGCGGCGACGATGTCGCTGAGCGTAGGGAGGCCCTTGGCGGCCTGGACGAATTCGCTGACGGCATCAGGGGTGGGCGCAGGCGCAGCTGCCGGCGCCGGTGCGAGCGGCTCCGCTGCGGCAGCGGGGCTCACCGTGGCGGGTACGGTTGCGACCGGCGTGGGAGCGGTGGCGCTGGGAGCCGGTGCGGCTGGCGCCGTATCCGGGGTTGCAGGTGCTGGCGTCGCCGCGGGCGCGGTGCTGGCGACCGGCTTGGGTACGGCAGCCTCGCTCGCCGGCGGGGCGACCGCCAGCGTCCGGACCGGCGAGGTGCTGGAGTTGCCGGCGCGGTCGGTGGCGACCAGGCGCAGCTGGATCTGCTTGGTGAGCGGATCGAGGGGTATGGTCAGCTCGCTGGTTCCTTCGGCTGGCCCGCGCCGCACGACGGTGAAATGGCCAGTGCCATCGCTGCACGCTTCGAGGGCGATGGGTTCATTGCTGGGGTTGGCATCGCTGCTCGACCATGCCACCTGGACCACGCAGCGGCGACTGGAGGTGCCGACCAGCTTGACGTCGAAGCGGGCGATCACCGGGGGCATGGTATCGATCACCAGCGCATACTGCGGCGCCTGGCCAGGACGGGGTTCGACCTCGGCCCGGCCATCGCGGAAGGTCACGCAGGTCATCACCCCGTAGATGCCATCATGGTCGACCTTGAAGGGGAAGCGGGGGCGTTCACGGCTGGTGGGCGGCTGGATGGTCTCCTGCCCGAGCACCCAGGTCTTGCCGCCATCGGCGGTGATGAAGAACTTCACCTTGGCGACGGTGGCGACATCGATGCTGGGGCTCAAGGACAGGGTGTTGAGGGTCTGGCTGCAATAGGCGATCTGCACATTCTCGGGCAGGCCCTCGGCGGCTCCCGCGAGGCAGGCGGCGAGCGCGAGCGACAGGCCGAGCATGGTTGCAGAGGTGCAGCGCAGCGGCGATACGGTGCCCATGGCGGAGCTCCCATTCGGGGGCGGAGTGTAGCGGAGCCCAGGGCAATGCCAGCCGCTACGGCGTCGCCAGCTCATGCCAGCGGCGGCAGGCCGAGGGCGCGCCCCAGCACGGCGTCCAGTGCCGGGCGGTCCTCGGCCCGGATGGCGGTGCGCACATGCAGGACTTCTGCCGGAATGGCGGCGGGCCAGTACGGCAGGAGCTTGGCCGCATCCTTCCTGGTGACCACCGCGACGGCGCCGCGGCGGGCGGTCTCGGCGGCAAGCTTCGCCACCTCGGGAGCTCGGTAGCGGTGGTGGTCGGGAAAGCGCATGCTGGCCAGCACCTGCCAGCCATGGCGGCGCGCGGCATCCTCGAACCCCTCCGGATTGCCGATGCCGCTGATCAGCAGGACCGGCCGGTCGCGCAGCCGCGCTACCGCGGAGGGCTGATCGCCGTGCAGGGTGCGCAGATGCGGGTCCTCCTCCTGCAGCTGGACCACCGGGATGCCGGTGGCTGCCAGGCTGGCGAGCAGCGCCGCGAGCTGTTCCGCCGGGACGGCCTCGGTGCGGCTGACCGCCAGCACGCCGGCGCGGCGCAAGGCGCGCCGCGACTCCCGCAGGTAGCCGAGCGGCAGCAGCGCTGCGGCGGCTTTGCCGGGCTGGCCCCAGGGGCGGGTGGCGTCGATCACCACCAGGTCGAGGTCGCGGTGGAGGCGCCGGTGCTGGAAGCCGTCATCGAGGATCAGGCAGGAGGCTCCCCCTGCCAGCGCGGTGAGCGCGCCCTGGATGCGGTCGGGATCGCACACCACCGGACAGCCGTCAATGAGCCCAGTCTCGTCATTGCCCGTGCCATCGCCCCGGTATCCCCGGCTCAGGACCGCCGGCGAGAGGCCGCGCGCCCGGCACCAGTCCACCAGATGGGCGACCAGCGGCGTCTTGCCGGTGCCCCCGGCGGTGAGGTTGCCGACCGAGACCACCGGCACCGGCAGCTGCCGCGCAGGGGCGATGCCGAGGTCGTAGAGCGCGCCGCGAACAGCGACCAGCGGGCGGTAGATGCACCAGGCCGGCAGCAGCAGCCACCGCCATCTGCTCGCGGGCAGCTCCTCGCGCCAGCGGCCGCTGAGCCTGCAGATGGGGAAGGGCGGATGGCTCATGCAGCCTGGCGTCAGGGTCGGGGGGAGGAGTGGGCAGGCATCGCCAGGCGCTGGACCACCCGCGGGCCATCGCGGTGGAGCTCAGGCCGCATCACAACTTGATTGTTTCCAGCCCTCCCGGCATGCCGCTGCGGCGCAGATGCATCTCGCGCTTGAGCGGATCCAGGATGACCAGCACCGCCGACAGCGCGATGCGCTCGGAATCCGCCTCGATGCGCTGGGTATCCGGCTTCGCCTGGGAGGTATCCTCGAAGCCGAACCAGCTGGCGATCATCGTCGGGGTGATGCCGCTGACCGCCACCGCCTGGCTGGCGATCTGCTCGAGCCGCAGCTTCGAGGTGGCATCGACCTGGGAGACTGCGGTGATGATGCGCTCGTCCAGGGCATGATTGGTGTGCACGCGCGGGGCATGCAGCATGGGATCGCTCAGCCGGGCGGTCTGCTGGCCGCTGAGTTCGATGGAGAAGCGCTCGCCATTCTGCGCCAGGCCATGCACCGCCGCCCCGCCGTAGCGGGGCGAGGCGTAGCCGCGGCGCAGGGCATCGTCCAGCCCGGGGGCGGTGAGCATGGATGACAGCAGGTGGGGGGTGAGCAGGCCGCAGCTGCCATCGCGCACCCGCTATTCGTTGCTGGCCACCGCCAGCCCCGCCTCGCTCAGTCCGGCCACCTGATGCAGGCCGGCCAGTCCGAGGCTGAGCGAGACCGGTCCATGCGTCGGCATGCGCCGCAGCAGCGTGAGGTAGGGCAGCAGGGTGGGATCGATGTGCCAGCACAGCGCCATCAGCGGCTGCCCATCGAGCGTATGGGTCGAATCGATGCAGAGGTAGGTGCTGGGACGAGGTGGGATCTGACACTGCAGGAAGCTCAGCAGGTCGCTGAAGCCATGGATCAGCAGCAGATCCTCGATTGGCAGGTCGCTGGCCAGGCCGCTGGCTTCCATCTCCATCCACAGCGACGGCTCATGCCGGGAGATCGCCAGGGTGCAGGGGCTGATGAGTTCGCGGAGCTTCAGGGGTGTGAGCGAGTGCCCACTCGCCTTGGACAGCGTACACAGCTGCTCCGCAAGGTATTGCGCCAGTACCTGGAGGCGGGGCTTGAGCCGGCTGCCAAGCCGTTCGCCCATGGTTCGAGGTGTGCCTATGACCGACACCAGCGGCACTCCGCCGATCAGTTCCGCATTGTTCACGTCACTCTCTTACCTGATTACCAGAGCCTGTCTATGTCGCGCCTGCCTGCTCCCGGCCCGGACCGGGAGCGGTCCGCTACCGTGCTCCGCTGCCCCCTGACCGGAGCTCTTCCGGAGCCAGGGTGGGACGTGCAGGATGAGCTGGGCACAGCCTAGGCATGTTGGAGCTTGAACACGCCAGTTCCAGTCTATGGTGTCGGCCCGCTAACTGCACCAGGAGCGCTGAGATGGTCAAGGCCGTAAAGGACTCAAAGGACAAGGAACGGGGCAAGGACAAGGAGCGGGAGAAGAGCAGTCCGAAGGAGAGCCACCGCACTCCGGACAAGGCCGACAAGGCCGACAAGCACGCCGCCAAGCCCAGCGAGAAGGCGAACGGCAAATCCGCCGACAAAATCGCCGCCAAGGCTGCCAAAGAGCTGTTCAAATCGCCTTTTACCAGCGATGATCTGGGCAAATGGCGCCAACTGCTGCTCTCCCGCCGGGCGGAGATATCCAATGACATCGACGGCCTGGTCAAGGACGCGATGGAGGCGGAAGATGGTCATACGACCCCCAACCACATCGCCGAGCGTGGCTCGGATGCCGACCTCCAGGACATGAGCCTGGGTGTCGCCGGTGAGGAGAAGGAGGTCCTCTGGCAGATCGATCGGGCCCTACGCAAGATCCAGCTGAGCCATCCGCTGCCCTATGGCCTGTGCGAATACACCAAGGAGGCGATCCCCCGGACGCGTCTCCAGCTGATCCCCTGGACGCCGCTCTCGATCGAGGGCGCGACCCACATGGAGAAGAACAACCTCACCATCGAGGATGTGCTGCACGACGAGTGACCACGCCCGCCGGCGCGCTGCACCCGGGACCTGGGTGCAGGCCCGGTGCAGGTCAGCCTTGCGCGACGGAACAGCTGGCAGCCCGGTGATGGTCGGCTGCGGGGTAGCTGATGGACGGGCGCCATACGCGCCAGAGCGCATGGTGGCAGCCCCTGACTCACATCCGCATGGCTGGTCCAGCAGGCGTGGCGCGCATGGCCTAACGCTTGCCGGTCGCACCAGCGTCGCTCTGCTTCCGCCGACCTGACCGGCCCAGGGTGGCAGATCGCGGCAGCCCGCCCGGCGCCCGGCGCCCGGCGATGGCTTTATGGAGCTGGTGGGATGACGATGACGGTGCCAGGGGGCAAATGCGCCGCCTTGAGTTCGGGATTGGCCTGGAGGATGGCGCGCCAGCGGTCCGGGGTGCCGTAGAAAGCCGCGCTGATGTCGGCCAAGGTGTCATTGCTCTGGATGGTGTAGCGGCGTGTTCCCGCCGGTCCCGCTGGCGCTGGCGTCGGCGGCGCAACCGGGTGGCTGACGGGGGCCAGCGCGGATCCCGTACCCTGGGCGACGGCGGCGAAGCGCGCAGCATCGACCGCGGTGGTGATGGCGACGACCAGGTTGCGCTTGGCGCGGTCGACGCGACGGCGCATGTACTCCCAGATGGCATCATGCAGGTTCTCGACCGATTGCGGCAGCTCGGTGGCGCCATCCGAGACCAGCTCCACCGCCACGGTGGCCTTCGGCCAGATCCATTGATCGCCCAGGGCATGGACGTCGTCGTCATCGTAGTCGGGCAGATCCGTCAGCGTCACCCGGCTTTTCCAGTGCGGCCCGACCAGCTCATTCAGCTCGCTCTGGATATGGGCAACCACCTTGTCGCGTTGATGCTCGGGAGTGTTGGCCATCACCGTCCCATCGCCGCTGATGGCGATGCCCCGCGCGTTGTCGTCGCATGAGCACAGCATGAGGCTGAGGAGGATGAACGGCGCGAGCAGGCGCATCGGGGGTCTCCAGGTCGGCAGGGGGGTCGGCCCAGCGCACGGTCGCGGGCGCTCCGGCGGCTGTGAGGCGAGTGTGGGGTGAGGTGTGGCCAAAGCCAGCGTCCGGCGGCTGGGCGGCGCGTCGCGGTGCGATGCGCGGTCGCTCAGGTGTCCTGCATCTGCAAGATGACCTCCCACAGGGTCAGGATCAACTCGGCGAAGAGGACGATGAAGATCCAGCGCTCGATGCGCAGCTCGGTGCTGAAGTAGAGGTATTCGCACAGGCGGTCATTGGCGAGTTCGTAGAGGTCCTCGTAGACCTCGATGCGGTCGTCGACGGACTTCATGCGCTCGAGCACCTCGGCCTGCACCATCAGTTCGCTCACCAGGCGGCGCGCCGCGCCCGGCAAGGTGATGGAAGCTTTCTCGAGCGGGCGCTCAAGCCGGGCGAAGATCATCCGCCGCCTGGTCGATGCGTGCGTCATCATATCGACGTGGCCGCGCGACTGCAGCTCGGCATCGCCGACCGAATGGGTGAGCCGGATGTCGGCCTCGTAGATCGGCCAATCGCGATCGAGCTCCTGCTCGAGCTTGCGCAGCTCGCCTTCGTGGAAGGCGAAGTCGACCAGCCCTGCGAGCAGCTCGCCGAAGCGATCGCCCGCACCCTGTACCAGGGCGCGTCCCGGCCGCCAGAGGATGCGGTCGCTGCGCAGCAGCAGTTCGATGGTCGGCTCGGCCAGCGCATCATCGCCCTTGGCCATCCAGGCCTCGGCCTCCTTCTGCTGCTCGAACGGGGTCGCCGATCCGGCAGGGATGAAGAGCACATCGAAGCGGTCGATGGTCTGCGTGCCTATCGGCGGCAGGCCGCTTGGCGGGCCCACCTTGGCGACCGCGATGAAGGCCTGGGGATTGACGAAGCGCGCCAGCAAGACGCTGTCGGCTGGCGGCGCCTCGGCTCCGCCATCGGGATGGAAGATGACCTGGACGTGGATGGCCTGGGTCGGGGCCGTGAGCAAGGGCATGGGTCAGCCGGTCTGGATGGGGAACTGCGCGTAGGGCGGCTCGATATCGTCGATGTAGGGGGGAGGGACGAAGGTGACGCCATCCTCCAGGATCGGCCCCGGCTGGGCGAGCAGGAACTGGGTCTCCTTGCAGTGGCTGAACGAGCTCTTGAGCAGATCGCCGGTGAGGTGGTCGAGCCACTGGGTGCCCAGGCGGTTCTCGATCACGCGGTCCATGTCCTCGGCGCGCAGCTCGCTGGGCGCGAACCAGTCGGAGGCGATGATCATGCCCCAGATGCCGAGGAACGAGGGCACCAAGGCATGGTAGCTGTGGACCTCGGGGAAGACCGTGCGCAGGGTGCGCGTCAAGGCGACGTGCGGCTTGTCGTCGATGAAGCTGAATTCCAGGCCCTGGATGACCACCAGGCCCCCGGGACGCAGGCGTGCGCGCAGACGTTCATAGAACTGGCGGGTATAGAGGGCCTGGGCCGGGCCATTGTCGAGCATGTCGACGACATCGATGATCACCACGTCGTAGCGGCCGTCGTCCTGCTCGACGAAGGCGCGGCCGTCGGCGTAGACCATGCGCACGCGGGGGTCATCGAAGGCGCCGCGGTGCCAGGGCAGCAGGTGCTCGCGGCACACCTCGACCACTTCGCGATCGAGGTCGACCATGGTGGCATGGCGGACCGAGCGGTGGACCAGCACCTCGCGCAGGGTGGCGCCTTCGCCACCGCCGATGATCAGCACGTCCTTCGGGTCGCTGTGGCGCAGCATGGCGGGCTGCACCAGGAGCTCGTGGTACAGCGCCTCGTCGTCTCGCGCGCTCTGGGTCGAGCCATCGAGGAACAGCGCCACGCCGTAGTTGTAGGTGTCGGCGATGAGCACGTTCTGGAAGGCGGTGCGCCCCTGGTAGAGGATGCTCGACACGCGGTAGGTGTAGCGGTCGAAGGGGTCCGAGTCCTCGACCACCACCAGGGCGCCGTCGCCCACCAGCGCAGGATCAGGTCCGTCGAGGTAGAAGCGGTTGGGCGGCAGCGGGGGGAGGGGATACGGGCGGGGAGCGATATCCGGCATGGGACCTCAGCGGGAGACTGGGGCGACGCGTGTGCGCGCAGGGCATGAGACGATCAGGTCGGAGAGATGCAAGGAGCCCCGGGCGCAGGCGGCAAGACGCATCCGGCTGATGTCACCGGAGCGCGCTGGTTGAGGCGCTGGACGGTCAGGCTCAGTCAGAGCAGCGCCGGGATGGGTGGTGCGGACAGAGGGACTCGAACCCACACACCTTGCGGTACGGGAACCTAAATCCCGCGCGTCTGCCAGTTCCGCCATGTCCGCCCGTGGCCGCGGACGTTAGGCGGCCGCAGGCGAATTGCCATCGCCAATCCAGGCTAGCTGGCCGATTTCTTGAGCACCGTCGCGGTCACCTGGTTGCCCGATTCGTTGTAGACCAGCTCATCCGCCAGCTGGGTGATGAGCTTGAAGCCGAGGCCGCCGAAGCCACCAGCCATGTAGCGTTCGCGCGCCGCCTGGGCGGCATCCTTGCGCTTCATCGCATCGATCACCGACTTGTGGTCGAAACCGGGACCCTCATCGATCACCACCAGGGAGATGCGGTCGCCGCGGTCCTGGTAGCGCAGGGTGATCTTCTTGGTCTCGTCGAACTTGTGCCCGTGGCGATGGGCATTGAGGATCAGCTCCTTGGCGCAGGTCATGAAGGCGTCGCTCTTCTCCTCCTCCATGCCGCTGCCCTTGACCAGGCGCGAGAGGAACACCTGGGCCTGATCGATGAACTTGTCGCGGCTGGGGATGACGAAGGCGATGTTGGAGCGCAGCGAGGGCTCCTTGGTGGTGCGGTAGAAGAGGTCTTCCTTGGCGAAATCGTAGATCTCGCCATCGGTCTGCTTCTCGAGGTTGTCGATCAGCTGATCGATGCGGATGTTGCCCGAGCTGACATGGTTCTCGTGGATGACCTTGAACTTGAGCGGCCCGACCACCAGCTCGTCGTTGTGGCGCAACTCGCTGCGCACGACATCGCGGCCATTGATGAAGAGGTGCGCTTCCTTGCAGGCGATCTCCACCATCGGCTTGAGCGCCTCCAGGTAGAAGCGGGCATGGACTTCCTGCATCTCCTGGTGCTGGGCCCGGATCTGGCAGGTCGGTCCGCTGCCAACCAGGAGCCCATCCTTGAAGCGGAACTGCTTGCCCTTGAAGGCGGTATTCAGTACTTCCAACTTGAGCATGGGTCCATGGATCTTGGCGAGCATTTAAAAATCTCAATACCGGATGGTGTCGTATACCAGCTGACGGGTTCGCCGGCCCCGGGAGCGCTTGTAAGCTCAGCGAGCTGCCGCTTGTAAGACGAGCTCCGGACGCCAGCGTGGGTCCTCCTGCCAAGGGGTCGCTGCACTATGAGCCAACGCACGCTGTTCGACAAAGTCTGGGACCTGCATGCCGTCCGCAATCTGCCGAGCGGTCAATCCCAGCTCTTCATCGGCCTGCACATGATCCATGAGGTCACCAGCCCGCAGGCGTTCGCCGACCTGCGCCACAAGCGCCTGAGCGTGCCGTTCCCCGAACGCTCGGTCGCCACTGTGGACCACATCGTCCCGACCGAGAACCAGGCCCGCCCCTACGCCGATGGCCTGGCGGAGGACATGATGGTCGCCATCGAGCGCAACTGCCGCGACTATGGCATCCGCCTGTTCCAGCCGGGTTCGGGCAAGCAGGGCGTGGTGCACATCATCGCCCCCGAGATGGGCCTGACCCAGCCGGGCATGACGGTGGCCTGCGGTGACAGCCATACCGCGACCCACGGCGCCTTCGGCGCCATCGCCTTCGGCATCGGCACCAGCCAGGTGCGCGACGTGCTGGCCACCCAGACGCTGTCGATGAGCCGGCTCAAGGTGCGGCGCATCCAGGTCGATGGCGCGCTCAAGACCGGCGTCTACGCCAAGGATGTCATCCTCCACATCCTGCGCACCCTGACCGCCAAGGGCGGGGTCGGCTATGCCTATGAGTTCAATGGCTCGACCATCCACGCGATGTCGATGGAGGAGCGCATGACCATCTGCAACATGGCCATCGAGGGCGGTGCACGCTGCGGCTATGTCAATCCCGACCAGGTGACCTTCGACTACCTCAAGGGCCGCGAATGCAGCCCCGGCGGCCCCGCCTGGGATCGCGCGGTGGCCTGGTGGCGTTCGATCGGCTCCGATCGCGATGCGGTCTATGATGACCATGTGCAGTTCGCCGCCGAGGAGATCGCGCCGACCGTCACCTGGGGCATCTCGCCCGATCACGGTGTGGGCGTCGGCGAGCGCATCCCCCAGGCGGAGAGCTTCGCCCGCGAGGAGCGGCAGACGGTCGAGGAGGCCTACCTGTACATGGACCTCAAGCCCGGCCAGCCGATCGCCGGGGTGCCCATCGATGTCGCCTTCATCGGCTCCTGCACCAATGGCCGCCTGAGCGACCTGCGCGAGGCGGCCCGGGTCATCCGCGCCCACGGCGGCAAGGTCAATGCCAAGGTCAAAGCCTTCATCGTCCCGGGCAGCGAGGCGGTCAAGGCCGCCGCCGAGGCCGAGGGGCTGGACCGCATCTTCACTGACCACGGCTTCGAGTGGCGCCATGCCGGCTGCTCGATGTGCCTGGCGATGAATCCCGACAAGCTCACGGGGCGGCAGATCAGCGCCTCGTCTTCGAACCGCAACTTCAAGGGCCGCCAGGGCTCGCCCAGCGGGCGCACCCTGCTGATGAGCCCGGCGATGGTGGCGATCGCCGCCCTCGAAGGCAAGGTCAGCGACGTGCGTACGGTGCTGGCCCGTTCACAGGCACGGGCCTGACCCCCGTCGCGCCGCCCCATCCTCCAGGGAATCCCATGCCAGCACCAGTCACCATCACCCAGCTCAGCGGTCGCGCCATCCCGGTCGTCGGCAATGACATCGATACCGATCGCATCATCCCGGCCCGCTTCCTGCGCTGCGTGACCTTCGACGGCCTGGGTGAACACGCCTTCGAGGATGATCGCGCCCAGCTCAAGGCCCAGGGCAAGACGCATCCCTGGGATGAGGCGCGCTTCGCTGGAGCGGCGATCCTGGTGGTGAACAGCAATTTCGGCTGTGGCTCGTCACGTGAGCATGCCCCTCAGGCGCTCAACAAATGGGGCATCACCGCCATCGTCGGGGTGAGCTTCTCGGACATCTTCTATGGCAACTGCGTGGCCATGGGTCTGCCCTGCCTGCGCGTGTCGGTGGCCGACAGCGACGCCATCCAGGCGGCAGTGTCTGCCCAGCCCGGCACGGTGGTGACCGTCGACATCGATGCGCTCGAGGTGCGTGCCGCCGGCACGACCTGGAAGGGCCAGATGGGCGCAGGGCATCGCCAGCAGTTCCTTACCGGCCAGTGGGATGCCACCAGCGAACTGATCGCCGGCCTGGAGCAGGTGCGCTCGACCGCCAAGCGGCTGCCCTACACCTCCGCGTTCGCCTGACGCGCGTCCGACTGCACTGAGCTCTGCTCGCGCCCGGTCGCCTGCGCTCGCGCCCGGTCGTCAGGCTATCCGATCGGGGGCTCCTTCCACAGCCCGGCCTCGCGGATCAGGGTGATCAGCTCCTCCCGGGCGCCAGCGAAGGGAATGCCGGTCCTGACCTTCTCCTTGCCACGGTAGAGGTCGATCTTGCCGGGGCCCGAACCGACGAAGCCGAAGTCGGCATCGGCCATCTCGCCCGGTCCGTTGACGATGCAGCCCATGATGGCGATGGTGACGCCGTCGAGATGGCTGGTCGCAGCCTTGATGTGGCTGGTCACCTCCATCAGGTCGAAGAGGGTGCGGCCGCAGCTCGGGCAGGCGACGTAATCGGCACGCGTCACGCGCGCCTTGACCGCCTGCAGCACGGTGAAGGCCTGGCGGCGCGGATCGGCGGCACGGGGCAGGTAGAGGGCGTCGCCGATGCCGTCGATCAGCAGGCTGCCGCAGACGGAGCTGATCGCCAGCTCGTCGCCGAGGAACGGCAGGCTGATGCAGATCGGCGGGCGCCGTCCGCTGCCCACCTGGGTGCGCTCGCAGGCCTGAAAGCGCTCATCGATGATGGCGGCAAGCAGGCGGTAGGCGCGCAGTTCGCCGATCAGCCCGGGCTCGGCGATGCCGACCAGCACCCCGTCGGGCAGCTGCTCGAGGCTGTGCTGCAGCGCACGCACCGGCTCCTGGTCGCCCAGGCGCAGCAGCACCAGGCTGCCGGGGACGATCGGCGGCTGGCGGCAGCCGGTTTTGGCGTGGACCAGAGGGATGGCGGAGGGCTGCGCGGTCCGGGCGGACGGCCGGGCGCTGGATGCCTGCGCCCGGCAGCCATCCGCCCCGGGTATGCTGTGCGCCTGCGCGAACCACAGCTGCTGGTCGTCGACCAGCGCATCGGCGGCGGGTTCATGTGCCGAGGCGGCGGGACTGGTGAGCGCAGCGAGCACCCGCGGCAGCAGGCCGCCGCCGACCGGGATGCCGGCGCCGATGCGGACGATATCGCTGATCCGGCGCTGGTAGGAGTAGGGATCGATGCGCTCCGCCGGCGCGCCGACGGGCGCGGGGAAGGGTCGCCGGCGCTGGTACAGCCCGGCGAGCGCCTGCGCCACCGGCACCTCGGCCTCCGGCGGCTCGGTCAGCGATACCCGGATGGTGTCGCCGATGCCGTCCTCCAGCAGGGCGCCGATGCCGGTGGCGCCCTTGGCGCGGCCATCCTCGCCATCGCCGGCCTCGGTCACGCCGAGGTGGAGCGGATATTCCTCGCCATGGGCGTTCAGACGCGCGCACAGCAGCCGGTAGGCCTGCACCATGACCTTGGGATTGGAAGACTTCATCGAGATGATCAGGTCGTGGAAGCCCTCGCCCTCGCTGATGGCGACGAATTCCATCGCCGACTCGACCATGCCGCGCGGGCTGTCGCCGAAGCGGTTCATGATGCGGTCCGAGAGCGAGCCGTGGTTGGTGCC
>PLEW01000188.1:2049-2507 GCA_003136555.1 Planctomycetota bacterium | reverse complement strand
CTCTCCTATCCGTCAGTCCATTGCCGAGCTTGCAGGAAAGTCGCGGTGGCGAGACCCAGGGGTGCTCCTCATGAGCATGGCCCGGCGGGGGGGCCTGTCATCTGGTGCCGGGCCGCTGCGGAGGCGGGTGCGGCACCCAGGGCGTTGGCATGGGGTGTGCGCCGGCGGCCTGGTGGTTGCGGGTCGGCCGGCGGGGCCAACCAGGGTACTAACGCAATGAGACAGGACCCCGGCGCTGCTGTGACGGTGGATCTGGCATCAGCACCAGCGTTTCGTCTCATCAGCGCCGGATGGATCGGCCGCATTCCGCGACCTGGCCGCGCCGGGATGACGCGCTCAGGGGTACGCTCGCCCGGATGCGAACCCTCTGCACTACCCGCCGCGAAGCGTCGGTCCCGCCTGGACACCGGCGGTACTGCCACCGCCTGGGCGGTCCGCTGCTGCTCGCCCTGCTGCTC
>PLEW01000188.1:0-1988 GCA_003136555.1 Planctomycetota bacterium | reverse complement strand
TCGAGCATGCGGTGCTGCACCTGCGCGGCTGCGACGCCCACCTGATGGTGCGCAAGGTCGGCCTCTCGACCGTGGCCACGCGCTGGAACGAGGGCACTTCTGAGGGCTCCGGGCCCGGCGGCCCCGGCGATTCCTGCTTCCAGAGCCCGGAGCTGGGCAGTACGCGGCTGTGGGCGGGTGCGGGGTCGTGCTTTCTCGATGCCGTCGGCGGCCGCGGCAGCACCCTCTGGTCGCAGAGCATCGCCACCCATGACCAGGACCAGTGGTATTCAATCGAGGTCGATGGGCGACTGCTCGAAGCCTGCGCCTGCGGACTCTCCTACGGCCTGGCGGTGAGCGATGACAACGGGCAGACCATGTCGGTCGCCAAACAGGTGGACCCTCAGACCAACTTTTCGAACAATTACTTCTTCGCGCGCGAGCAGCGCGCCAGCGCACCCACCATCACCGCCACCCTGGCGGAGGCCGCGGCCATCGCCCCGGCGCCGCTGGCGGTCCAAGTCACGGCTTGGCGGCCGGGAGCCGACCAGGCCAGCGGCGGGCTGGAGATCAGCTGGCCAGGACCCCCCGAGCCAGCCGCCGCCGCCATCATCGGCTACCGCATCCGCACCGCACAGGCCGGCCAGCCCCTCAGCGAGCTGCCGCGCTGGATGCACCCGCCGATCGGCCTGGCAGGCGAGCGGGTGCGCGCGCTGCTGCGCTTCCAGCCGCCCGAGGCGCATTACGAGGCCCAGGTCGAGGTGATCGGCCGGGGCGGGGTGGTGATCGCCACCGGCCGGGCCAGCGGCGCCTCCTCGGCCGCCTTCGCCGGTGTGCAGGCGCTCCAACCTGCACCCCTTCCTGCGGCGCACGCCGGTGCGCCGCCCGCCACCCCCGACGGCACGGTGTGGGCCGTCCCGGACCTGGTGAAGGTCAACCCCATCACCGGCAACGTCGCCGAGGAGGCCGGGGTCGGCTACACCGACGAGCGCCAGGGCCAGTTCAGCCAGGCGAACGGGGTGTGGAACGGCGAGAGCCGCACCATCGCCCTCCAGGGGCTGCGCCAGGAATGGGTGGGTTTCCAGATCGTCTGCCAGGGCCGCGCCGGACCGAGCGAGTGGAGCATCACCCCGCACGCCCTGGTGGGACCGCAGGGCCATCAGCTGCCGGCATCAGCGATCCAGCTCGCGCGCACCTGGTACCAGCAGGTCGGCAGCGCTCCGCGAGCGTGGTATGCCGACCCCCTGCTCCCGCTCGCTTCCGGCGAGCGCTTCCGCATCCCCGATGAGCGCAATGCCGTGCCGGGGCAGACCAACCAGACCGTCTATGCCGAGCTCTTCATCCCCGCCGCAACCGAACCGGGCAGCTATGCCGGCGAGCTCCTGATCGGAAGCGGCGCCGCCGAGCCGGTGCGCCTGGCCATCGCCCTCACCGTGCGGCCGGCCGCCATCCCCGAGCGCACCAGCTTCCAGTTCTCGCTCAACGCCTACAGCTCGCCTGGAGAGTACTTCGGCCCGGCCGAGAGCCCCGCCTTCCTCGCCGGCGAGCGGCGCTTCTATGTCATGGCGCACGAGCACCGCACCACCCTGGCGCTGTTGGGCTACGGCCACAGCGCGCACTTCCAGGCCGGCATCGCCTGGCCGCTGCGCGGCAGCGGGCCGGACATGCAGGTCGCCGATTGGAGCGCCTGGGACCAGCGCTTCGGGCCGCTGTTCGATGGCAGCGCCTTCGCTGGGACCTCGCGCGCCGGGGTGCCCTACGACCATTTCTACCTGCCGTTCATGGAGTCGTGGCCGACCCCGATGGCGAGCGGCTACCGCTGGAACGCCCTCACCTGGGAAGAGCACTGGAAGCAGGCTGGTCCGGTCACCGAGGGCTTCAGCCCGCTCTACCGCCAGCAATGGATCGCCGTCATGCGCGACCTCGAGCGGCATATCGCCGCCAAGAAGTGGCAGACCACCTTCCAGGTCTACCTCAACGACAAGTACTTCTACAAGCAGTATGATCCC
>PLEW01000141.1 GCA_003136555.1 Planctomycetota bacterium | reverse complement strand
GCGATCAGCTGCTCATCGAGCGTCTCCGAGCGCTCGCCCAAAAGCGCCATGACGCAGCCGACCGGTGCGGTGGTGCCGGGCTTGAGCAGGATCTTCAGCAGGGTGCCGGCGAACTGGCTTTCGACTTCCAGGGTGCTCTTATCGGTGGCGATCTCGCAGAGGATGGTCCCCTTGGCGATCGCCGCTCCCTCCTGCACCAGCCACTGGGTGATCTCGCTGGTCTCGACGGTCTGGCCGAATTTCGGCAGAAGAATCCTGGTCGCCATGTCCACGCTCCGGACCGAGAGCATAGCGACTCTGGCCGCCGCGAAAGGGCATCGCCGGGCGGAGCGCCTGGCTATAACCTGCGTGGCGGAAGGGCGGATGGATGGCGCATCGATCCTGCAGAGAGCGCTGGGCACCAGGCCTGTGCTGCTGCAGCAGCTTTGAGATGCAGCTGCGACCCTGGGGGTCCTCGCATGCCTGATCCCATGTTTTGGCACCCCAATGGTTAGAGCGATTACTATCCGCTCCGATTGACTCATGCACCAGGTCACCTAGTGTTGCCCCTTCACCACCGACGACCACCTTGGCGCTGCGCCGAAGGCAAGCGGTCTGTTGTCGTGTCGCGCCCAACGCCGCTTTTCACTCGGTTTCGGAGAACATCACACCTATGGACATTAAGACGCTCAGGGAACTCACCAAATTGATGCGTGACAATGACTTGGTGGAAGTCGAAGTGGAGTCCCCGGACTTGAAGGTCAAATTGAAGAAGGCCACGAGCCCAGTCGCTGCCGTAGCGCATCTCGCTGCTTCCCAGGTACTTGTGCCGGCAGCATCGGTGGCTGCCGCGGTTCCGGCTCCGGTCGTCGATGAGTTCGCTGGCTGCAAGCCGGTGATCTCCCCCATCCCCGGCACGGTCTATCTCAAGCCCAATCCCGACGCGGCGAACTTCGTCTCAATCAGCACCCCCGTTGATGAGAACAAGGTCGTGTGCCTCATCGAGGCGATGAAGGTCTTCAACGAGATCAAGCCTGATGGCGGCGTCAAAGGGACGATCAAGAAGATCTGCGTGAACGATGGCCAGGCGGTCGAATACGGAACGGTGCTATTCCTCGTCGGTTAACCCCTCCGGCAGCCTCAGCCGGACGGATCAGGGTCATCGACCCCCAGAGACCGGCGCGGAGTGCCTGATCATCGGATACCCATGTTCAAACGCATCCTGATTGCCAATCGCGGCGAAATCGCAACCCGCATCATCCGCAGCTGCCGCCGCCTTGGCATCGAGACGGTGGTGGTGTATTCCACAGTCGACAAGGAGTCGCTGGCGGTGCGCATGGCCGATGTCGCCATCTGCATCGGGCCGGGGCCGGCCAAGCAGAGCTACCTGAACATCAACAATATCATCGCCGCAGCCGAGCTGGCGGATGTCGATGCGATCCACCCCGGCTACGGCTTCCTGTCCGAGAACAGCCATTTCGCCCAGGTGGTGCGCGACTGCAAGATCGAGTTCATCGGTCCGACCAGCACCTCGATGGACGCGCTGGGGAACAAGGGCAAGGCCAAGCTCCTGGCGCAGGAGGCGGGCGTGCCGACGGTGCCCGGCTCGGCGGGACCGGTGCTCTCGAGCGACGAGGCCATTCAGGTGGCGCACAAGATCGGCTACCCGGTGATGATCAAGGCCACCTCCGGCGGCGGTGGACGCGGCATGCGCGTCGCCCATAACGACGCCAGCCTGGTCTCCGGGCTGATCCAGGCGCAGCGCGAGGCGGAGGCCGCCTTCGGCAACGGCGCCTGCATTGTCGAGGCGCTGGTCAAGCGCGCCCGCCACATCGAGATCCAGATCATCGGCGACCAGCACGGCAATGTGGTGGCCCTGGGGGAGCGCGACTGCTCGACCCAGCGCAGGCACCAGAAGCTGGTGGAGGAGAGCCCCAGCCCGGTGATCACGCAAGAGATCCGGCGCAATATGTGCGCCGACGCGGTCAAGCTGTCCAAGGCGGCCGGCTACTACAACGCCGGCACGGTCGAATTCATCTACGATCTCGATCGCAAGGCCTACTACTTCCTCGAGATGAATACCCGCATCCAGGTCGAGCATCCGGTCACCGAGATGGTGACGGGATACGATCTGATCAAGCACCAGATCCTGGTCGCCGCCGGAGAACCCCTGGCCTTCCGTCAGGAAGACGTCAAGCCCGAGGGCCACGCCATCGAGGTGCGCATCAATGCCGAGGACTGGGAGAAGGAATTCTCGCCCAGACCGGGCAGGATCAGCATGTACGTCAGCCCCTCGGGCAAGGGCGTGAGGGTCGACAGCCACTGCTACGCGGGCTATACCATCCCGCCGAATTACGATTCGATGATCGCCAAGCTGATCGTCCACGGCGACACCCGCGCCGAGGCGCTGCGCTTCCTCGAGCAGGCGTTGAGCGAATACATCATCGAGGGCATCAAGACCACCATCCCCTTCCACCAGCGGCTGATCCGCGATGTGCGCTTCGTCAACAACGAGGTCACGACCAAGTGGGTGGATGAAATATTCATGCGCGAGCATTAGCGTCCGCGGATTTGTCCTCCAGGTGCACGTGACCGTCCGCTGCCTTCGACGGCATGAGTCCATACCATTGCTTTGATGGCGGCATTCCTGCTTGGCCGGCCGTGCTGGCGTGCTCGTGCTGTGGGTGCGCTGCGGCAGTCGACGTTCATCGGGGATGAGGCCGAGCTCATCGCTGGCGGGTGCAGGCAGCTTGGCGAAGCGCTCTTGCATGCCGAGATTGAAGGTGGCAGTGGCACATGTTCCCAGCGCGACCGCCGGGTCTCCACGTTCAATCAGCCAGAACGCAGCGCGGCTGACAATGATCCTCGCGGCCATGTCGGCAGTTGCAAACCTGCGCTTGCACCGTGCGAGCGCGAGGTCTCGACCTAACGTTCGGAGCGCACGGAGCGCGGGCTATGGCATCGAGTTGGACAGGTGCGACATGCGGCGAGTGTCGCTAACGGCAGACGAAGCGCCAAGTGCGTCCTATAGGTAAGACGTTGGCTCTGGTTCGGCCGACTCGACCGAGCAGTCTTCGCCGTTTCCAATGGGGTCAATGTAGTCGCCGACGAGCGAATGGGGAGAACTGGTGAGCGCGCACGGAGCTGGTGACATATGCACTATTGCCCATGACCCGATGGCGGAGCGCTGATTGCCTCTGCGGAATCAGGTAGGCGGTGGAGGCCTGCGGCTCCGAGTGATCCGTCATTCAGGTTACCTGAGGTGGTCGTCAGCGTCATGGTATAAGAGAAGATGTAGTGTGCGAAGCGGAAGCGCGCGCGCGATGCCTTGCGCAATGCAGCTCTGCAGGAATCCCAAACTCCTCTATCAGCAGACCAGGTGGCATTTTCGGATATGGTCCCTGGATAGGCCAGCATCAGCCTGAGCCTGAAGGCGACCAGCTCGCGTATGGGGATATTCATAATGCCGTTTTGTGCGTTGGCTTGAGCGCAATCAGCAATGGATTCGGCGTGCGTCTCTGTGATGAATTCCCTGAAAGTCTCTGGAGAATCGATGCCGATTTCGCTGAGCCACTGCTCCTTGTTGAGGTCGATCGGCGAGGCATCCATGACGATGTTCACGTCACCGCTGCTCAGTCTGCGCCGCAGCCTGGCATTGCCGTCCTGGATTTAAGTGAGATCGGTGGTGACCCATCTGAAAATGCCGCCCATCCCGTTCCTGGCCGCTCGTCCATCAAGCGAGATCTCGATGGACGCCGGACAGCGAGTGAGGGAATTCCAGTTCTCGTCCATGCTTTCCATGAACTCCTTGGCTCGATCATAGACCCCCTTCGTTTCATCGCGGAAATGATCAAAGGTGCTCAGGCTGGACAGAGATTCCTGGAGGCCGCCATCCCGGCCGAATAGGGTGATGCAGGCTCTCAATGAGAGGAGACAAGCCAGCCTGTATATGCGTGCTGCCAGACCCGATAGCGATGGGTGGTGACGGTGTCCGTCACGATGATTGCCGTGACGGTCTATTTCATCGGCATTTCGGCATATCACCTCGGCTCGGGCCGCTGCCAGGGCATGACGGCATGCAGTAGCCGTCATGCCCTGGCACCGCCGAAGGCGGGCGCGCTTACCGTACTCGCATCGTGCCATGGTCTGCTTGCATGGGGGTCCAGACCGTTCCAGTGGACCTCCATGGGATTATTAGGCGCAGCGATGGGAAGGGCGCCCGGGGCGCCGATCATCGGGGATGGTCGATGCAATCCGATCCCGCACTGGTCAGCGGGCATGCAGCCTTTAGCAAATTGCTTTTCCCCCTGATCAGGACACCATGCCGCGAGCACCGATCGGCTGGTATACCCGGAGAATCGCGCCGTCCGCGCGTCGCCATCCGTCATCACCCCGGTCGGTGGACGACATCATCCCGCTCCACACCCCCGCAGGCCGCACCTTCCGAAAGACCCAGCGATGACGAACGACAAGGACCCTGAACAGCTCACCGAAGCCGAACGCCTCAGGCGCGATGGTTCCCCCGGCGCCCGCAAGGTGCTCGGGACGATCGTGATCGCGATCATCGTCGCCTCGCTGCTCTACACCATCAGCGGCATTATGGGTTTCCGCGGCACCATCCCGTTCGTCCCGACTGAGAACACCGGGGATAGCCAGATGGGCACCCGCCGCGTTCCAGCCCCCGTTCCCCACCCGGAGCTCGCCCCAGCCCCAACCCCTGCACCGAAGACCGCGCCTGACGCCGCCCCTGTCCCCACGGCCCCCACGCCTGCGGCAGGTGCTGGGACGGCGGCAGCCAAGCCGCCAGCCGAGACCACCCCTGCGGCGCCGCCGGTTCCAGCAGCCAAGTAGCTGCGGCCACCGCCAGGTGGCCGTGAGGTCGCACTCCCGGCATTGCACGTTTCAGGTTTCCACGCCAGGCAAGCCGCCATGGCTGGCCGCTGCGCTCCCGCGGCGATGCCCATCAGGGTGCCGGCGGATGGCCCTGCAGCAGCTTCCATACCCGCAGCGCCTCGGTCACGCCCCACGCCTGGGCATCGCAGCCACGCTGCTGGTGCGGCGCATCGCCGTCCAGGATCTCGGGGATCTGCCCCAGGCAGTCCCCGGAGAGCAGCGACTGCATCGATCCCAGGTATGCACGCGCGGTGGTGAGGGCCGGCGGGGAGAAATCCCAGGCCATGGCCAGCGCCTCGCAGAAGCCGGGAAAGGTCCAGGTCCAGGCGGTGCCGTTGTGGTAGGCGGGCTTGCGCCGGGTGTCCTCGTCGCCCTGGTAGGTGCCCCAGTACGGATCGGTCGGATTGTTGAGCAGCGCTCCGGTGCTGCTGTGGATGGCCAGCGGCGGATCGACCGGGAGCGGAGCGAGGGTGCGCAGCGCGCCCGGCACCACCAGGTAGCGGATCGCAGCCGCGACGCAGCTGCGCGCCCGGTCGCCGGTCACCAGTCTGAGGGACACCGCCAGGAGCTGGTTCGAGCGCAGCGCATTGTCGACCACGCAGCGCTCGAGGCCCTCGCCGGAGCCGGCGATGAGCAGGTCGCTGAAGTAATTGCGATCGGCGATCCAGTAACGTTCGCTGAGATTGCTCTTAGCGCGATCGGCGATCGCCCACCAGGGATCGCCCTGCGCGGGCATCTTGAGGCGTTCAAGCTGGCGCAGCAGGCGGATCCACAACGCCTGGATCTCGATCGGGTAGCCTTGCCGCGGCGTGCCTGCGGGATGGTTGGTGTCCATCCAGGTGAAATGCGCAGGGCTCCACACCAGGCCGGAGGGCAGGTCCACGCGGATGCCATTGGCGGTACCGCGCAGATAGCCGCTGGCGATGCTCGCCAGCACCTCCGCGATGGTGCGGCCACGGTCATCCACCACCGTGGTGTAGAGGCTGTCACCAGCCAGGGCAGCGGCCTCCTCGCACACCACGCCGAACCACAGCGGTGCGTCGGTGGTGTCGCGGTTCGAGGCATCCTCGCCATGCAGGAAGTTCGGCAGGGTGCCGCCCTCTTCGAAGCGCGCGAAGGTGATCAGCAGCTGGCGCACCTCGTCGACCATCCCGGCGGCAAGCAGGCCACGGGCGCAGATCAGCGAGTCCCGGCCCCAGTCGAGGAACCACGGATACCCTGCGATCACCGTCTTGAGCTTGTCGCGCCTGACCACATAGGCGGTCGCGGCACTGGCCAGGGCCCTGCCGAAACCGTCACCTTCGGCTATCCCTGAACGCGCGACGGCGCGCATGAGCGCCGCCGCGCGCGCTTCGGCGAACCCTTCGATCACCGCCACCGGGGGGTCCTGCTCATCGGCGCACACCACCACATGCGCCTGCTCGCCCTTGCGCAGCGGGATCTCGAACCAGCCGGGGCTGTAGGCATCGCCCTGGGCGGTCTGTCCACGAGTGCCTTCGAGCGGATGGGGAATGTTGGTACACCACTCGGCCTCGTTATGGTAGCGACCGCGATCGCTCGCGGCGCGCAGCATGCGACCGACCGGCATGAAGGTGAAGCCGACGCGATCGCTCAAGACGCCGACATGGTTGGCGAAATGCGCCTCGGCTTCCGGGGTGCGCAGGGTCTCCTGGTGGAAGGAGCGGTCTTCGATATCGATGCGCATGGTGATGCTCACCGCGCAGCTATCGGGCAGATCGCTGCCCCAGGCTGGTGGCTCGGAGGGGCGCTTGACGCGGATGACGGTGGTATTGCGCTCATTGAGCATGTCGACGGTCAGCTCGATCGGCACGGTGCGGCGATCGCCGGCATTAGCGATGAAGGTCCAGCTCGCCGGCGGGCCGGGCTCGAAGGCTGCCAGGTTGTCGCGGTTGAGAGCGGTGATGAAGCCGTCGGCATTGACCCACATGCGCATGCGCTTGGCCAGCACATGCCGATCGCTGGGAGCGTTCGGATGCAGGTTGGCGGCAAGCAGGCAATCGTATTTCGAGTGCACCATGCCGAGATCGACGCAGAGGCGCGCCATTCCGCCGATGCCATTGCTCAGCAGCACCAAGGCATCGTTGTGGGCATGCACATGGTCCGCCGGCCGGGTGGGCAGGAAGTCCAGTCGTCCGCGCGCCTGCCGGCCCTCGCTGGCGAAACGCTCGAGCAGCAGTTCGGCATGCCCGCCTTCGGCGATCGGCGGGAAGCTGGCGATGAAGCCGTCGCCGACCGGCACTGAGCGCACATGGCGCGGTCGCCGGCCATCCTCGCGGATCAGGCTGGCCGAGAAGGGTGAGGCGTCGCGGACCAGGAGCCAATGGAGCGGCGGGACCAGGGTCACGCGGTTGAGGTCGCGCAGATTCCAGGTCGTCACCATGGGGATGCCGGATAGCGGCACCGCCACTTCCAGGGCCGCGAGCAGATCGAGGCGCGACTGCTTGCGGTCGATGATGGGCATGGCGGCGAGGAAGCGCACCGCGCCGGCATCGATGAAGGCGCCGAGGCGCTTCCAGTCGTGCGGTCCGATATCCTCGATCGGCAGGACATCGCCCAGGACGCGCAGCGCCCAGGCCTCCTGGGCGCGCAGCCGGCGGTACTCCTCGCCATGCACGCCGCGCGGCGTGCCGCTGCTGGCGAGGCAGCGGCATTCGCCCGGAGCGAGGGGGATGTGCACCTTGCCAACGGTTTCGCGGGTGAGCACCATGCTGACGCCCTCGATCAGGTCGAATGCCTGCTCGCCCAGCTCGGTGTAGATCGCGGGGGTGAGCACCGCCTCATGGCTGACGAGGATGTCGTTATTGATCAGGATCACCACCAGGTCGAGGCCGTCGGTCGAGATGCGCCTGAGCATCAGCACCGCGTCATCGCGTGCGCTCAGGCGTTCGATCTTGGCGCCATCGAAGAAGCAGGGATGGTTGGTGAGCAGGCGGTTGAGCTTGCCGAGTTCGACGACGATGTTTGCGGTGGCGCCCCAGTTCAGCCCGGTGGCCTGGTGCACATCGATCTTCTCGGTGGCCAGCCATTCCACTCCGCAGGTGAAGCCGAAGGCGCCATTGGTGCTGGTGAGGGCGCATAGCCGGTTGCGAAGGAGCGACCAGGTCCGTCCACCCTTCGCCAGCCGGTCGTTGTCGTGGGTCTCGCTGTAATTCACCAGTACGCCTGTACGGCTGCTCTGACGGAAGGAATGATCGAGGTAATCGGCTATCTCGCGTGGCGCGTAGTTCTGGAACAGCTCGGAATAGGCCCACTGCATGCCGCCTTCGGTGAGCAGCGATTCGGTGGCCTGCCAGGATCCGCCCAGGCCTTCGAGCAGGAACACCGTGGTGGGGAACTCCTGGCGCACCCGGGCGGTGATGTACTGCCAGGCATTGAGCGGCACCATGTAGCCGGCATCGCAGCGGAAGCCGTCCACCCCGCGGCGGCACCAGACCAGGAAGGCGTTGGCGAGCTCCATCCACAGCGCCGGCGTCTTGTAGTCCAGCTCGACCAGGTCGGCCCAGGTGTTGCCCCACGCCCCGGGGCTGTGGAAGGTGCCGTCGGCATTGCGCTTGAACCACTCCGGATGGTCGTCCTGGAGGGCAGAGCCCCAGCCGGTATGATTGATCGCCAGATCGAGGAACACCTGCGCTCCGCGCAGGTGCACGGCGGAGGTGAGTTCGCGGAACTGGTCGATGGCGGTGGTGGTCTTGTCGAACACCACCAGAGCCGGATCGATGGCGGTGAAGTCGAGAGCCGCATAGGGGCTGCCGAAGCGGCCGAAGCGGGCATAGGTGGTGGGCGTCGGGTTGATCGGCAGCAAGTGCAGGATGCGGCAGCCCAGGGTGTCGACCAGGTGCGGCACCTGCTGCACCAGGTCGCGCAGGGTGCCCGAGGGCGGGATCAAGGTATAACCATGGCGATCGAGGGCGGAGAACTGCTCATTCAGCAGGCAGTGCTGGGAGGAGGACTGCGTGCGGGTGGCGCCGAAGGCCCGGGGGAAGGCGCAGTAGATCAGATTCGCGGTGCGCTGGCTGTCGGGATGCACCGAGATGCCGACATCGCTGCCGTCCGGCCAGTGCTGCCGACCATGCTCGTCGACGGCATAGGCCTTGGCGCGGTAGTATCCGATGCTGGTCAGCGACAGCTCGATCGACCAGCCATCGCCATCGGGCAGCAGCGCGACGTTGGTGTAGATCGTGTCATGAGACATCGCCGCCATGGCGTTGGGGTTGGTCTCCGGGTTGGTGCCGGGGACGACGCCGAAGTAGCCGGCTTCNNCGAGGCGACCGCCTCGTCGCGCGACTCAGCTGCCCGTCCGAGGTCGGTGCGCAGCATGACGCGCCACTTGGAGGCCGTCAGCTTGTCATCGCACTGCATGGAGAAGCGCACACGATCGCCAATGAAGCCCAGCAAGCGTTCGCCAGGTGCGGGCGTCATTGTCAGCGTCGGCATGTTCGGTCAGCTCCACCTGCTGAGGTCGGCACTCAGCGGTCACTGCGTACAGTGTGGGCTCGGATCCCGGTCGGCAAGGTCACTTCCTCGCCATGCTGGTCGCGCGCCTCTCCAACCCCTCACCCGCCGCCTGGAGGCTGGACGGCCGCCGGCGCCCTGCGGGCGCGACGTCGGACTCCCCGCTGAGCGTCACTGCTGCTGGGCGAAGTCCCCCGCCAGGGTGATGTTGCGCGAGAACTCCCCTTCGCCGTCGAAGATGTGGGCCATGGCGGTATTGAGGCTCACCTGGATGAGCTCTCCGACCTGGGCGCGGTGATGGGCATCGCATTTCATCGTCAGGACGGTCTCGGCTCCTTCGCCCTTGAGGTAGATGTACTGGTGATCGCCCATTAGCTCGAGCAGGATGACGCGCATCGGCGCGATCGATGCCCCGGGGGGGGCGGGGACATAGGCGACATTGGCGAGGTGCTCAGGTCTGATGCCCAGGGTGACCGGACGGCCGACCGCCTCCGGCAGGCGGTCGCGCACCGGCATGGTGAGGTTGATGGCGCTGCCCTGGGAGGTGGTGAAGGTCCAGGACGAGTCCGCTGGAGCGAAGGAGCCGGGGATGAAGTTCATCTCCGGCGTGCCGATGA
>PLEW01000100.1 GCA_003136555.1 Planctomycetota bacterium | reverse complement strand
TACTTCTTGGCGATCGACACCACCAGGCGGAGATTGCCGCAGGAGAGCTTCTGCTTGGCCTCCTCGTAGAGGCGGAAGCGCTTCGACACCGCGACGCAGCGGCCGAGGAAGCGCTCGATCGGCTCGCCGATCTGCAGCGAGAGCTTGCGCAGCTCCTCCTCCTTCTCCTTGACCATGCCCTTCTTGCGCTTGTTCTGGTCGATCTCGCGCCGCACGCGCAGCACGCGACGGCGGGCATCGAGCATCTCGTCCTTGACCTGGATCACGGTCTTGGCGTCGAGCTCCATCTCCTCGAGCATGCGGTAGGCGCGCGTCAGGCGGTTGCGCAGGAGCTGCTCGCTGCGCACCTCGACATCGCCGTCGCACACCTTCTCTGACATCGGCGAGATGTGCGAGACCAGGCGGTTGAGCGTCGCGAGATGGTTGGCGGCGCGGTCGAGGTAGTCATCACGCGACGGCGACGAGCCGTGGCTCTTGGCGTTCTTCTCCTGCTGCTCCTTGATCTCCTTCTGCTCCTCGACCCACTGGATGCCGCGCCGGATGGCCTCGGGCATGGTCATCACCTTGCGTCGGAAGCCGTCACGGTAGATCTCGATGCGGCGGGCCAGCTCGATCTCCTGCTCCCGCGTCAGCAGCGGGATCTCGCCCATCTGCGACAGGTACATGCGCACCGGATCATCGATCTTCTCGCCCAGCTCGACTTCGTCGTTCTCAGGCGCATCGGGCGTGGCCTCGAAGCTGCGGGTGCCGGTTGGGGCCCCCTCCTCGCCTTCGGTGGTGCCGGCCTCTTCGCCGAAATCCCCATCATCGGTGCCGATCTCCTCGACCAGTTCGATGCCACGCGCATCCAGCTGCTCGAGGATCTGGTCGAGCTGCTCGGGGTCGTTCATCGCATCGGGAAGCAGGGCATTGAGCTGGTCATAGGTGACCATGCCCTTGCCCTTGCTGTTCTTGGCCAGCAGCGCCACCACGTCCTTGATCGACATCGGCGTCTCTGGACCCCCTTCGGCCGGGGCGCCAGGGACGGCTTGCGGAGCGGATTCAACGGGCGATGACGATTTGGCCATGGGGATCTCTGCTGATCGGGTCAGGGGTGCGAGCGGGTGGGCATTCTAGAACCATGGGGCGATGTACAATCGCCGGTCTGGCGGAGGCAACCTCGGGTTGGAATGGGGGCCCAGCACAGGAGTTAGGTGGTCGCATCCCGGGAACATGCAGGAGCCCTCTATATATAGGGGGTGGAAACACGCCATTCAGGCATGGAAATCCGCCAGGGGTTCTACAAAGGCCTGCCTGCCGACCCCCACGGCTCCGATCAGTGGGCCTCGCCACCTCAGCGCAGCGACCACGGCTGGCCGGGCTGGGTCTGCCAGGTGACCTCCAGCGCCTCCCCGGCGAGGCTCAGGCTTCCCCCCTCCGGGGGCTCGGGGATGGCGAGCCCCAGCGAGCGGGCCTCCGCCAACGATGCCGGCCAGCTCCCGCGGCTGCGGGCCAGGTTCAGCAGGGCCACATTCGCCTTGCCCAGGGCGGCCTGGTAATGGCGGCGTTCCAGGCCGGTGCTCACCACCCGGTCGGCGACCAGCCGCCAGGGCAGCCCGAAGGGGTCGGTGCGCAGCCTCAGGCGGCCGTCGACAGCGATGATCGGCCCGTTCGCCTGCAGCTCCCTGGTGAGCCGCTTGCGCAGCAGGCGCGGCTCGAGGACATCGTCGAGCCGAACCGGCAGTGCGTCGCCAATGGTCGCGCCGAATGGGCTGAAGGGGTCGATCAGGTCGTAATCCAGCCATAGATCCTTCAGCCGTGGCGCCGGCGCGCCATGGGCGATGCGGTAGGCATTGACCAGGATCTGGAGGGTCTCGCATCCCATCTTGGCATACTCATCGCGCAGCTGCCCCTCGACGAAGTCGCCGGCCGGGCTGCCTGCCTTGGTCATGTGCAGCTGCTCGAGCCAGTAGCTCATCCGCTGGCTGATGCTCGAGAAATGCCGGCCGACGTTGATCAGCCAGATGCTGATCTGGTCGGAATCCTCCGGGATGAATCTGCGCCAGGTGGAGAGGAACTGGCCGAACGCCTCGGGCAGCTGCTCCTGCCAGTGGTATTCAGTACGCAGGATGGCAGCGGCATTGCGCCACATCTGGCTCGACGTGGGCATCTCGCTGATGCCCCGCATCTGGAAACTCAGGGCCACGCCCTGGTGGCCGAGCAGCCCGCCGGTATTGAGCGCGGCATGCTCGTAGAATGACTGGAAGTGCGGATCGAGGGTGATCAGCGTATCGTAGAGGCGCTCGAATCCGCCTGCCTTGCCCCCGCCGACGACATTGTCGTCCTTGCGATCGAGCTGGTACTCGAAGTAGGCGAAGCTGTCGATCCAGCGCAGCTTGGCCAGGGTGTTGCGATGCCCCAGGCAGAGGAGCTCCGCCACCACCGGCGGCGGCAGGAAGTCGATGTCCTTCTCCCGGATCTTGGCGGTGGAGGAGATGAAGCGCGACATGTTCCAGCCCACCACCACTGCCAGGAGGATGGCTACCAGCATGCCCAGCGCCGCCTTCCTGAGCATCCCCATGGCCGCCCTAGAGCTGACGGCGGCGGAAGACCGCGACCGTCACCGTCACCAGGAGCGCGATCCACAGCCCGCCATAGGCCAAGCGGACCGCCAGGTCCGCCGGCATCAGCGGAGTGCGGTAGACCGCGTCATTGCGGTAGGCGAACTGTCCGAGATCGGGGATCAGGCTGGCGATCACGCTGACTACCAGCTGCTGGCCATGGCCGAGGTGGTGGATGAGCTCCGGCAGGGTGTGCACGGCATGGCCAAGCGCATAGATGATCAGGCTGAGGACCGCTGCCAGCAGCGGGGTGGAGAGCATGGTCGAGCACAGGCTCACCGCCGCCATCACCAGGACCTCGACGGTGGTCAGCAGGCCTGCGAGCACCAGCCAGCCGTGCACGGCGGCGCCGGTAACGGCGAGATAGAGCAGGCCGATGACCAGCATGGCGGCCTGGCCGATGATCAGCCCCGCAGACAGCCCGAGGTATTTGCCGACGACGAAATGCCAGCGCTCCAGCGGTCGCGACAGGATGGTATAGAGGGTCTGCTGCTGGATCTCGCTTTGCATCAGCACCGTTCCCGTGGCCACCGCGACCAGCACCCCGAACACGCTCTGCAGGCTGAAGACCACGTCGGTGGTGACGATGTCGCCATCGGTCGAGCTGATCCAGCCGATCAGCCGGGACAGGCCTACCGCGACCGCGAAGATGAGGATCAGCACGAGGAAGGTGCGTGAGCGGACCAGCTCCTTGCAGGTGGCGGTGGCGATGACCCAGATCATTGCCGCTCCCGCAGCGAGGCGCCGGCGAGGTGCTTGCCTGCCGCATGGAAGGCCCTGACGCGGCTGACGAAGTAGTCCTCGAGGGCGATCCGGTGGCGCTCGAGACGCACTATCGACGAGCCTGCAGGCAGGCTGGCCAGGCGGCTGGCGCGTTCGGCATCATTGAACTCGATCGACCAGGTGCCGTCGGCAAGCATGCGCGCCTGGTCGGGGGGGGTGCCGCTGCCGACCAGCACCAGGGGAGCGCTGCCGAGCAGGTCGCCCAGGCGGCCCTGCTCGAGGACCACGCCATGGTCGATCACCGCGTAATGATCGCACAGGTCCTCGACATCCGAGAGGATGTGGGTGCTGAAGAAGAGCGTAGCCCCGCGCTTGCGCTCGAGGTCCATGACCTCCTTGAAGCGCGCCCGCCACAGCGGATCGAGTCCCGAGAACGGCTCGTCGAGGATCAGCAGGTCCGGCTGATGGATGATCGCCTGGGCGAGGGCGAAGCGCTGGCGCATGCCCTTGGAGAAGCTGCGCAGCTTGCGCTTGCGCAGGTCGCCGAGGTCGAGCAGCTGGCAGACGCGATCGCAGGCGGCCTGCAGCTCGCCGTGACCGATGCCCGAGAGGCGGGCGAGGTAGACGAGGTATTCGCCCACCGCGAGGTTGTCATAGAAGAACGGCTGCTCCGGCAGATAGCCGAGCCGACGGCGCAGGTGCACATCGCCGAGCGGCTTGCCGAACAGCCTGATATCCCCGCGATGGCCCTGGAGGAGCCCGAGCAGGATCTTGATGCAGGTCGACTTGCCCGCGCCATTGGCGCCGAGGAAGCCGTAGGAAGCGCCGGACGGGACGGCGAAGGTGGTCTGCGAGAGCGCATGGACGCGCTGGAGCCAGTCGCCGCGATAGGTGAAGGAGACCTGGGAGAAGGAGATCATGGGTGGCCTGGCCAGAGCGCTGGACGAGAACAGTCGGTCAACGACCTGCCGAATGGGTGAAATCTACTGCTCAAACGAGCGGCTGTCCAGCATGGGACTCATGACTCGATCGGCGCTGTTGGCGCTGCCGCCTGCGGCTGGCCTGCGCCGGCGCGGTCCCGGCGCAGACGCAGGCCAGCAGCGATCGCCACCGGCAGGAGCGACACCAGGATGACCGCCAGGACGATCAGCTCGATATGGCGCTGCACCACCGCGATCTGCCCGAGCCGGTATCCGGCGGCGGTCAGCGACAGCACCCAGCAGAGGGCGCCGGTGAAGTTCCACCAGCTGAAGCGGGCGAAACCCATCCGCGACATGCCCGCGACGAACGGCACGAAGGTGCGCGCCACCGGCACGAAGCGGGTCACCACCAGCGACAGCACGCCATGGCGCTCGTAGAAGCCATGCGCCTGCTCGAGGCGGCGCCGGGTGAAGAAGCGGCCATCCTCGCGCGCCCAGGCGCGCTGGCCGGCGAGGCGACCGAGCAGGTAGTTGAGGGAGTTGCCCAGGACGGCAGCGATGGTAACGGCGCTGCACAGGGAGAGGTAGTCCAGGGGCGGCGGCTTGCTGGGATCGAGGAGGTCGACCGTGCACAGCGTGCCGGCGAGGAACAGCAGGCTGTCGCCGGGGAGGAAGAAGCCGACCAGCAGGCCGGTCTCGGCGAAGATGATGGCGCAGACCGCCAGCAGGCCGCCGCTTGCGACCAGATGCTCGATGCCCTCCGGGGAGAGCAGCTGGTGCAACCAGACGTTCATGGCAAGGAGCATGGCCTGAGGCTTACCGGGAATGGCTGTGGGCACCAGGGCTAACAGCAGCGCTGGCTATCAATCCGCGGCGCTGGTGGCCTTCTCCACCAGATGGTCCTTGATGTAGCGGAAGCTCTCCTTGATCGAATCGAAGGGATCCGCGGGGCAGACGTCCTGCTCGACGATGTACCACTCGCATCCCGATCTGTCCGCGGCGCTGATGATGGCAGGCCAGTTGAGGTTGCCGTTGCCGATCTCCATCATGGTGGCCGCCTTGTTGTCCTTGTTGACGCCATGGTCCTTCATGTGCAGCAGCGGCAGGCGGCGCTTCAGGCGGCGGCACCATTCGGCCGGGTCGCCACCGCCGCATTGTATCCAGTAGGTGTCGATCTCGCCCTGCAGGCTGTTGCGGCCGGTCTGCTCGAAGAATATCTCGAGCATGGTCTTGCCGTCGAACTTGCGCAGCTCGAGGGCGTGGTTGTGGTAGGTGAGCACCTGGCCGGCCTTGCGCATCGCTCTTCCGGCCTTGTCCAGCGCCGCCGCGAGGGCGAGCACCTCCTCGATGGTGGTCAATGGCACGTGCGGGTGCGGATAGGCGGTATAGATGGTGCCGAGCTTGCCCAGGCGGTCGATCACCATGCTGGTATTGTCGACGATGTCCTTCCCGGACTCGTGGGTGGCGCAGATGGTCAGGCCCTCACCCCGGCAGATGCGCACCAGCTCCTCGCATTCGATCGGCCCGACGCCGGAGATCTGCACCGCATCATAGCCGATCTGCTTGACCCGGCGGGCAGTGGCGGCGAAATCGGCAGCGGTCTTGCAGAAATCGCGCAGCGAATAGAGCTGGATGGCCACTTGGCTGAGGTTCATGGCTGCCTTCGCGGTCGGAGGGTTCGTCTGGATGGGGTGGGGGTTGGATGGATGACCATCTGGCGAAGCGGGATGCGTCCGCCCGCACGGCAAGATGCCGGAGGATCAGGCCCAGGATTTGCCGCCCGAGCGGCGGTAATCGGATGGCGCCACGCCGAGCGCGCGCTTGAAGATGCGGGTGAAATGGCTGAAGGAGCTCAACCCGACCTCGCCGGCGATCTGCGTCACCGACAGCGTGCTCTCGAGCAGCAAGGCCTTGGCGCTGACGATGCGCATGTCGGTGAGGCGCTGCAGCACGGTCTTGCCGGTCGCGGCGCGGAACAGGCGCGCCAGATGCGGTTCCGAGACATTCACCGCTCGCGCGATCTCGCTGCGCAGCAGCTGCCGGTGCAGGTTGGCGCGCATGAAGGTCTCCGCCAGATCGACGACCTCCTGGTGGCGCATGGCATTGAGCGAGGACAGCGCCGGGCCCTGCGCCGTTCCCGCCAGCACCTGCCGCAGGTGGCCGATCAGCAGGCGCACGGTGAGCGCGCTGGTGAGGAACGGGCTCTCGGCTCCCTGCGGCTGCCTGAGCTCGGCGACCAGCGCATGGAGATCCTCGCGCAATTCGCTCGGCATCTTCAGCACCTGGGTCAGCATCGGGGTCAGGTCCAAGGCCTGGGCATCGAAGATGCATACCAGGTAGCCGGGCGCCTTCTGCCGGCACCAGGTCTCGCGCTGGGCCTTGGGCGGGATGAGCAGCGACTCCTCCGGATGCAATTCATGGAAGCTGCCATTGACGGCGATGGTCAGCCCGCCATGCAGGCAGAAGATCCACTGGTGCACGCGGTGCTCATGCGCTCCGGTGTGGTAGGCGAGCCCGGCCTCGCGGTAGAACAGGCTGTCGATGCGGATGGGGAAGCTGTTGGCGGTCACGGTCCACCGCCTCCACGCCGGGGAGGCGCGGCGGCTGGCGAGCAGGTCTCGCCTCCGGAGCGACCGCAGAGCGCCTGATGGTATCGGCTCCGGGTATCCATGCGCTAGCGCGCCTCGCTGACTGCCGCTGCGCATTGCCGGCGCAGTGCCGGGATGATCAGCGCCTTGACCTGGGCGAGATCACCGCTGACGGTGCAGCCGGCAGCCTGCAGATGCCCGCCGCCGCCGAAGGCCTGGGCCACGCCGCCAACTTCATACGGCGGATTCGAACGCATGCTCACCCGCACGCTGGAACGGTCCTTGGATTCGCGCATCAGGTAGGCGACCTGGTTGCCGGCAAGGCTGCGCGGCAGCTCGACCATCTCGCCCCAGTCATCCGGTTCGCCCACCGCGAGGATGTCAGCAGCAGGCAGGCTGATGCCGGCGAGGCGCGGCTCCTGGTCATCGACCACGAGGTGATCGATGCCCAGACGCTGGATCGCCAGATCGTGCATCGACCGGGTATAGGTGAGGCTGCGGTTGATGGCCGCCGCATCGATCCCGGTCGCCAGCAGCCTGGCCGTCCAGCGGAAGGTATGCGCGGTGGTATTGCTGTGCATGAAGCGTCCGGTATCGAAGACAATGGTCGTATACAGATATTCAGCCAGCTGGCGGTCGAGCGGGACCTTGAGCCGACGCAGCAGGCGCTCGACCACCACCCCGGAGCTTTCACCCATGACGTCAACCAGGTTGATGGTGCCGAAGCGGGTGTTGGTGATGTGATGATCGAGGTTGATCAGGGTGGTGTGCACCACCGCTGCGGTCGCGCCGAGGCGTTGGCGGTCCCCGGCATCGCAGCTGATGAGCACATCGACCGGCTCGATGGCCGCGGCCTGGGCGGCATCGCCCACCACCTCGATGCGCTCAAAGCCGGGCAGGAAGGCGTAGATCCTGGAGACGGCGCTCGGACAGAGGAAGCGCACGCGCTTGCCCAGGCGCTCCAGGGCATACAGCAGGGCCAAGCCCGAGCCGATGCCATCGCCATCCGGATTGAGGTGGGTGGTGACGGCCACGGTACGGGCACTGGACAAGGCGCGGGCGGCGGCGGGGTAGGTCACGGCATCTCCGGGGGTCATCGTCTCGTCCTGCCGTGGAAGTCCAGGCTCGTGCCCTGCAAGTGTTGACCCGGCAAGCAGTCGCGACCTTTGCATAGGGCTATGAGAGGCGTTGGCATTCGTCCCGCTCATCCTACTATCGTCATCATGCCTACCGACACCCGCGTCTTCGTCGCTGACAGCTCCCTCACCACCGGGATCACCAAACGTGCGCGCAAACGCACCAAGATCGTCGCCACCATCGGACCCTCCTCGACCAGCGAGGAGGTGCTGCGGGCGATGTTCCATGCCGGCATGAACGTCGCGCGCCTGAACATGAGCCATGGCGACCATTCAGACCACCTCCTGCGCCTCGGGCTGGTGCGCAAGATCAGCCGCGAGCTCGAACGCCCGGTCGCGGTGCTGGCCGACCTCCAGGGCCCCAAGATCCGCACCGGCAGGCTCAAGGACAATATCCCGGTCGAATGGAAGGAGGGCGCCAAGGTGGTGGTGACGGTGGCCGACTGCCCGGAAGGCACGGCAGAGCGCGTCGGCTGCACCTATCCCGGCCTAGCCAAGGATGTCGACAAGGGCAACATGCTGCTGATCGACGACGGACGTATGCGCGTGCAGGTCGACCGGGTGGATAACGATGACATCTTCTGCACGGTGATCGTCGGCGGCCTGCTCAAGAGCAACAAGGGCATCAACCTGCCCGGCGTCAAGGTCTCAACCCCCTCGGTGAGCGAGAAGGACAAGGCCGACCTCGCCTGGGCGATCGCCAATGACGTCGATTACATCGCCATGAGCTTCGTGCGTACCGCGCGCGACGTGCGCACCATCAAGAACCGCATCGCCGAGACCGGCCGCCAGATCCCAGTCATCGCCAAGATCGAGAAGCACGA
>PLEW01000176.1 GCA_003136555.1 Planctomycetota bacterium | reverse complement strand
ATGGCTTGGCCGGACACGTACGGAGAGCCGGGAGGCTGGCGGAACGACGCCACGAAGCCGTCGACGCTATGGACCAGGTTGTCGAGCGCATGCGCGGCCCGGTCGAGGGCATCGGCGGTCGCCTGGGCGCGGTCCAAGGTGGTCTGGGTGGTCTTCTGCGCCTCGCGGCTCTGATCGAGCAGCGCATTCGCCTCGATGCGCATGCGCACCGGCAGGTCCTTGGCGGTCTGCCCGAGGTCCTTGGCGCTGATGCTCAGCTGATGCAGATCGGCGAGCGCGGACTTCGCAGCATCCTGATCCTGGATCTCCACCGACATCAGCTGGATGTACCAGGTCAGCAGCCGGGGATAGCGCGCCGCCAGCTCGACCGCCCGCGCACCGACGCTGGCGAGTTCGTGCAGGGCATCGCTGCCCTTGCTCACCCCGTTGAGCGCGTCGAACGGCGCCAGCGGGATGGAGAGGATGGTCTGGAGATGGCTGACGCTCAAGAGGTCGGAGAGGATGTTGCCCTGCTCGATCTGCGAGGCGGCGAACAGCTCGCCCCGCCCGACTGCGCTGGTGATCTCATCCTTCAGCTTGGTGAAGCGCGCCAGCGGCAGCACCCTCTTGACGATGCCTTCGGCTTCGCCGCGCAGCTGGCGGATGGTGTCCAGGGCGATCACCTGATGGGTGCCGAAGAAGGCCGCACCCGGCCCCTTGCCATAGAAGGTCTCCATCGACACGCACAGGTACCACAGCTCGACCATCGAGACCACGGCGTTGGGCCGACCCAGCGATTCGCCGACGAATTCGGAGGTGCGGATGCGCCATTGCAGGGTCGCCCGGCGGATGTCGTTGCCGGCCCCCTGCAGCTCGATGTCGCCGGCCGCGCGGTCGATGCGCGCCTCGAGCCGATTGCTGAAGGCGATCAGCGTCGGGCTGAGCTCCTCGGGAGCGAGGGGTCCCTCGGCCTGCTGATCGGAGCCCGCTTGCGTCGTCCGGGTGGTGGCTATTCCCACGTCGCTGCCGCAGCTGACGAGCAGCAGCAGGCACACGGCGAAGAGACCCTTGCTGGGCATGGCGCTTGGAGGGTAGCGCGACCGCCTGCCCCGCAAACAGGCCTTCACCAGCCATCACCGGCCCAGCAGGCCCGCCTGGGCCCCAGGTCATCCCGCGGGCCCGGCCACCTGCGCTATCTTCCAGGTCAGACGGCAACTTCGTGCTAGTGGACACGCTGCACGGCCGGGATGGCCGTACTCCATTGACCTGGCCGTTCCATCCAGAGAACAGGCCACTCCACCACGCTTCAACGGGCAACGTCCCCGCTGCGAAGCGGTACCATCCTGCCCAGGCGCCATCGTCATCCCGGCGCACCAGGTCAGCGCAATCCAGGACCGGCTGCACCCGGCACGACCCACCCCCGATCGTCACCACCCCCCTCCTCCTGAGGATACCATCATGCTCAAGCCCCTTCTGTTCAGCTCCTTCCTCGGCGTCGGTCTGTGCGTCAGCGCCCTCTCGGCCGATGAGGCCAAGGCTGAGCTGCCCAAGGCTGATGCCGATGGCTTCGTCACCATCTTCAACGGCAAGGATCTCACCGGCTGGGGCGGCCTCGACGGCTTCTGGTCGGTCAAGGACGGGGTGATCAGCGGCCATGAGACCAAGGCGGGCTCCAAGCAGACCTTCCTCACCTTCACCGCTGCCAAGGTCGCCAATTTCGAGCTCCACTACCAGTACAAGTTCGCCACCCCGGATGGCAATTCCGGCGTCCAGTTCCGCTCCAAGCTGATAGATCCCGCCACCTGGCGCGTCGGCGGCTACCAGGCCGACTGCGATGCCAAGGCCGGGTATGATGGCTCGATCTACGACGAGGCGGGGGTCGCCGGCGGTCGTGGCACGATGAGCAATCGCGGCGAGAAGACCACCTGGGATGCCGACAACAAGCGCCACAACGACAAGCTCGCCGAGTCCGGCGATGCGCTCAAGGGCTTCATCAAGGTCGGCGACTGGAACGACGTGGTGCTGGTCGCCAACGGCAACCATATCGTCTACACCATCAATGGCCATGTCACCACCGACCTCACCGATGAGAGCCCCAAGGCGCTCAAAGAGGGCGTCCTGGCCCTGCAGCTGCATGCCGGTTACACCATGGAAGTGCAGTTCAAGGACGTGCGCATCAAGTTCCTCGACGACAGCAAGTAGGCATCCATACCGCCATCTGCGCCATCGTCGATGGCGCAGATGGCCGTTTCTGGAATCTGCCCACCTCGATGCATATCTCATTGCAGCAACAGGTTAGGGCCTGATGTCCAGGCCGGAATCCAGCCCGCGCCGCCGCTGGCAGCGGCTCGGCCGACCGGAGTCCGACCGTGTGGAACAAACCTACAGCATGCCGCAAGGTTCTCGGTGTACGATATCCAGCAGACACCCCCGCTGGAGACACCATGCGCACTGCCCTGATCCGCACCCTCGCCATCCTGGCCCTTGCCATCACCGCGGTCCATGCCGATCCCCCGCCGGTCGGTGATCCTGCCCGCCAGGAATGGTTCGACACCCACCCCGAGGCGCGCGAAGCCTGGTTCGCCACCCATCCAGAGGCGCGCATGGAATGGTTCGAGAACCATCCCAAGGAGCGCTGGGAGTGGCTCGAGAACCACCCCGAGGCCCGTGAANNACCCCGAGGCCCGTGAGGCCTGGTTCCCCAGCCACCCCAAGGCGCGCTTCGAGTGGTTCGAGAACCATGCCGAGGCCCGTGAAGCCTGGTTCGCCGATCACCCCGAAGCCCGCCAGGAGTGGTTCGAGAACCACCCCAAGGCGCGTGCCGAATGGTTCGAGAACCACCGCGAGGCGCGTGAGGCATGGTTCAAGGACCACCCTGAGGCGCGCGAGGACTGGCTGGTCAATCACCGCAAGGACCGCTTCGAGTGGCTCGATGCCCATGAGGAGGCGCGCGAGGCCTTCTTCAAGAACCACCCTGAGCTGCGCGAGGAGTGGCGCAAGCACCACGAAGGCCGCGACCGCCGCTAGGCGCCGACGCCGTACGCCGGGCCACCCCGGCCGCAGGAATGCGCGATGCGCCGCGCGGTCACCCGCGCGGCGCCGCCATGCCGTCACATCGCCAGCGGCTAGAGGCGGGAGGCGCCGCCGGGCGCATCACGCCAGATCGGGCAGCGCCCGGCGTCCGTCCCCGAGGTGATCGATCAGGCAGCCGGCGCGACCGAGCATGGCGATCAAGAGGTCGCAGAAGTTGCCGGCGCAGTCCGGCACGTAGCGTCCGGTGCGCAGCCCGCCGCCGTGGCCCGCGAGGATGGTCGGCAGGTTCTTGTGGTCGTGCCGGTCGCCATCGCCCATGCCCGATCCATAGAGCACCAGCGCGTGGTCGAACAGCGTGCCCTCGGCCTCGCGGACGCCCTTGAGGCGCTTGATGAAATAGCCCAGCTGCTCGATGTGGTGGATGTTGATCAAGCGCACCTTCTCGAGCTTCTTCGCGTCGTTCTGGTGATGCGACATCTCATGGTGGTTCTCCGGCACGCCGATCTCCGGATAGCTGCGGCCGAAGGCCTGGCTGAACATCAGGGTAGAGACACGTGTGCTATCGGTCTGGTAAGCGAGCGCGATCAAGTCGAGCATCAGGCGTGCATNNTCGAGCATCAGCCGCGCGTGCTCGGCGAAGTGCTCGGGGATGCCGGCCGGCGTATCGAGGTCGATGCCCTGGACCGAGCCCGAGCGCTCATGCGCCTTGCGCTCGACGCTCTGGATGCGCGCCTCGACCGAACGCACGCTGTCGAGGTATTCGTCGAGTTTGCGGGAATCGTCGCGGCTGATGCGCTTGCCCAGCGCCTGCGCGCTGCCGCTCACCAGATCGAGGATGCTGCGGTTGAGCGATGCCTCGCCATAGGCGTTGCTGCCGCTCAAGGCGGTGGAGGCGAAAAGGCGGTCGAAGACCGCCCGCGGATTCAGCTCGCGCGGATTCGGCTGCGTCGGCGATCGCCATGAGATGTGCGCATGATAGGCGCAGCTGAAGCCCTGATCGCAGTTGCCCGCCGAACGTGCCGCTTGGAGCCCGAGTTCGAGCGAGGGCAGTTTGGTCGACACGCCGATGCGCTGGGCGAAGAGCTGGTCGGCGGAGACCGCATTGCGCACGATGTCGGGTGCCGACTGGCATCCGGTCAGCCAGGTCGCGGTCTCGCGGGCATGGTGGGCGCGATTGTCGCCTTCGGCATTGAAATGGCAGAGCCCGCCCAGCACCAGCACCTCATGGATCTCGGTCGCGAGCGGATCGAGGATCGCCGGCAGGGCATCGCGGCACAGCGCCAGATCGGTCTGGTAGGGCCTGGGCCAGAAGTTGTCGTTGTCGACCCCATGCGGCACATAGATGAAGGACAGGCGGGTCGGGTAGTTCGCCGGCAGGGCCGCAGGCTGGTCCGCCCAGCCCATGGTCTCGAGCAGCGGCAGCGCCAATGCCGCTCCCGCGCCTTTGAGCAGGGTGCGCCTCGACAGCATCCAGGAACGGTTCATCGGCGGATCTCCCTGGAGGTTCAATGGGCCGCCTTGCGGTGGCGGAAGGGGAAGCTGAGCATGGTCTCGGCGATGATGGTATCGAGATGGTAGCTGGAGGCTGCGGCCGCGGCGACGATGGCATCGATCGCGTCATCATCGAAGTACTGCGGCGCACGGCCCAGGGCATAGGTCAACACGCGCTGGCTCAGCACGCGGGCGAGATCGTCGGTATGCTCGGCGATGATGTGCTTCAGCTCGGCGGGGCCGTTGAAGGAGCGCTTGCCGGGCAGCTCGCCGCTGACGTCGATCGCAACGTCCTTGATCGTGTCGCGCCAGCGGCCCTGGTTGTCGAAGTTCTCCAGCCCGAATCCGATCGGATCCATCACCCGATGGCAGGATGCGCATGCCGGCTTGGCGCGATGGATCTCGAGGATCTCCCGATCGGTGGCCTTGGGGTTCTTGGCACGCACGAACTGCAGCTGCGGGACATTGGGCGGCGGCGGCGGCGGCGGCTTGCCGATGATCTCCTCCAGCACCCAGCGGCCGCGCTTGGTCGGGCTGGTGCGGTCGGGATGCGAGTTGACCGCGAGCAGCGCGCCCATGGTCAGCACGCCGCCGCGCCGGCGATCGTCCAGGTGCACCAGGCGCATCTGCTCGCCAGTGACCCCGGGGATGCCGTAGTGCCTGGCCAGGGACTCATTGAGGAAGGTATAGTCGGGATCGATGAAGTCGGCGATCGAGCAGCCATCGCGCAGGATGTGGCCGAACAGCCCGGTGCCCTCGGCGAACATCGCCTGGCGGACCTCCGGGCTCAGGCCATTGAGCCCCTTGCCCTTCTTGCCGGCATCCTGCCCATCGCCCATCAGGTTGCGCAGGAGCAGCCATTGACCGGCGAAGTTGTCGATGAAGCGTTGGGTCCTGTCATCGGCGATCATGCGCCGGATCTGCGCCCGCTCGACCGCCGGATCATGCAGCGTGCCCGCAGCGGCGAGGTCGATCAGCTGCTGGTCGGGCGCCGAGGACCAGAGGAAGTAGGACATCCTGCTGGCGAGATCGAAGTCGTCGATCAGGTAATTGCCATCCTGGTCGCCCGGACGCTCCTGCTCGATGCGGAAGAGGAATTCCGGCGAGACCAATGCCGCCTTGAGCATCTCCTTGACCGCACGCGTGAAGCTGCGGCCCTGCTGGTCGGCTAGGTCGAAGACCTGCAGCAGAAGCGCGACCTGCTCGGCGTTCGCCGGCCTGCGGTAGGCCCGCGAGGCGAAGCGTTCGGCGATCTGGCGGGCCGCCTCGCGCTTGCCCAGGCCCGCTCCCGGCATCGCCACCAGGATGCCCCTGGTCTGCTCCGAGGCGGTCGGCGCAGTCGGTGCGAGCACCTCGACGCTCTCGATCACCACCGTTCGGCGATGCGCATGCTGCGCGATCGGCGTGCTCTGCAGACCTGCCAGCTGCGTGCCGTTCGCGTATGCGGGCAGGCGCACCAGGACCGCCAGGCGATGGGCGCCGGCGGAGAGCGGTTCGGTGCAGGTGATGACCCCGGGCTGGGTGGTGGGCGCGGCAACCGCGCTGTCGATGAGCGCCCGCCCATCGATCGAGATCGCCACCCGCACCGGCGCGTCGCCCAGCTGGTCGGCGCCAGCGCGCACCGCCAGGGTGTAGGAGCCAGCGGTGGGGCAGGTCAGCGTGCGGGTGAGCTCGCCTGGCCCGGTGAAGAGGCGCTGGCGCGCACCCGCGACACCCGGCTCGGTGCGGCCGTCCACCACCGCCTCCAGCTCGCCTGCGCCGGCGCGCAGCACCACGGTATCGCCGAGCAGCGCGCGATCGAGGATGGCATCGGCGCTGATCAGGTACTTCTCCATCAGGAAGGGCGAGAGCGACAGCGTATCGGCGATGTTGTCGAAGCCGTCGCTGACATCATCCTTGGGGAAATCTGCGCCCGCCTGGAAATCGATGCCAAGCAGATCGCGGATGGTATAGCCGTACTCGCTGCGGTTGAGGCGATGCAGGGTGGTCCGGCCCGGATCGGGGCGGTCGATGGCCTTGAGCGACGCCACCCAGTCGATGATGACCCTGCGATCGGCGTCGCTCGGCTGCTTGGACTCCTCCTCCGGCGGCATGTCCTTCTCGGCCAGCTTGCCGCTGATCGATTTCCATAGCTTGCGCGTCGTAAGCGCTGCGGTGGCGGTGCCATAGGAGGCGAGATTGAGATCGCCCTTCTGCTTGGCATTGCCATGGCACTGGTAGCAGAAGGTCTCGAGCAGCGGTCGCACCCGCCCATCGAAGGCCTCGCGCACGGAGTGCTCATCGCCAGCCTGCGCCGCGTGCAGCCCAGCCACCGGGAAGAGGGTGGAAGCCGCGATCAGGCCGAGGGCAAGCATGCGGGGCGTGCGGGGCATGGCATCATCCAGGCGGCGTTCGCAAGGCGGCAGCCCGAGGACCTGGACCTGCGCATCCCAGGTCATTCCCGGTCGACATGATACGTGCCCGCGCTATGGCTGTTGACGGACATGCCGGTCAAGCGTCGACATCCGGCAGGGATGCACACCCCCTTTGCGGACCGGCTGAAAGGATTTCCACTCGGGAAGCGGTTGCGGCATGGTATGATCCCATGGTCGGCGCCGATGATCCCAGCTACAACAAGGTCCGCCCCCCTCTGCCCCGCCCGGGCAGCCCCGGACTGGGCAGGACGGCGCGCCTCCGCCCGCCTCGGCAGCCGGTGCCGGCGGCCAACCGGGCGATCGGCCGGCTGGCGCGATGGCTCCCGGCCCCGCTCACCCTCCTCGTCCTGATCGCCGCCGCCCCGGGGGATGAGGCCTGGTATCCGGGCTCCGATCTCCAGCTCGAGGCGCATGGCTTCGCCAGCTTCGGGTACCTCGACACCTGGGGCGACAACTGGCTCGGACCCACGCGGGGCGGCACCACCCAGTTCTGGGAAGTCGCCACCAACGTGGTCGCACGTCCGCTGGACCGCCTGCGCATCGGCGCCCAGCTCTATGCCCGCGACCTGGTCGACTACGACAACGGCCGGGTGATGCTCGACTGGGCGTACGCCGACTACCGCCTCACCGATGAGATCGGCGTGCAGGTCGGACGGGTCAAGATCCCGCTCGGGCTCTACAACGAGAATATCGATGTCGATGTCGCGCGCGCCTCGGTCTTCATGCCGGTGCAGTTCTATTCCCTGGTCGATCGCGATCTCTACATCTCCATCGACGGCGCCAAGATATACGGCCACGTGGAGATGGGCACCCTCGGCAGCGGCGATTACGCGCTCTATGCCGGCAGAAAGCCGCTGCGCACCGATGGCGCCTTCGCCACCAACTACGCCGCCAGCGAAGGCCTGGGCGACCAGGTCAACGCCATCTCGACCAGTTGGGCGGCGGGAGGGATGGTGCAGTGGAATCCACCCCTCTCCGGGCTCGCGGCCCGCCTGTCGCTCGGCGATCTGCATGAATTCGATGTCCAGGCTTCATCGTCGACCACCGGGCTGAGCACCGACACCTCGGTGACCAACTACTACGAGGCGATCCTCTCGCTCCAGTACGACATCCACGCCATGACCTTCGCCGCCGAATACGAGCGGCTGCGCGGCCGGGGCCAGACCACCGTCCAGCCAATCGATCTGACCCAGCCCCTGCTCGACAGCGGGGAGCGCGCCTATATCAGCGCCACCTGGCATATGCGGCGCTGGCTCGAATGGTATGCCGCCTTCGAGCAGAGCTGGGCGGACATCCACCAGCCCTCCGGCCTGCACTCCTATGCCTGGGTCGGCGCGGTCGACGTCCTGCCGCTGGCGAACTGGTCGCTCAAGGCCGAGTTCCGCGAGGAGGAGGGCACCGAAGGCCTGCTGGCGAGCGACAATCCGCAGGGGCTGAGCAAGCATTGGCAGGTGCTCGCGCTCAAGACGACGGTGGATTTCTGATGCGGCTCGCGCTCCTGCTGGTGCTGTGCTGCGCCTGCACCACCCGCCTGGCGGCCCAGGTGGTGGTGGTCAATCCTGGCATCCAGGCAGCGGGCATCGATCGCGAGCGCATCATCAATATCCTGCTCGGACGAGTGACCACCTGGGCCGACGGCACCCCGACGATCGTCATCGTCTCGCTTGAAGCCAGTGCCGACCATGCCATCGATGAGCTGCTCGGGCGCGATACCGACCGCCTGCTGCGCGGATGGAAGCGCCTGGTCTATGCGGGTGCCGGAGCCATGCCGACCACCGCCCGCAGCAATGCCGAGGCGATCCAGCTGGTCGCCCGCCTGCCTGGCGCCATGGTCCTGCTGCCGCTGACCGCGGATGCGCCTGGCTGCCGGATCGTACCGCTCGCGGGCGCCAAGCGCTGAGACCTGCGCCCGGGTACCGGATACTCCACCAGAATCAGTGATGCTTCCGCCTGCTGATTCTCCATTCATTCACTGGCTCTTCACGGCGATGCCGCTGTTGACTAGATAAGCTCTAGCCAGCCGCGACCAGGCCCCACACTCCATCTGCGGGCTGAATGCTCCCATGCCTGTGAGGCGACCATGCCCATGCTGACCCAGGTCGACCGCGACCTTCCGCTCTGCACGCCCACCGTCCTGCCCACCATCGCGACTGACGACAGCGATCTCGAACTCATCGTCGCCCAGGTGCTGCAGCGCCATCCCAGCTTCGCCATCTTCACCGTCGATGGGAAGCACTGGATCGATCCCTATACCGGCGCGCGCATACCGGTCTCATCCGGCAGCCGCCAGGCCGCCCGCGCCTACCTGATGAAACGCCGCCCCTGGGTGCGCGACTCCCTGCACGCCAGCGAAGAACTCGAGCTCTTCCGCTGGCGCCTCTACCTCGGGGAGCACCTCGCCTCAGAGCGCCGGCTGCGGGTGTTCGCGCACGACGGCCGCTGGCAGAACCCGTTCTCCGGCGCCCTGACCACGGTGACCGCCCCGTCGGGGATGACCGATGCGGTGCTGCAGCAGATGGCGGCGGTGCTCGCCGCCTGCCCGCATGCCCGGCGCGGGCAGCTGATGGACCGGCTGCGCCTGGAGGCGGCGCTGGCATCGCAGCGCCTGGTGACCCCGCTGCCGCTCGACCCCCCGACGCGCATCACCACCCGCATCACCGGGCCGCGCTCGACCGGCAGCCGCGATCGCACCGCCACCGCCTCAGGGCTGGATCGCGAGCAGGTGCGCATCAAGACCTCCCTCGACAGCGTCCTCTCGCCCCTGCCGACCATCCCCGGATATGGCATGGCGCTGCATTTCGAGCCGATGTCGGGGGTGGGCGGGGACTTCTACGATTGCACCCGACTCGACCACGACCGCTGGTTCATCGCCCTCGGGGACGTCTCCGGCCATGGCGTCGAGGGCGCCCGGGTCGCGGTCGCGGCGGTGCGGGCGCTGCGCACCATCCTGCGCGATCAGCGGGACCTGGTGGCAATCGTCTCGCGCCTCAATGACGGCCTGCATCGCGAACTGCCGCGGGGCCATTTCGTCACCCTTTTCGCCGCGATCCTCGACAGCCGCAGCAACCGGCTCACCTGCGTCTGCGCCGGCCACCATCCGGGCCTGCTGGTGAGCCGTACGCGCTCCTGCATCCTGGAGCGCATCGGCAATCGCGGCCCGGCATTGGGACTGCGTGACGCGAGCGATTTCTCCGCGCAGCTGCGGCCAGCGACCACCACCCTGGCCGGCGGCGATACGCTGTTCCTCTACACCGATGGGCTGACCGAGGCGAAGAACGACCAGCAGACCGAATACGGATTGAACCGGGTGATGGGCAGCCTGGTCGCCAACCTGGAGTCGCCCTACGACCAGCTGGTCGGCGAGGTGGTCAGCGACACCAAGCGCTTCGCCGCCGGCGTCATCGACGATGACCTTACCGTCCTCGCCCTCTCCCTCGGGCAGCAGGCCTGAGGCACCCGGGTTGCCGGCGCACCGCGCCCGGCCCCGGTTCAAAACCCCAAGCGCTCGGCCATTCTGTGGCCCGACCCGCCCCTGCCGCAGGCCAGGGCGCCTGCTGGTCAGCGCCCCCTGGGATCGCGATAATGGATGCACGTCCTGCATCTGCATGGCCCTATCGGCCGACTCGAGCTGGCCTGGTCGGGACACCGGCTTTACCGATGGCTCGCCCTCTATATGATCGACATCAATCATATAACCGCAGGGCGGGAATCGTACACCGGCAGGCAGGCGCCTCAGGCCGGTTCAGCGCCGCCCCCTGCCGTCGGTATTACCCGAGACTCGAGCGAAAGCAGATGCCCATGCCCAAGCACACCTCCCTCGCCACCCAGCTCCCCGCCCCGAGGCGCCTCCCGCTGCTGGCGGCTCTCGCACTGGCCCTGTTCGCCGGCGAAGCGGCCCAGGCGGCGGCCGTCCCGATCGAGGCCGGCGACCGGGTGGTGCTGATCGGCGATACGCTGTTCGAGCGCGAAGGCATCTCGGCGGCGCTGGAGCTGCGGCTGCACCAGCATATCGCCCCGCTGGCGATCACCGTGCGCAACCTCTCCTTCAGCGCCGACCGCCCCGATGGCGTCTCGCGCGCCAGCTTCGACCCGCCCGCCGCCGGGCTGGTGCGCCTGCGCGAGCAGATCGTCCAGGCCAAACCGACGGTGGCGATCATCGGCTATGGCATGGCCGCCGCCCTGGAAGAGCTCGGCACGCGCAGCCACGATCCGGGCCTCGCCCTGGATGCGGCCCGCTATGGCGAGGATTTCACCGCCACGCGCTTCCGCCGCGATCTCGCCAACCTGCTCGACATCATAGCCGCCACCAGCACCGCCGCGCCGGTGCGCATCATCCTGGTCGCGCCGATCGCCCCGGAGGATCTGCGCGCCGATCGCCCCGCACTGCCCGATCCAGCACCGCTGCGCGCGCTCCTGGCGGACTACATAACCGCGATCCGCACCCTCGCCGACGAGCGCAAGGCGGTCTTCATCGACACCCCCGCGCTCTTGGCCGGCAAGCGCATCACCGACAACGGCATCCATCCCTCGCAGGACGGCCTCGAGGTGTGGGCCGACGCCGTCAGCGCCGCCCTCGGCTGGCAGAGCCCGGGAGCGCGCGCGCTGAGCGCCGCCGACGTCACCGCGCTGCGCGCGGCGCTCAGGCGCAAGAACGACCTGTTCTTCCATCGTTGGCGCCCGGCGAACCAGACCTACCTGTTCGGCTTCCGCAAGAATGAGCAGGGACGCAATGCGGTCGAGATGGGGCAGTTCGACACCCTGGTGGCGCAGGCTGACGGCGTGATCGCCGCCTTGCTGAGCGGCACCAAGCCGCCCGAGCTGCCCGCCAAGCAGGCGCCCTCGCCGTCGGCCAACCCGGTCGCGCCCCCGAACTTCAAGACCGATGCCGATCTCGAGGTCACCCTGTGGGCGGAGAATCCGCTGCTCTCCAAGCCGGTCGGCATGGCCTGGGATGCGCGCGGACGGATGTGGGTGACCTCCACCCCGCTCTACCCGCAGATCGAACCCGGCGCGATCGCCTCCGACCGCGTGTTCGTGCTCGAGGATGCCGACCATGGCGGCCATGCGACCACATCGACGCTGTTCGCTGACGACCTGCTCATTCCCACCGGGATAGCGCCGGTGGACCGACTCGACGGCAAGGCCCAGGCCTATGTCGGCGCGTCGACCGAGCTGCTGCTGCTGACCGATACCCATGGCGACGGCAAGGCCGACCAGCGCCGTATCGTCCTCAGCGGCTTCGGCACCGAGGATACCCACCACATCATCCATACCCTGCGCTGGGGCCCGGACGGTCGGCTCTATGTGCAGCAGGGCATCTATGCGCACAGCCACATCGAGACCCCCTGGGGAGTGGTGCGGCTGAACGCCGGCGGCGTCTACGCCTATGATCCGCGCACCGAGCGGCTCGAGGTGGTGGTCAAGGGCCTGTGGAACTCCTGGGGACTGCGCTTCGATGCCCTCGGCCAGATGTTCCTCACCGATGGCGCCGGTGGCACCGGCCTGAGCTGGGCCTTCCCGGGATCGGTCTTCACCCCCAGCGAGGGCGCACGCGCCTTCATGCCCGGCGCGAGCGCCGGCAGCTACCCGAAGTTCTGCAGCCTGGAGCTGGTCGCCAGCCCGGCCTTCCCACCGGCCTGGCAGGGCAACGCCATCACCTGCGATTTCCGCGCGCACCGCATCGTGCGCTTCGCCATCACCGACCGCGCCACCGGGGAGACGCCGCGTAGCGGCTATGCCACCAGCGACCAGCCGGATGTGATGCGCAGCGACAATGCCTTCTTCCGCCCGATCTCGCTCGCCTTCGGTCCGGATGGCGGGCTGTACATCGCCGACTGGACCAACGAGATCATCAACCATGGCGAGGTGGATTTCCGCGACCCCAGGCGCGACAAGCTGCATGGCCGCATCTGGCGCCTCGGCGTGCATGGCCTGCCGGCGGTCGCCTGGCATCCGCTCACCGAGCGCTCGGTGCCGGACCTCCTCAGTGCGCTGCTGTCGCCGAATGCCTGGGAGTTCGAAGGGGCCCGTCGGGTGCTGGCGGCACGCGCCGAGGCCCAGAGCGAGGTCGTCGCCCAGGTGCAGGCGTGGGCCGCCCAGGTGGCGACCAAGGAGTCCGCCTATGCCGCCGCCACCGTGCTCTGCTCCGCCGGACGGCGCGAGCTCGCGCTCGGCCTGCTGCGCGCCGACCAGGTGCAGCAGCGCATGATCGCAGCGCAGTGGATGGGCCAGTCAGTGCACCCGGACAGCTACCTCGCCAAGCTCAGCGAACTGGCCAAGGACGACTCGCCCAGGGTGCGCGTCGAAGCCCTGCGCGGCCTGGCCCGCATCCCCACTCTGGCAGCCGCCGAGGCGGCGCTGCCGGCGGTGGCCCGCCAGCCGGTGGATGACCCGCAATACGCCTTCGCCGTCAGCACCACCATGGCCACCCTCGGCGGCCGCTGGGCGGAGGCGGTCGCCAACGGAAGCTGGTCACCGGCCGGCAAGGAGCCGCTGCTGGTCGCCGGCCTGCTCAGTCTGCCGAACGACGTCGCCGGCACGGCGATCATCGCCGTGCTGCATGGCCAGGCGCATCCCGAGCGCTCGCCCTGGCCTGCGCTGGTGGCCAATGGGGGGGATGCCGATGCCGTCGCGCGGCTGTTCGCCGCCCTGCCTGGCAGTCTCGATGCCACGGCGCTGAGCGCCGCCCTGGATGCCTGTGCCGCCGCAGCGGGCCGCGGCGTGGTGCCGACCACCGACACCACCGCCCTCGCGGCCCTGATCGCCAATCCCTCGAGCGAGGTGCGCAAGAGCGCCTTGCGCCTGGTGGGCAGGTGGAAGCGTACCGAGCTGGTCGACCAGCTGCGCACCGCCGCCAACGATCCCTCCCTGCGTGCCGATGCCATCGCCGGCATCCAGGCCCTGGGCGGCGCAGTGGCGATCCGCGAGCTGGGCCTGCTGCTCGACGGCAGCAGCGATGCCACGACCAGGCGCGAGGCGGTCGCCGCCCTGGCGCGCATCGATGTCGCCGCCGCCCTGGCGCGCGCCTGGCCGCTGCTGGCCGCAAGCGACGAGAATGAGTCCGCTGCCCTGTGGCGCGGCCTGCTGCCGGCCGCCGGTCTGATCGACCGCATCGTGAAGGATGGCCTGCCGGCGCAGCTGCCGCGGCCGGCCCTCGCCGGCGGCCTGACCGCCGCGCGCGAGCTCGGCAACCGCGGCAGGACCCTGGTGATGCGCTTCAATTCCACCATCGCCGAGCTCGACAAGGCCAAGCCGCCGGTGCCAGCCGGGGCCGCGCCCAAGGACATCGCCGAGTGGGTCGCCCTGGCCAAGGCCTCGGGCGATGCCGCCGCGGGCGAGAAGCTGTACTTCTCCGCCGCCTTGTCCTGCGTCCAATGCCATGCCATCGGCGGGGTGGGTGGCAAGCTCGGCCCGGACCTCACCACCATCGGTGCCAGCGCGCCCCTCGATTACGTGGTCGAGAGCGTGATCGTGCCGGCGGCCAAGATCAAGGAGGGCTACCATGCGGTCGGCTACCACCTCAAGGATGGCAGCATGGTGGTCGGCATCCCCTTCCAGGAGGATGAGCGCTCGTGGCACATCCGCATGCCCGGAGCCGAGCAGGTGATCCCCAAGGGCGACGTGGTGAGCCGGGAGACGTTGGGCACGCTGATGCCGGTGGGCCTGGTCGATGCCCTGCCGGTCGCCGAGCGCGCCAACCTCTACGCCTTCCTCTCCATGCTCGGCCGGCCCGGGCCGTGGGACGCCAGCGACGGGCGGGTGGTACGGGTCTGGCGGCTGTACGCCGATCGTGCGCAGGCGGTCGCCGGCGCGGCGCTCGAGACCCGGCCGGCGGTCTACACCCTGGTCGATGGCCGCGCGCTGTCGGGCCACTGGCGCACGCCGCTCTCCGCCCTGCCCGGCACAGGCGAGGTCTACGCCGTCGCGCGCTTCAGCACCGCCAACTCCGGCAAGCTCGACTTGCAGGCCGAGGGCGCTCCGGCGATCTGGGTCGACGGCACGGCTTGGCAGAGCGGCGCCCCGCCGCCCGCCCTGCCGACCGGCGACCATGTGCTGGTGGTGGCCATCGATCGCGCCGCTGTGCCCAAGCTGATGCGCATCGCCATCGGCAGCGGCCGCTTCACCACCCCCTGAGCCGCGGCGGCGGGGCCATCTCCTAGCGCAGCTCGAGCATCCGGCCGACCAGGGGGTTGGCGCTGGTGATCCATACCGAGGGGTGATAGGCGTTGACGCCGCCCTGCAGCGTCAGCGCCACGATCGCGACCTGGGCGCCGACCATGCCGGGGGTCACCGGCAGGTAGAAGGTGTAGTCGCTCTTGGCGCGGCGCAGCTGGCCATCGTGCTCCCAGACATTGCTGTTGAACGACGGCGCACGGTCGGGGCAGCCGAGCGGGACGCCATTGAGCCGTGCCGCCACCACAGCGCCATCGATGCCATGCTCGCCATCGAGGGCGATGCAGAGATAGCTGCCGGGAGCCGCCTCGTCGATCTGGACGGTGGCGCTCCAGGCGCTCTCGGCCGGATGGAGGCGGTAGGCGGGGCCGAGATTGGAGGCCCGCCAGCCATCCCGCGCCACCGGCTTGCCGGCGGCTATGCCGTCGATCTCGGTCGGCTGGAGGGTGCCGCGATCCATGCGCAGGTAGCGGATCGCCTGGCCCGCCGGCGGCGTGATCACCAGCTCCTGGCCACGGGGGGTGATGGTGGCCGGCGACCAGGTGGCCAGGTCGGCCGAGCACTCGACCGGACCGGCGAGCTCACCTGACGCCGCGTGGATGACCAGGGAGTCGAGGTGCAGCGGGACCCCGAGGTCGAGGCGCAGCTGGCGCACCACCCGCGCATCGAGGGTGACGCCGCCTCGGAAGGGATCGGGCGCGACCGCCCAGGGGGTGGTGAGATCGCCATCGAAGAGCACCCGGTCGGTGCAACCGCGCGAGCGCAGCAGCGCCTGGCCGGTGAAGGCATCGCGGGCGGCCTGCACCGCCGGGAAGCGCGTCCGACCGGCACGCTGCAGCGAGCGCAGCTCCAGGCATTCGCTGTCGGCGGCGAAGCTGGTGGCCTCGAACAGCGCCTCGGCATCCGCCGGCACCGGGCAGGCCGTGAGGTCGGCGAGCTTGCGATGCCACGGCTTGCTCAGCGCCTGGCCGGGGAAGGACACCGTGAAGGCCGCCTGGGGAGAGCCGGGCAGCGGCACGCCATCCAGCGTCGCCGCCGTCACCGGCAGCCGCCCTGGGTGGAGCGTGACCGATGCGGTGGTGCCCGGCAGTCCGAGCAGGGTGAGGACCGCCGGGCGGCCCGGCAGGTCGCTGATGATATCGGCATCGCACCCGGAGACGCCGAGCTCTGCGCTCCCGGCGGTGCTGGCGAGCAGCAGGCAGGAACGGAAGGGCGCGACGTCGACCGGGACGGTCTCGCCCTGGTGGAAGCGTCCGAGCAGGCGCTCATGGGGATGGAAGCGCCACAGCTCGACGTCGCCAGGCTGGCTCAGGCCGATGCCGGCATCGAGGTGCACCTGGTAGGTCACCGGGGTCCAGCCGAGATTGCGCAGGGTGATGATGCGGGTCGATGCGTCCCCGCGGGCGACCGCCAGCGGACCGTAGGCCTTCTCGTCCAGGCGCATCCCTGAGACCAGGATCGAGCGGTAGCGGCGGTGCAGGTTGTAGATGCGCGCGAGCTTGGGGAACTCGTCGTCGCGCAGGAACCAGGGATTGCCGTAGATCTCGGGCGCGACCACCATCTCGCGGTTGAAGGCCTGGAGCACCAGGTCGTCGTCCCAGCCATCCAGGCAGGACGACAGGCAGACCCCGTGGTCCTCGAGCAGGCGATTCAGCTGGTCCGGCAGTCCGCGCGCCAGGGCACCGGCACGATGGTGGGTGGCGGTGCCATGGTTGGCCATATGGACGTCGATGTAGGTCTCGGCCCCCTCCCATAGGTTGGTGGTCACGTATGGCAGCCCCTTGCCGAGGTTGAGCCGGTGGTTGAGCACGATGAGATCGGGGCTGTAGGTGCGGCAGCCGATCATGGTGGCGACGAACTCGTCCTGCTTGTCCTTGCGCAGCTGGCCGCACACCCCATCGAATTTGAACAGCTCGAAATGCAGGTCGCGGCACAGCGAGACCAGCAGCTCCCGGCGCGCGGCGGCCTTCTCCGGCGTGTCGCCATAGCCGTCCGGGCCACCCCACAGGCCGAGCCGGCAGCCGATCGCGGCGGCGCGATCCGCGATCGGCTTCCAGCCATGCGGATAGTTGGCCTTGAAGCGTTCGCTGCCCATGCTGCCATAGCCGCCGGCGCCATCCAGGTTGCCGGCATCCCAGGCGTAGATGTCGAGCTGCATGCCGTAGGTGTCGCGCAGCCAGGCGAAGAAGCCGAGGTTGGCGATGGTCTGGGCCTCGGTCGAGCCTTCATTGGTGTTGTTGATCCAGCTGAAGTACTGTGCGCGCGAGGGCGTCTCCTGCTGCGCGCCCGGGATGACCGCCTCGGCCGCCATGGCGCGGCCATCCGCCAGAGGCACGGCGATGACGGCGATCAGCGCGACCAGCGCTGTGATAGGATTTCCGCTCCTGTGATGCATGGGGCCTCCGTCTCTCTTCGCCACGCTATCCCGGGCACGCAGCGCCGTCCATCCGCTATTCCTGCTCGTCGACATGTGGAATATTCTCATCCTCGGCGACCATCGCCGCTGCGCTCAGCGCTGGTGCCGGGCGCGGTAGGCGCTCGGCGGCTCGCCGGTCAGGCGGCGGAAGACAGCGCTGAAGTACAGCGGCTGCTGGTAGCCGAGGCACTGCGCGATCTCGCTGCAGGACATCTGGGAATGCGACAGCAGGTGCTTGGCCTGCTCGATGGTGCGCGCACGGGCGTAGCGCAGCGGGGACATCCTGAAGGTGGTGCGGAACAGCCGGTTGAGATGCGCCGGGCTGGCGCCAGCGGCCTTGGCGAGCTCGCCGAGCGCCACCTGCCTGCCCTGATGCGCCGCCAGATGGCGGATGGCGGCCGCGATGGCCGCATGGTGCCGCGCCGGCGCGGCCTGCTCCTGGGCGGTGGACAGGAGATCGGCGAGCAGCTCGTAGGCCGCAGCTGCGCAGGCGATCTGCCAGCCGGGAGGGCGCTTGGCGAACAGCCGCCGCAGCCTGCCGAACAGCCGGCGTACCCCCTGGGCGTCGCGGGGCGCCACGCGATCCGGGAGCGCGGCGGTCAGCTCCATCGCCAATGGTCCGCCCAGGCCGACGAACTGCTTGCGCACCACCGCAGCGTCGGCGCGGTACTCCTGGTCCGCATCGCGCTTGAGGATGAATACTTCGCCGCGGGCGATGCGCGAGGAGCGGCCGGCCTGGACCAGCAGCATGCTCCCGCTGAGCACTTGCTCCACCGCGATGATCGATGATCCCAAGCGCTGCAGCGCAGCGCCCCGCCGCCAGGTGGAAAGCCCGATCTCGCCGACCCACAACGGCAGGCGCAGCGGCACCTGATCGGCATACTGGTAGGCGTCTTCACGCAGATTCGCTCTCGCCATGCACCCCCATGCTGGGGCGTTCGGCCGCCAGGACAGGGGCAAACCGGCGCGCCAGGTGGGGCGGCTCGGCGCAGGGGCGTCTGGGTGCCGGAGCGCCGGCGCCCGTCAGTGGGCGGTCTCGCCGCCCTGGAAGATGCGCAGGTAGTCGATCCACATGTCGCTCTGGTTGCCGTAGCGCTGCAGATCGGCGTTCCAGCCGCCGCCGCCGATGGCCAGATTCACGATCACCGAGAAAGGTTCGCTTGCCGAGACCTCGCCCGAGGGATGGCGCAGCACCTCGATGTTGTCGAGGTAGTAGGCGGTCACCGTGGGGGTGATCAGCACGCCATAGGTGTGGAAGGTGGTGGACCAGGCGGTCTTCCCGCCCATGAGCATGGACGGCACCATGCGGTGCGCCGCATAGGGATTGCCATCCGGCCCCTTGGCCTTGTCCTTGATCCACACCGGATCGGGCTGACCCCATAAGTGGGTGGTTGCGTGGTAGGCGGTCCAGATCCCGCCTGATGTCGAGTTGGTGCCATAAGCCTCGATCGCATCGATCTCGTCGCATGCACCCTTGTTAGTACCGAGATCAGCCGCGTGCTTGGCGGTCATCCAGAAGCCCGGCCAGGTGCCCTTGGCGTTCTGGGCCAGGAAGCGGCATTCGATGTAGCAGGGCGCCTTGCCGGTGGCGTGGTTGGTGGTCAAGCTGCCGGTGATGCCATGGACGCCATCCGGCTTGGCGGCATGGATGCGCAGGAAGGACTTGGTCGCGCCCTTGACCAGGCTGAAGGGGGAGGATGAGCCCTCGTTCTCGCCGAAAGCCCAGGCGCTGCCATCGCCACCGCCCCAATGCGTCCAATACGTGCCTGACTTGTCCCGCGAGATGGAGAGCGGTCCGCTGAATTCATCAGTGAAGGTCGCCGTCATGCCCTGGGCGGCAGCCGGCGCGGTGGCGGGGATGCCCTGTTTCCATGCCACTCCACCCCGATTGAAGAGCTGCAGCTCGCAGTAGTCCTGATTGCTGCCACCATCCGTGGCGAACAGGCGCAGATTAATCGGGCCATTGGGGAACTGGTCGGCGTGGAATACGAAGCTGCCGGTGCCGTCGGGCCCGAGGGTGAGGTGGGGCGCCAGCTCCATGTCATGCCCCCAGGGGCTGGCATGGAGCTGGCGTGGGTTGCTGCCAGCACAGGGCATGGACGGTGGTCATGCCGGGGGCCTTGAAGGACACCGTGGTGTCACCGCTGATGCTGGTGCAATAACCCGGAGCGCTGACGGCGATGGCGGTGGTCCAGGTGGTCTTGACCTTGCCGCCGCCGCCCCCGCCAGCGGTATAGAAGGTGGACAGGAAGGCAGGCAGCTCCGTCTGCGATTCGACTGGTACGGCATCGTCCTGTGCCGTCGCCCGTGATGCCGCCGGCATCACCGCGAGGGTCAGCACGAGGGCCGGCAGGAGGCGCGTGACCAGGGAAGGGGCAGGCATGCGGGCTCCAGGCACGGCAAGGGGAAGCGGACGCGGGCGCCCTGTACCGGCGCTACGTATATCATTATGGTATAGTATTACGGTATCGCCTCCGCCATGTTGCCCGCTCTGCACCCTGCGCATCAGCCACTCCCCGCCGGCGCAGGTAGCGGGTTATCAGCATGCAGGGTGGAGCAGGCGGGAACTGGCAGCCGGGCGCATCGACGGCCGGGATGGCGGCCTGGTTTCGCGCAGCGGCGCGAATAAAAAACCCCGAAGCCTCACGGCCTCAGGGTTTGCAGGAGCGGAGAGGGATGGAAGGGCCGCCATCGCACAGGATACGGAATGTTTATCGGCCGTTTCCGCGATTCCATGGTCTCATCCCGGCTGAACGGGGTGATTTATGGCATTTTTGTGGCAAACACGAGCCCAAGACGATCACCTGGCAGAGTGCCGAAGTGCTCTGCTGCATGGTCAACCGACTCTCGGATCTGCAATGCCCGCCTCTTGACGGGCAGGACGAAGCATGGGCGGCAAACCCTTGCTATTGTACTTTATATAGTACAGTGATCCACGATGATACCGGATCCGACACTCTTCGTCAGGTTCTATCGTACCGAGGCCGGCGTAGAGCCAGTTCGACGCTGGGTCCTGGATCTGACCGATGAGGACTGCCGGAGCGTCGGCATCGCTTTGAACGAGATACAATTTCGCTGGCCGGTCGGGATGCCGCGGGTGCGCAAGCTGCAATCGCGCCTCTGGGAAGCGCGCATCATCGTGAAGGACGGCATCGCACGGGTCTTCTTCACAGTTGACCGGATGTACATGGTGCTTCTTCATGGCTTCATCAAGAAATCGCAGAAGACGCCTGACTATGATCTCGACACCGCGATCAAACGCCTCAAACTATACGGGCAGGAGAACGAGCAATGATCAAAGCCGCGAAGCACACCCGGCATACCAAGGCCAACAAGCATCTCGGCAGTTCCCTCGACGAGGTCCTTGCCGAGCGCGGCATGCTGGAAGAGGTCAGGGTCGCAGCCATCAAGCGCGTCATCACCCTGGAGATCGCGGACGAGATGCGGCGCCGGCATATCACCAAGAGCGAGATGGCCAAGCGCATGCACACCAGCCGCGCCATGATCGACCGCCTTCTCGACCCGGAGAAGGAGTCGACACTCGGCAGCATCGCCACCGCGGCACAGGCCATTGGCAAACGGCTGCATCTCGCATTGGTTTGACCGCCCAGCTGATGGCGGGCTCCTGTGAGCAGATTCGCATGCCCTGATTTCCCTGGTCTACGAGAGTCAGACCCATGAACCGATCAGACCCAGTCCGCGACAAGGTGAAACGGCACCTGAGCAGATTGTCCTATGCGAGCGTGTGCAATGATCGCCGGTGGCTGAAGATTATCCAGCTGGTTCACGGTCGGGCCATCCAGGTCAAACACTACGACCTGGATGCGGTGTCGAAGCCCGGTCCTATTTGATCGCCGGCGCGCTATTACGCCGAGACCTCATATGGACCGTTCCATGTCTGGTATATCCGAATCCATCAC
>PLEW01000112.1 GCA_003136555.1 Planctomycetota bacterium | reverse complement strand
AGCGGCGCTTTACCGATCGATAACGCTTACGCTTCATGGTGCACCTTTGGCGAAGGATCGTTATGGGACTTGGCGGCCTGAGGACGCTCTGAGAGTTTCCAGCCAAATTTCTTCATGGGGGGATTCGATCCTGGTCGCTGGTAGAGGTATTGCTCCTTTTCGTTGAATTTTGTGCCGGTAACCAGTCCATGTCATTGCCCTATGGGTTGTCGCCCCTGACCATCGACAAGTACCGGATGGCGCTGGATGCCACGGCGACGTTCCTGAAGAAGCGTGGCGTCAGGCAGGTCGCCGACGTCACGGCGGATGACCTTGACGCCCGCCTCCTGGAGATGGCGGCCAGCGGGCTCAAGCGATCGACGCGGTTCGGTCTGGCGTCGATCCTGCGCGAGTGCTTCCGCGTGCTCCAGGAGCGTGGCTTGGTGTTGCGCAACCCTGCCCTCGACCTGCCCGTCCCTGACGACGACAGCGATGAGCTGCCGACGGCACCGCTGGACGAGGCGGAGGTGGCGCAGCTGTTCGCCGCGGTGCCCAGGCGCTGCGCTATGGATCTGCGCAACCTCGCCCATCTCCACCTGCTCTATGGCTGCGCGCTGCGCCTGGGCGAGAGCCTGGCTCTGACGGTTGACGATATCGACTTCGGGCAGCGCTGTGTCCTGGTCCGCGCCGGCAAGGGCGACAAGGACCGCCAGGTGCCGCTGATGAAGGGCACGGCGGGCGCGGTGAAGGACTACCTGGCGGTGCGCCGTGACCTGCTGCATGGGCCAGACCATGGCCGGTTGCTGCTGAGCAACCGAGGTCAGCCGCTTGGGGAGTTTATGATCCGGCACCTGCTCGATGAGCTGGCGGTCCGGTGCGGTATCGCCAGGAAGCTCTACCCGCACCTCCTGCGACACAGCATCGCCGTTCACCTGCTCAGGGGCGGGGCGGACATCAGGGAGGTCCAGGCGTTCCTGGGGCATGCGTTGCTGGAGACGACCAAGGTGTACTTGCGGATGGTGCCAGGGCACCTGCGGGAGGAGTATGATCGGGCAATGCCGGAGATCGCCATGCAGGTCAACCCTAATACCAATCACGAAGCGTAGTAGCACTCGTCTGATTCAGTGGCAGTCAGGCACAGCTAGATGCCACTTCCCTCACAATCAGATAAGCCATACTTACCACTATGAAAACCGCCGTACTATCCAGGGGTAAGGGACCGAAGCGCGCGAAGCCCAGGAAGGCCGAAGCCGCTAGGGCTACAGGTCGCGGTGCGGTCGCGCTGGCCGTACGGAAAGCGCTTCTCCGCAAGCCGAAAATCAATTCGGCATTGGTCAAGCTATTCCAGGCCAATCGGGATACGCTGTAGTTGTATGGAGTCGGTTTGATCGCTCAGCTTCCAAGACCGCGTCGATTGGCAAAGCGTCATCGAGTAGACGACTTTGACAGCGGAGAGCTTGAAATCGATCGGTATCTGATCGTTCACGCGCGTCCTCATGCAAAAGCTGGTTTCTCGACGACTTGGGTGATCCCAGATCCAGTAGATCATTCGGTGTGGGGTTTCATCTCGCTTTCTGCCACTAGTCAGCCAGTGCTTGTGGAGGGGAGGGACTCGAAGAAGCGAGTACTAGCCAATGTCGCCGTGCTCGACACTTGCCCGTACCCTGAAGTTCCAGCTCTCGAAATCGGCTTCCTTGGCACAAGGAGAGACAAGCAAGGCCAGGGTATAGCCAAATGCCTGCTCAAGTTTGCTCTGCTCAGGGCGCTCAAGGTATCCCGGGAAGTCGGCATCGCGGCGATCGTCCTTGATGCTCTCACCGATCCTTTGCTACGGTTCTACAGCAAATTCCATTTCGAGCGCCTGCCTTACCCTGCATCGGAGCGTCGCCGGATGTTGCTCACTATGGCAGATGTGCGCATTGCCGCTGAACTTGCAGGGCTACAATGATGAGTTCCTTCGTTCCCGATTATGCCATCTCTCGGCTTGTAGAGGAATGCCTCGTCGTATAATCCGCCCCGTCGCGACAGCTCTTTGATAGCCGGTTACTGAATCGCCGCCCTTGGAGCGGCCTCCTGCCCTGCCGCAGGCCCAATCTCGTCGCCAAGTTGGTGTACGCGCACAACCCAACTGTGGGAGTACGCTACTACAATCCGGTGATGGGGAGGTATTTGAGCAGAGATCCTCTTGGTTACGGGGATGGACTCAATAATTACCTCCACGTCCATAATAATCCGATCAACGATATAGATCCTCTCGGATTAGAAGATACACCAGCCTCTGGGCCGTCACCGGCATTGTCATCAGGTGGTTCTAACAGCAATTCGAGTCAGAATGGCACTTCGCAGAATAACTCAGAAGGGAATTCCGACGATGCATTCAAAAAGGCATTCAAACGGGACCCCATTGGTGCTGTTCTCAATTCAATAGTCGATGACAGCGGCGCTAATAATATCGACTCCTCCCTGCCAGGACTCAACAGTTTATCCAACGAGATTTCCAGGGGCCAACAGGCTAGCGCAAATGGCGATTCTGCACTTGCGCTAGTCGCCGGAGATCTGTCCGGCGTCAATCAATACATAGATAGTTTTACGGGTACTGACAGGCTTACTGGACAGCCGCTAACAGAAGACGAGGCAAGTGCTCGTGGGTATGAAGGGTTCTCGAAGTTCATATCGTTGGCGTCAGGTCGTAGTCTGGGCGCATTAGATGCATTAGGCGAGAGTTCTCTTGAAAATACTGGTAGGACACTCCTGCTGCCCAAACCGGGAAGTGCTGGGGGGCCAGGTGCCGGTAAACGGTTTGCAAATAGCATCAAGGATGCAGCAGAGGCGGAAGCTAATAGTAAGTGTGTATTCTGCGGCCGTGACACGACGAGAGTTCCTGGACCTACACAGCGAAATACCGATCATGCTATTCCAATGTCTATCGGGTCTGCCCTGATTGGCGATTGGGCGTCCTTTGCCCATGATCAGGCGCAAACGCCCAGCAACCGGCAGCTCCAGGGGGTGCTCGATAGCTTCGGTATCCTCTCCCGCGCCATGACCGGCGGCGAGATCGCCGAGCTGTCAGCTTCCGGCAGTCCCTAGCACCCAGCCGGACCAGGAGGACTCCAGGACTGACATGCGAATAATGGCTATTGCGCGCATGGTTCATGGCCCCAACGACCATGCCGCTCTTCGGGTCGATGGCGAGAGTGACCATGGTGCCGACTTCATACTTCGCTTTGTCCATTCCCTTGGACATGCAGTAGACCTGAGTTCGTGTAGGCTGTAGATGTGTTCGGGTCCGCCGTGAGCGTCAAAGCATCCGTATGGATGCTTTGACGCTCACGATTGACCTTCCGTGCCTGGGACCAGTGCTCAATGAACAGGATGACCGCCTGACTGCCGTCGACCCAACTCGCCAGGAGTGCCACATCGAGAAATCGACTGGGCTTGGCGAGGTCGGGCAACGCCGATTCCTGCTGGAGCACCGTGGTCGCCACCGGCTTGCCGCGCACGATATGCAGTTCCGGGACGAACACCTCGATGGCCTCGACGGTGTACGACGTGATCACGGCCTTGAGGCCGCGATCCTCGCTGATGGCTCGGGGATCCGACATGCGCGTCATCATCCCGGCACGACATTTACCAGGAAGGCTAGTAGTTGGTGGGTCGCATGCACGGTTGAGAACATGGGCAGTGTCCGAGTAGAACCACCACAATGCAGCTGTCAGCGGCATTCGAACCGTCGGCGCCACCGCTCGAGGGCTGAGCAACACGGCCCTCTACGACGTACCCCCGACCAAAGCCGTGGGTCGTTCGCCCAGTGACAGCTGGTGCCGTTACGGTGACAGGATGGGCATTAGCGACCTCTCGGTCATGAATGCCGGAACGCGGCCGTCCACTTTACTCGCCGGGGGCGTGGAAGTTGATCCAGTTGAGGTTGAAGAGCTTCTTCTTGCCCTTGGCCGCGGTGAAGACCAGGAACAGGTCGTGCGTCCCGCCCGGATCCTGGATGGTGGCATCGACATCGGCCCATTTCGTCCAGCTGCCGGTGGGTGCGATGGCGGCGGTGCTGATCACCGCCCCGGTCGGCGAGTCGACATGCACCTCGATGGTGCCGCCCGCCCCGCCGGAGGCAACGCGGTAGGTCAGCTTGGTAGTGCCGGCGAGGGTGATGGCCTTGAAGCCCAGCCAGGTATCGGCGTCGATGTTGATGACCTGCTGGCCCCCGCCCACATCGGCGCACGGCTCGGTGCCTGTGCCCTTGGAGCTGGTCCGATCAGCGGCGCTGACGATGCGCGAGCGCAGGGTGATGGTGGCCGACCCGGTGAGCGGCTCCGCGCCCGGCGCGCCCTTGTCGGTATAGCGCGCCTGGATGACGTAGCTGCCGCGGTCATCCTTGGCCGGCTTGGCCATGGTGGTGAAGCTGCCGCTGGCGCCGCTGATGGCGCCCTGGTCATCGGCGATCGAGAGCACCCAGCCGACCATCTCCTGGATCTCATCGCGGGTGAACTGCGGGTGCGCCGCCATGGCGATCGGACCCCAGACGCCGCCGCCGCCGGTGATCACCTTGTCGGTGAGCTTGGCGAGGATGCCCTCCTGGCCATGGTACTTGGCACTGATGGCGGTGAAGGACGGGCCGACCGATTGCACGCCGAGCTGGTGGCAGGCGATGCAGTCGCTCTTGAAGACGCGGTTGCGGCCGCGCTGGTTGGCCCCGGCGGCGATGCCGTTCTCCTGATCGGCGGCGCTCTCCTCGTGCTGAGCATCGTAGCCGATGGTGACCTTGACCTGGGCCGCTGGGATGGTCCCGGCCTCGGTGCTGCCGTCCTCCTCGTCAGTGACCGCGGCATGGTAGGCGATGGTCTCGCCCCAGCGGAAGAAGTGGCCGGAGATAGGCTCGCTGAGGCTCACCTTCGGGGCGGCGTTGCCGACCCGGATGGGGACCACGGCGATGGCGGTCTTGCCGCCCTTATCGGTGACGGTCAGCGTCGCCTGGTAGGTGCCAGGGGCGGTGAAGGTGAAGCTCGGGTTGGGATCGGTCGATTCGACGCCCTTGCCGGTGAAGCTCCAGGCGTAGGAGATGGTGTCGCCTTCATCCTTGTCGTAGGTGCCGGCCGAGGAGAATTTCACCGCCAGCGGCTGCTTGCCCACCACCACATCGGCGCTCGCCTTGGCGATCGGGGCGCGGTTGCCGGGGACGAAATCGATGCGCACGATGTCGGCCTGGTCGGGATGCCACCAGTTGTTGCCGAACTCGATGACGTAGAGCGAGCCATCGGGGCCGAAGCGCATGTCCATCGGATGGCGCAGCTTGGTGCTCGGCAGGAAGGCCTCCATCGACACCTGGTCGCCCTTGGCATCGAGTTTGACCGCCTTGATCCAGCTGCGCATCCATTCGTAGAGGAACAGGGTGTTGTCGTAGTAGCCCGGGAAGCGCGTAGGCGAGGTCGATGTGGGATCGCGGTGGTAGACCGGACCGGACATGGCGCAGCGGCCGCCGCTGCCGAGGTCCGGGAACTTCTCCGAAACCGCATAGGGGTAGTAAATCCACGCCGGCTGGGCTGGCGGCAACTCGCGGATGCCGGTATTGCGTGGCGAATCGTTGATCGGATGGGCGGGATCGAACTTCGCCCCGATGGCCTTGGTGTCCCAGTTGTACTCCGCATAGGATTCGTTGTCGCCGACGAAGAGCGGCCAGCCGTAGTAGCCCGGCCCCTTGGCGCAGTTGAACTCATCGTAGCCGCGTGGACCGCGCGGGCCGTCCTTGCCGGCATCCGGTCCGACCTCGCCCCAATAGAGATTGCCGGTGACGGGATCGGCGAAGTGGCGGAAGGGGTTGCGGCAGCCCATCACGTAGATCTCGGGCCTGGTCTTGGGCGTGCCGGGCGGGAAGAGGTTGCCGGGCGGGATGTCGTAGGTGCCATCGGGCTTGGGATGGATGCGCAGGATTTTGCCGCGGAAGTCCATGGTGTTGGACGCCGTCGCCCGCGCATCATGGCCCTCGCTGCGGGAATCGAGCGGCGAATAGCCGTCCGATTCGAACGGCGTGGTGTTGTCGCCACAAGAGATGTAGAGATTGCCCTTGCTGAAGCTCAGGCATCCGCCGCAGTGGCCGATCACCGCGCGGCAGTTGGGATTGACCAGCAGGATCTTCTCCGAAGCGAGGTCGAGCTTGTCGCCCACCAGGGTGAAGCGCGAGAGATGCTGCTCGGGCTTGTCGCCCGGGGCGGCACGCAGGACGTAGAGCCAATGGTTGGTGTCGAAGTCGGGATCCAAGGTCAGGCCGATCAGACCATCCTCGGTATTGCCCTTCTCGCCGTTCTCGATCGCGTAGGTGTCGAGCTTTGCCACCAGCACGGTCTCACGCGTGGTGGGCTTGTAGAGCTTGATCGAGCCGAACTTCTCGCAGAAGAAGATCCGCCCGTCATGGGCGATCGACATCTCCATGGGGTTGGCGCAATCGCGCGTCAGCACGGTGATCTCGAAACGGCTCTCGGGCGGCTGCTGGGTGTCCCAGTCGGCGCCGCTGGCGAGCGCGCTCAGGCTGAGCAGGACAGCGAACGACGCGGCGACCTGGAGAAGGCGGGTGGTCGGTGCAGCGGCCGGGAGCATGGAGACGGGCATGGATGGTCCTTGGTGTCGGATCGGTGGCATCAGCGCGGGCACTGGAGGGAGCGACGCCGATGTATCCGCTTGCGTCGTGGGAGCGTGGCAAAATAGGCGCCCGCCAGGGCGAGAGAAGCCCTTTCCGGGCACTGGCGACGGTGGTGACCACCACTCCTGACGCGCGCGGGGGCTGGGAGTGGCCTGGAAGCGCATCCATGGACCGGAGCGGGGCCGGGCGGGCTGCGTGCCGCCGATGCGCCCAACCCGCTGCTCACCGCAGTGCCTGGTGGCGGCGTTGTGCGAACAGCCAGGGCAGCAGCTCAGGAGAGGCGAAGGCGGTATTCCAGACGTCATGTCCGACACCGGGCACCTCTGAGTACTTGGGCTTGCCGCCGGCGGCGATGAGCGCATCGACCATCGAGCGCGAGCGGATGGTCTTCACCGTCGTATCGGCGCCGCCATGGAAGACCCAGATGGGCAGGCCGGCGATGCGCGGCGCGGTGGAGTTGTCCGCACCGCCGCAGATGGGGACCGCAGCGGCGAACCAGTCCGGATGGCGCGCGATGATGTCCCAGGTGCCGAATCCGCCCATCGACAGGCCCAGGACATAGACGCGGCTGCGATCGACGGGCAGTGAGGACATCAGGGACGGCAGGAGGTCGAGCACCAGCGACATTGGGATGCTCGGCTCCTTGGGCATCTGGTGCGGCTTAGGATCGCCCCAATCGACTTCGACCCAGCGCTTGTCGCCCGGGCACTGGGGGAAGACCACGTACGCCGGATAGGTGGCGCGATTGTGGGCATCCAGGAACAGCGCACTGCCATGGGTGAGCTGGCTGGAGTTGTTGGTCCCGCGTTCGCCGGCGCCATGCAGCACCAGCACCAGCGGATAGGTGGTGCCAGCGGCCACCGTCGCAGGAGCGAGGATGCAGTAGGGCAGGGTGCCGGGGGGCGCGGTGAAGGTCTTGGCCTCGAAGCCGTCCGCCGCCCAGGCGGTGGTGGCGAGGCAGAGGGCCAGGGCGCAGGCGATCAGACGCATAATGGTCTCCGGGACATGCTGGGCCAGACGGGGCGCCAGCGTCAGGCACTGTCGGTGAAAGCAAGCCTGCCCGAGGCCGGCAGGGTGGTGATCGAGCAGGAGGCGCGGGCGGAATGCCCTGCCCAGGGTCGTTGCATTGCTATGCGTCGCCCCCATCAGCGTGCCAGCGGCGGAACCGCATGCGCCACGATGAAGTCCACCACCGTGGTGGGGTCGTCCAAGCCATGCGGATGGTGGCCGATGCCTGGCTTGTGGATGACGGTGATGGTGCCCCCGAGCTGGTGGTAGCGGCTCTCGACAATGGCGGTGTTCTCCGCCACCGGGACCACGTCATCGGCATCGCCCACGACATGGATGAGGGCGATGCCGGCCTTCGCCAGGGGCGCCAGCTGATCGATCGGATTGCCGGCATAGGCCAGGGCGGAGGCGTCATCGGCGAAATGGTAGCAGGTCTTGAGCGCCGTCCAGTCGCCGGGACTGCCATGACCGGTCCCCCTGCCGGCCGGCCAGCTCTTGAAGTCGCACACCGGGGCGTCGCCGTAGATCAGCGCGACCTTCGTGGGATTCTCCGCCGCCCAGCGGTAGGCGTAGAGCCCGCCGCGGCTGATGCCGATCAGCGCTACGCGCGTCGCCAGGCCCTTGGCGACTACGGCCTCGTAGAAGGCAGTGCAATGCGCCAGCGCAGCCGGGCAGCCGAAGGTGTTGCCGACGCTGATATGGGCATGGTAGAAGCCCTTGGCCAGCAGGGCCGGGGCGGCGCAGCGGTCGGTGAAGGCATCGGGGAATTCCAGGCACCACGACCAGGGATTGCCCGGCAGCGCCTGCTTCGGCTCGACCACCCAGGCGGTGCAGCCATCGATCGTGATGGTGTGCCGGGTGAAGCCGTGCCAGGTGTCGAGCGCCTCGCCCGGCCAGCTGAGCGCCGGGTCAGCCGCCGCCAGGCCATTGCCCACCGTCGACACACTGAGCATCAGCGTCAGAGACACCAGCAGCGCCACCACCTGGGACATGATCAGCCTCCTTCCGACCTCGCGCATACAACGATCATAAGGTATGGTACGCCTCCAGCGGGCGTTGTTGCCGACGAATTGCGTTCGCTGCGGGTGACCCCCCCTCAGCCAGCGCCCGCCTGACGGCCGTTGTGCCCCTCAAGCGGTGGTTACCGTCAAAGTCCTATGACCCCCGCTCCCGGTGTCTCCGGCCGCCTCCCGCCTGGCCGCCGGGTGCTCGCCCGACTCGCTCCGCTCATGCTCGCCGTTATCACCGTTGCCGGCCTCGGCCTGCTGTCCGGGGCCGAGCCGGCCGGCCGGCCCGCGTCCGGCGGGCCGCCGGGCGCGATCACGGTGCGCACACCGACCCCATATGCGGTGTTCCAGCGCTCCGCGGACAACCGCGCCCGCATACCCATCGCCGGGACCATCGCGGCAACCGTGACCAGGACAATCGCCCGGATCGAGGCGCGTGCTGCCCTCATGGCGCCCTACCAGCCAGGGGTCGATGGGGTCTCCGGTGCCTTCACCGCCATCGCCGGGCCGCAGACCGGTGCGTTTGCCGGCTCCCTGGAGGTTCCGGCGGGGGGATGGTATGCGCTCACCGTGCGCGCGCTGGACGCGGCCGGCCAGGTGCTGGCCGAGGGCACGGTGGCGAAGATCGGGGTCGGCGAGGTGTTCGTCGCCGCCGGACACTCCTTCTGCTCGAACTACAATGCCGATGCGCCAAGCACCGCCCAGGACGACCGCGTCGCGACCTGCGCCGACTGGACCCAGGCGCCGAGCGTGCCGCTCGCCTTCCGCCACGCCGATGATCCGCTGCGGCCCGGCGACGAGCGCCGCGCCTCGCCCTGGCCGGCGGTGGGCGACCGCCTGGTGGCCCAGCTGCACGTCCCGGTGCTGTGGATCTGCACCGGCATGGGCGGATCGACGGTCGCGCAGTGGCGTGCGGGGGCGGAGGATGCCGCGGTCACCACGCGCGGCTACCCGGCCTTCCGCACCACTTTGCAGGCGCTGACGCCGTATAGCGGACTGCGCGCGGTGGTCTGGCTCGGGAATGAGAACGATCTGTGGAGCGGCCCGACGGCGGAGGCTTTCAGCGCCGACCTGCGTGCGGTGATCCTGCATGCGCGCAGCGATTCCGGCGATCCCACGCTGCCCTGGGTGATCGCCTTCGATGCCTATGATCCCGGGGTGGCGCCGAAGGTGGGTGCGGCGGAGAAGCAGCGGCGCAAGGAACGCCTCGATCGCGGCACCCAGCTGATCTTGGAGAGCGTGCCCTACACCTATGACGGCCCGCAGACCGACGATCTCGGTCCCGAATTCCGCCGGTCCGATGGCGATCACTTCAACACCGCGGGGCTCGATCAGCTGGGCATCCGCTTCGCCCGCAGCATCATGCGCGCCTTCTTCCCCGCCGCGGCACCGGCTCCGCTCTCGCCGCGCCTTGCGACGCCCTGACCTGCGCACCCCGTCAATCGCAGCGCGATAGGGATCATCCTGGTCGCGCAGGCTCGCCGGGCGATGGCTGAGCGGACACAGGCTCATCCGCTGCACGGGTGGCCGCCAGGCCGCCGCTCCAGCCGCAGGAGCGGCAGTCATAGCGCTCCTGCCGCGGCAGGCGCATAGAGATGGCTGCGAGGATCACCGAGGGGCTGACCATCACCAGCATCAGGGTGTTGGCCATGCCGGTGAAGGCGGTCGGCAGGCCCAGCCAGGCGGCGCCGTAGCGCAGGTAGAGGAACACCCCCGCCAGCACCGGGAAGATGATGATGAGCGAGCAGCGCTTCAGCCGCCGGGCCAGCAGCGGCTCGCGCAAGTAGTCGGCAGGCCGGCCCGCGAAAACGTAACCACAGCACGGGCAGCGGCTCGCATGGCTGGCCCTGGCCATGGTCGTCGAATCCTAGTAGGTCGCCCGGCCGCCGCTCAGGTCGAAGCATGAGCCGGTGTTGAAGCTCGCCTCGCGGGAGACGATCCAGCACGCCAGCGCGGCCACCTCGTCGAGAGTGCCGGTGCGCTGCATGGGGATCTTGGAGGTCATGTAGTCGATCTGGCGCTGGTCCATCTGCTCGAGCAGCTTGGTGCGGATCACCGCCGGGGCGAGGGCGTTGACGGTGATGCCGCTCTCGGCGTATTCCTTGCCTACCGACTTGGCCAGGCCGATCACTCCGGCCTTGGAGGCGGAATACGGCACCATGCCGGGATTGCCCTCCTTGCCGGCGATAGATGCGACCAGCAGGATGCGGCCGTAGCCGCGCGCAGTCATGGCGCGCACCGCATGCTTGGTGATCAGGAAGGCGCCGCGCAGATTGATGCGGTAGACGCGGTCGAAGTCCTCGACCGCGACATCGGCGATCTTGATCGACGTCGGTCCGGCGATGCCGGCGCTATTGACCGCGATGTCCAGGCGCCCGTGCCTCGCCACCACCGCCGAGACTGCTGAAGCGACCGAGGCGTCATCGGTGATGTCGACGCGCTGGCCCTCGCAGCGCCAGCCCATGGCCGCGCCTTCGGCGACCACGCGGTCGATGCCGGCCTGGTCGAGATCCAAGGTGACCACCAGCGCGCCCTCGCGCGCCAGGCGGTCGGCGATCGCCCGGCCGATGCCCGAAGCGCCGCCGGTGACAATCGCGACCTGGTCCGTGAAGCGCTGCTCGCTCATGCGTCACCTCGGGAGGATGGCGTTCGTGATACTGCGCCTGTCGCGTGCATCGTCGGCATGCTAGTGCGACTCGCGCGGTATGCCGGCGCCGCTGCCGCCGACCAGGAAGTCGAAGTCGGCGCCCTGGTCCGCCTGCAGCACATGGTCGGTGTAGAGCTTGTAGTAGCCGCGGTTGGACGGCGGGGCCGGCGGCGTCCACGCCGCCTTGCGGCGGGCGAGCTCGGCCTCGGGGACATCGAGATGGAGGCGGCGCTGCTCGACGTCGAGCTCGATCCAATCGCCATTCTGCACCAGCGCCAGGGCGCCGCCCATCGCCGCCTCGGGGGCGACATGCAGGACCACCGTGCCGTAGGCGGTCCCGCTCATGCGCGCATCCGAGATGCGCACCAGGTCGGTGATGCCCTGCTTGAGCAGCTTCGGCGGCAGCGGCATGTTGCCGACCTCCGGCATGCCGGGATAGCCGCGCGGACCGCAGTACTGCAGCACCATCACGCTCTGCGCGTCGATCTCCAGGTCGGGGTCGTCGATGCGGGCATGAAAATCCTCGATCGAGCTGAAGACCACCGCCTTGCCCCGGTGCTTCATCAGCTCCGGGGTTGCGGCCGACGGCTTGACCACCGCGCCCAAGGGCGCGAGGTTGCCGCGCACCACCGCTATGCCGGCCTCGGCGCGCAGCGGATTGTGCACCGTGCGGATGACCTCGCGGTTGTAGCATGGGGCATCCTTGATGTGCTCGCCCATGGTCTTGCCGGTCACCACCAACGCATCGCGGTGGATCAGCGGTCCCAGTTCGCGCAGCACCGCCGGCAGGCCGCCGGCGTAGCAGAAATCCTCCATCAGGAAGCGCCCGGCGGGCATCAGGTCCACCAGGCAGGGCACGCCCCGTCCGAGGGTGTCCCAGTCCTCGAGCTTGAACGGCACCCCGATGCGGCCGGCCAGGGCGATCAGGTGCAGCACCGCGTTGGTCGAGCCGCCGACGGCGTTGATGGCGCGCACCGCATTCTCGAAGGCCTTGCGCGTGAGGATCTTCGACATGCGCAGATCCTCGCGCACCATCTCCACCATGCGCCGGCCGGCCATATGCGCCAAGGTGTACCGGCGCGAGTCGACCGCGGGATAGCTGGCATTGCCAGGCATGCCGATGCCGAGCGCCTCGACCATGCAGGCCATGGTGCTGGCGGTGCCCATGGTCATGCAGTGCCCGGCCGAGCGGTGCATGCACGACTCGGCCTCCTGGAATTCGCCCATCGTCATGGTGCCGCCGCGCACCGCCTCGCTGAAGCTCCAGACGTTGGTGCCCGAGCCGATATCCTGCCCGCGGTACTTGCCGTTGAGCATCGGACCGCCGGAAATCATCAATGCCGGCAGATCGCAGCTCGCCGCGCCCATCAGCAGCGACGGGGTGGTCTTGTCGCAGCCCGCCAGCAGCACCACGCCATCGATGGGGTTGGCCCGGACCGACTCCTCGACATCCATGCTCGCCAGGTTGCGGAACAGCATCGCCGTGGGACGCATCAGCGTCTCGCCCAGCGAGGTGACCGGGAATTCGACCGGGAAGCCGCCCGCCTCCCACACACCCCGCTTCACCCGCTCGGCGATGGTGCGGAAATGGGCATTGCAGGGCGTCAGCTCGGACCAGGTGTTGCAGATGCCGATCACCGGCCGGCCGTCGAAGACGTGGTCGGGAAGCCCCTGGTTCTTCATCCAGCTGCGATGGATGAAGCCGTCGCGATCAGCTGGGCCGAACCAGGCGGCGCTGCGGAGGGTGGCAGGCATCTCACCAGACATAGACAGCTCCTTGGCGGACGGGAGTATGCCACCCCGGCGGCGAAAGACAGCCCCTCCGGCGTCCGTGGCACACGCTCCGGCGCCATGATCCGCGGCGCCGGCGGCTACGCCGGGGCGCGAGGCCCGCGACGCGCGATGCGGGGGAAGAGCACCGCCAGCACCGCGCCGCAGGCCAGCGAGCAGGCCAAGAGCGACAGCGGCGTGGCGAAGCTGTTCACGGACTTAAAGTGGCCCATGACATAGGACCCGGCGAAGCCGCCGAGGTTGCCCAGCGAATTGATCACCGCGAAGCCGCCGGCGGCAGCGCTGCCGGTGAGGAAGCCGGCGGGCAACGCCCAGAACGGCGGCAGCGCGCTGCAGATCCCGGCCGCGGCAAGCGACAAGCTGATGACCAGAAGCGCTGGCCGGCCGTCAGATATCACCGCCGCGAGGAAGCCTACACCGGCCACCAGTAGCGGCACCGCGGTATGCCAGCGCCGCTCCGCTGAGCGGTCGCTGCTCCAGCCGGTCGCCAGCATGGTCACCGCCGCCAGGATGTAGGGGATGCCGCTGAGCAGGATCGCCTGGGTGTCCGTGACCTGGCCGGATTCCCGGATCAGCGGCGCCAGCCACAGGCTGAGCCCATAGCTCGCAAAGACGATGGCGAAATGCAGCAGTGACAGCCACCAGACGCGGTAGTCGCTGAAGGCGGCGCGCAGCTGGTGGCGGCCTGTCGCTGCGACTGCGAGGCGATCACGCTCCAGCTCCTCCTCCAGCCAGGTGCGCTCAGCGAGGCTGAGGAAGCGTGCATCGCGCGGACGATCGACCAGCAGCAGCAGCACCACCACGCCGAGCACGATCGAGGGCAGGCCTTCGATGACGAACAGCCAGGTCCAGCCCGGCCAACCGCCAACCTGGTCGAGCTGCAGTATCCAGCTCGCCAAGGGGGCGCCGACGATGTTGGCGATGGCGATGGCGGTCATGAAGCGCGCCACCATCTGGGCGCGGCGGGCCACTGGGAACCAGTAGGAGAGGTAGAGGATGACGCCGGGGAAGAAGCCGGCCTCGGCGATGCCGAGCAGGAAGCGCAGCACGTAGAAGCTGAACTCGCCCTGCACCAGGGCCATCGCCATCGAGATGACCCCCCAGGTGATCATGATGCGGGCGATCCAGCGCCGCGCTCCGACCCGCTGCAGGATGAGGTTGCTCGGCACCTCGCAGAGGAAGTAGCTGACGAAGAACAACCCGGCGCCGAAGCCGTAAACCGAGTCGCTGAGGCCCAGGTCGCGCTTCATCGTCAGGCTGGCGGCACCGACGTTGACCCGGTCGATGTAGGAGGCGATGTAGCAGATGAACAGCAGCGGGACCAGCCGCCAGGCGACGCGGCCCATTACCCGGGAGGGATCGATGCCCGCGCTCGACGCTGCCGCGTGCGGCGGCGGTCGGGACCTGGCAGCGTGCTGATCGTCCATGATGCCCGGCATTGGATGGGACCAACCCCTCGGTGCCACCCGGAAGACCGTCGGAGTGGGGCTGGTGAGGATACACGGTGCAGCACCCTTGGTGCGCAGTCCTGCCGGTTCGGTCGGGCCGCATGCGCGTCAGTGCAGGTTGGCAGTCGCTCCCGTGTTGCGCTGGAAAACTGCCCCCCTCTTGTATCGTCCCTGCCAACCGCTTCTCCACCTCCAAGGGGTCATAGCCCATGCGTTCCATCCTGCTGCTGGCCGTTGCCCTCACCCTCGCCCTTTCCTCCCAGGCGGGTGTAGAGGCCGTTGAGTACACCTTCGTGCCCAATTTCATCACCCCCCCGCCGGGCAAAGCCACCATCGGCGCCGGCCATGGCGAGATCCGCGTCGATTCGCTCGGCAACATCTACGTCAGCGTCGATGGCATCAAGGAAGGCGGGCTGCAGAAGTACAGCCCGACCGGCACCTTCATCGGCTACGTGCCCAACACCCCGAGCAGCCTGCATGGCTTCGTCATCAACCAGGAGGACGGCCAGGACGTGATCTACGCCGCGGTGCTCAACGAGTCGCGCGTGCTCAAGCTCAAAACTGACGGCACCATCCTGCTCGAGATCCCCAAGACCGCCTTCCCGGCCGACAAGCCTGGTCTCAAACTCACCAGCGTCGATGTCGCCCCCAATGGCGACATCTATGTCGTCGACGGCTACGGCAAAAGCTGGATCTTCGTCTTCGATAAGACCGGCGCCTTCAAGACCGTCTTCGGAGGACCCGGCGAGCCGTGGAAGTTCGCCAACACCCACAAGATCTTCATGGACAAGCGCTTCGATCCGGTACGCATCTTCTGCTGCGACCGCGGCAACAACCGCATCCTGCACCTCGCTCTCGATGGCACCATCATCGGCGTGATCAAGGATCAGGGCATGCGGCGTCCCAGCTCGGCCTCCTTCTTCGGCGACCTGGTGTGCATTGCCGAAATCGAGGGTCGCATCTCGGTGCTCGACAAGGAAGGCAAGACCGTGGCCATGTTCGGGATCAATGACACCAAGGGCCAGACCAACACGAACCATGTCAAGCCCGAGCTCTGGAAGGACAACGTGGTGACCTCGCCGCACGGCATCACCTTCGACGCCAAGGGCAACATCATGGAATGCGAGTGGAGCGACTACGGGCGCGTGCTGCGGTGGAACATTCAGTGATGCGGGGAGCCTGCCGTCTGGCAGTGCTCTTCACGGGACTGGTGGCCACCGCCCCGCACCTGGGAGCGCACGGCATGGAATGCCTGTTCGCCCGCGTTAGTCCCGCTGACGGCGGCGCGATCACCGTTGAGCTGACCGCCGACATCGCTGGCAACCCGCTGATCCCGGATGCACTCCAGGCACGGCGTATCCTCGCCGAGGCGATCCTGGTCCACCTCGGCGACCGCGACTATCCGCTCGACCAACTCGGTACGCTGACCTACGAGGAGCGCACCCGTTTCAGCGACGACGCGCCGATCCCGCCGTCGGCGAATGGCAGCCCCCACCAGTTGCTGACCGCCATCTGGCATGCGCAGCTGCCTGGGCTCACCGTCACCTTCGTCACCCCGGTGCACACGCCCCACGATGTGGTGCTGTGGAACACCGCCGAGGCGGTACCCGCCGGCCAGTCGCGCTGGATGCTGCTGATCTGCGGCGAGCAGAGCCGTGCCATCACCCTGTCGGGCACCACGCTGCCTGACCGCACTGCGCTCGGCGGCCTGGTGGCGGCCTTCGCGCTCGCCGCCGCGGGCTGGCTGGCCTACCGCTGGCACCGCATGGGCGGCCTCCGCCGCTCCCACTCGGCTACGGATGCGCTGCCTCATCAGCCGGCAGGACCGGGCGCGGACACCAGTCCAGCGCCGTCGCTACGGTGACCGTGGGGGTGATCGCCTCGCGCACCGGCTCGGCGATCAGCGGGCGAGTCTGCGGTTTGCCCACGCGGATGATGATCTGCGCCCGATGGCGATTGGCCGGTCCTGCGCGCATCCGCTGCAAGGCCAAATGGTCGGTGCGCTGACCAGCTGGGCGCGGGGGCGCGCATACAGGCTGCAAGCACGCGTTGCGACAAACTGCCCCGTCGGTCCGCATCACCCCAGCCGTCATGCCAGGGTCAGCCCCTTCATCGGACCGGTGCTAGAGGCGAAGTTGTCGACCTTCAGCTCGAGCCGCTGGAGCATCGAGACGAAGAGGTTGGGCAGGGGATAGTTGCTCTGGCGGTCGAAGAGCAGGTGCTGGCCGTGCTGGAAGCCGCCACCGGCGAAGATGATCGGCAGATTGGTGGTGACATGGGTGTTGGCATTGCCGAGGTTGCTGCCGTAGAGCACCATGGTGCGGTCGAGCAGGGTGGCGGAGCCTTCCTTGGCGCCCTTCAAACCGGCATAGAGGCCGCCCAGGAGCTTCATGTGCTCGAGGTCGATGGCCTCCAGCTGCTTGAGCTTGGCCGGCGATTTGCCGTGATGCGACAGGCTGTGGTAGCCGTCGGTGATGGTCACTCCCGGCACTTCGATGGTCGGCGAGTTGACGCTGTCGAGCAGGATAGTGATCAGGCGGGTCGAATCGGTCTCGATCGCCAGACGGGCGACATCGTACATCAGCCGCGTCTTGTCCATGTATTCCTTGGGGCCGGGCGGATCGATAGGAGCCGGGACCTTCACCGTCGGCTTGGGCTTGTCCTCCCAGGCGCGCGATTCGCCCAGGCGCACTTCGAGATCGCGCACGCCGGTGAAGTACTGGTCCAGGCGCTCCTTGTCACGGGCGCTCACACCCTTCTCGAGCCCGCGCACCTGATCCGACACCGCGTCCATGATGCTCTGCCCGAGCTCGAGCCGGCGCTTCTGCTCGCGCACCTCGTCGGGGGTGCCGCGCACGAACAGCTTCTTGAACACCGCCGAGGCCTTGTCCTCGCAGGGGATCAGCGCGCCGGAATTGGTCCACGACAAGCTGCGCTGGCCACCAGCGACATTGACCCCCAGGGTCAGGGTGGGGAAGCGGGTGAGGTTGCCGATGTACTGCGCGGCATACTGGTCGAGCGAGATGGTGTTGNNACGCCGCTGAAGACGGTGAAGTCATCGCGGTGCTCCTTGATCGCCTCGAGGTAGGGTGAGAGCGTATAGCCGCGCCCGGGCTTCTCCGGGAAGAACTGGTCGGGCACCAGGCCGAGGTTGTTGCAGATGGCGATGATGCGGCGTGGCGTGGTGGCGGCGGTCGGCTCCTCGGCGCCGAGGGGCAGCGAGTCCAAGAGCGGCAGGGCGAGCGCCACGCC
>PLEW01000228.1 GCA_003136555.1 Planctomycetota bacterium | reverse complement strand
CCTTGGCGGTGGCCAGGAGATTCTTCAGCTCAGCCATCTGGCTGGCGACCGCAGCGGACTTGGTCTCCAGCGAGGCCTGCGTCTGATGCAGCTCGGCATCGGCGGCGGCCAGCCGGGTAGCCAGCTGCTCGGCGTGCTGGCGTGCGCTGTCGCTGTCGTGCTTGGCCGTCTCGGCTTCGAGGCGGGCACTGGCCAACTGCTGGTGGAACGGCGCCCACACCACCAGCACCGCCAGCAGGGCTGCAGCGGTGGCGACCACCGCCTTCCCCCAGGCGCTGCGGGCGGGGGCCGGAGCGGGGAACGGCAGGGACGGGCGCGTCGGCCTGACATTCGGCGTCCAGGCCGAGGGGCCGTTGCTCGACGAGGCTGCGCCTACTGGTCCGGCTGCGCCGGGCCTGGCTGAGGTGCCTGCCGGAGCAGCACCTGAGGTGCGCGGTTCCGCCGCCACGCGGGCGAGGAATGCGGCACGCACCTGGTCCGAGGGGGCCGTGGCTGGCAGGGACAGGGCGATCTGGGCCAGCGTGGCCTCGGCCTCGGCCTCGACGTCCGTCAGAGGCGGGCACTCCTGCTCGATGGCACGGCGTGCCGCCGCCTCCTCCTCGCCCGACAGGCCGCCGAGCGTGCGCAGCAGCACCAGATCGCTGCGGTCATCGCAGGTCATGACGACACCTCTCGGGCAGCGGCGGTCGGGAGGGGCTCATCCATGGTAGTACGCATGGCCTCACGCAGTTGGATGAGTCCTTGGCGGATATGCGTCTTCACCGTACCCAGCGGTCGGTGCAGCCGCTCGGCGATCTGGCTGTGGCTGAGATCATCGAAATAGGCGAGTTCGAGCGCCTGGCGCTGCTCCAGCGGCAGGCGGGCCAGGGCATCGGACAGCAGCAGGCGCTGCTCATCGGCGACCACGCTGCGCAGGCCGGCGCCGAGGCTGTCCGGTTCGGCGGCGGCGATGCCGGCCTCGGGCAGGGTGGCGAGCGCCTGCCGGCGCCGGGCGCGCAGGCGGTCGATGGCCCGGCTGCGGGCCAGGGTGAGGAGGTAGGTCGTCAGCGTGCCGCGGCCGGCATCGTAGCGATCGCTGCGGTTCCACAGCTCCATGAACACGTCGTTGAGCAGTTCATCGGCGCTCGCCTGGTCGCGCAGGATGCGCAGCGCCAGCGCCAGCACCAGCGGGCTGTAGCGATCGTACAGCCGCTCCATCGCCGCCTGGTCGCCTGCCGCGATGCCCCGCATCAGCATGAGCTCGGCGTCGGCGTCGTTGCGTCCGGGAGGGATCACCAGGAGGTCCTCGGCGCAGGCAGGTCTCTGCCGTGGCGCCGTCGGACGTTAACGAGCGTTGTCGGTGCATCCAGGGCTAAAGATCCGCGACCAGACAGCCGCCCCGCCGACGGGATGGGCTCGCCTGGAGCTGTAGCGATCACGGCCCGCGGGACGGATGCGTGCGGCTAGCGCGGCACTTCGCTGCGCTTGCCATCCTGGTAGCGGTAGAGCTTGCCCGGCTCCTCGCCGGCGCAGGCCTTGTGGCCGCCATCGCAGAAGGGTTTGTTCTTCGACAAGCCGCACATGCAGATCCATTTGCTCTCGCCGCCGACCTTGACTTCCTGGGGCCCCTGGTGGTCGCTGGTGATAATCCGCGTCATGGCCAATCTCCTGGTTGGCACCACCATCCCCATGCAGGCAGAGAGTGTCAAGGCATGCGGCCAGGGCGGGCACGGGTCGGCTCGTCCTCAGGGTTTTGCTTTCGCACCGTGATCCTATAACCCGGGGATGCTCAACGCCCTCGCACTCCCGCGCCAGGATCCCACCGCGATCTTCGAGGCTGCCCGTGCCCATTTCGCCAGCGATCTGCTGATCGCGGCGGTGCACCACCTCAAGGTCTTCGACGTGCTGGCAGTGCGCCCGCTGTCCATCGACGAGGCCGGCCGGGAGTTCGGCCTGGCGGAACGTCCGCTCGTGGTGCTGTTCACCGCGCTGCGCGCCTTCGGGCTGGTCAGGGACGATGCCCAGGGCCGGCTGACGCTCACCGACCTGGCGCGCGAGCACCTGGTCGCGGGCGCCTACTTCGCGGTGGCCGACTACATCGGCCTGGGTGCAGGGGCCCCGAGCGTGGTCAACCTGGTCGAGCGCCTGCGCAGCGATCGCCCCGCAGGCGCTGCCACCATGGCTGGCGCCAAGAGCGATGGCGGCGGCCTGGCATTCATCTACCGCAAGGGCATGGAGTCGGCGATGGAGGATGAGGCCAGCGCCCGCCGCCTGACGCTCGCGCTCGCCGGGCGGGCCAAGAATGTCGCGCCCGTCCTCGCCGCGCGCCTGGATCTGGCGGGCGTCGAGGTGCTGCTCGACGTCGGCGGCGGTACCGGCATCTATGCCATCGCGCTGCTGCAGAAGCACCCACGGCTGCGCGCCCAGGTGTGGGACCGCCCCGAGGTGCTGAAGGTGGCCGCCGAGATGGCGGCCGCCTACGGCGTGCAGGACCGCCTCGAGCTGATCCCTGGCGACATGTTCGCCGACCCGGTGCCGGCGGGGGCGCAGGCGATGCTGCTGTCCAACATCCTGCACGATTGGGATGTGCCGACCTGCCGGACGCTGATCGCCCGCCTGGCGGCGGCGCTGCCCCAGGGCGGCTGCGTGCACATCCATGATGTCTTCCTCAACGATGCCCTCGATGGACCGCTGCCGGTCGCCCTGTATTCCGCCAATCTGTTCGTCATCACCGAGGGGCGCGCCTACAGCGCCCAGGAGTACCGCGCCATGCTGGCGAGCGCCGGCTTGGCTGCGGCCGGCGCGGTGGAGCCGACCCTGGTCCATTGCGGGGTGCTCAGCGGGCGCAAGGCATAATCCAGCGGCGGCGTTCAACCGCTGGCATGCCAGCGGCTTGCACTGGATTGCCAGGTCTCCGCATGGGTAGCCTCGGCGGGCCCGCCGGTAAACACCCTAAGGAAACGTCCGCTGGACCGTGATCAGGGATAGACAACGCCCATGAGCGCACCTGCTGACTGGATCGAGAAGTGCGTCGAGCGCTTCGAACGCCCGCTGACGGCCTATGCCTGGCGTCTGCTCGGGGATGCCGACGACGCGCGCGATGCGGTGCAGGACACCTTCCTGCGCCTCTGCCGGCAGGAGCAGGGCGCCATCGAGGACCGGCTGGCCGAGTGGCTGTTCACCGTCTGCCGGAACTGCGCCATCGATCGCATGCGCAAGGACCGTCCGATGCATTCACTGTCCGAACCACAGCTCGCCGAGCCATCGCCGGCGGCACCGCCGTCCTCGGCGATGGAGCAGGCCGAGACGCTCGATGGCGTGCTCACCGCGCTCAGCGCCCTGCCGCCCAACCAGCAGGAATGCATCCGGCTGAAATTCCAGCAGGGGCTCTCCTACCAGGAGATCAGCGGCATCACCCAGCTGTCGGTCACCAATGTCGGCTACCTCATCCACATGGGGATCAAGAGCCTGCGCGCCCGATTCGCGCCCGTCCTAGCGGCCAATGCCGGAAGCGGCATGGATACCGGAGTGCCATCATGACCACCAGCCCAAAGCAGGATCACGACGATGCCCTGATCACCGCCTATGCCCTGGGTGAGCTCAGCGGCAGCCAGCGTGACGAGATCGAGCGCCTGTTGGCCTCCGGCACCCCGGCGGCGGCGGCCGCCCAGCGGGAGATCGCCCGCATCCGCGACTTCAGCGCGCTGATCGCCCGCGATCTGCTCGCCGAGGTCGAGGTGGGCCCGCTGCCCGTGCTCAGCGACAAGCAGCGTGCCGCCATCGCACGCGCGGCCCGGCCACGGGTCATCGTCGGCTGGCGCACCCTCGCAGCCCTGGCGAGCGCCGGGCTGGCCGCCGGGGTGCTGATCCTCCTCGGCCTGCCCGGCGACGCGCCACCAGCGGCCAGCACCGCCTCTTCGGCGGTGGCCAAGAGCGCTGAGGGTGACGAGCGGCTCGATGCCGTGAATCAGCTGCACGAGCGGCAGCTGAGCGAACGGCAGAAGGACCTGTCGCTGCAGGTGCAGGCCGCCAGCGCCCAGCCGGCCATCAACGAGGCGCTGCGTGCGGCAGAGAAAAAGACCGCCCGCCGCGCCGAGCTGGAGCAGGCGACCGACCAGCTGGCCGATCGCAAGCGGGTGCTCGCCCTGGGCGGCAAGCCCGGTGCGGCGACCCCGGCCTCACCCGCGCCCCAGGACGCAGCCGAGCGCAGCGCCGTCGCCCTGGCCGAGCCGGCGCCTGCCGTCCCCGCCTCCTCCAGCGTCGCCGCGCCGTTCGCCCAGGCGGCGGGCGCCCCGCTGGCACGTGCCGACGGCAGGGCCAAAGGCGCGCTCACGGCATCCGCTGCGCCGACGGTACCCGCCGCNNNGGCACCCCGGTGCTGGCCGCCGGGATGCCGGTCTCCGGCATCCCGATCCCGCATGGCAATGCCGCGATCGCCACCTTGCGACGCTGCCTGGACGCCGGCACGCTGCCGCCTGCGGCGCTGGTCGACCTGCCGCAGCTGATCAGCGCCTGGTCGGGCCCGCTGGCCGGGCCGCTGGGCGATGCACCGGCGGCGATGACCATCAGCGTGGGCGACTGCCCGTGGGACGCCAGCCACCAGCTCGCCCGCATCGCCGTGCGCACCCGCGCCGCCGCGCCGTNNGGCGATGAGCGCCTGCCGCTGATCCAGCGCGGCGCCGAGCACCTGCTCACCCAGCTGCGCGGGGGGGACCAGGTCGCGGTGGTGGTCGCTGCCGACCAGGTGCGTGTGCTGGACGCGGGGTCGGGTATCGGCCAGCGCGCACGGCTGCGCGCCGGGATCGCCGCGCTGGCCGCGGGCGGGAGTGCGCGCATCGCCGATGGCATCGAGCTGGCGACGCGCATCGCCCATGACCACCTCCTGCCCCTTGGCGTCAACCAGGTGATCCTCTGCAGCGCCGGCCAGGGCATGGCGGGGAGTGCGGTGGCGCTGGCGGCACAGCCCCTGGCGCAGGACGGCATCAGCCTGAGCGTCATGGCGGTGGGCCATGACCATCCCGAGCAGGGCGTGCTCGAGGGGCTCGCCGCTAAGGGCCATGGACGCTTCGCCTACATCACCACCGCAGCGGCGGCGGAACAGCAGTTCGCCGCCCTGCTCGCGCTGCCGCCCCTGGTGGTGGTGCGCGATGCCGTGCTCCAGCTCGCCATCAATCCGGCGCGGGTCGCCTCCTACCACGTGCTCGGCGACAGCTCCGCCGAGCCGGGTGCGATGGTCGCCGGTGGCGCGTCGCCGGCAGGCGCAGCGGCAGCGCTCCGCCCGGATGTCCTGACCGCCGATCAGCAGCTGGTGGCCCTGGTCGAACTGGTGCCGGTCGGCAGCCCCGAAGCGGTGGCTCGCGAAGCCAACAAGACGGATGAGCCGGCACGGCTCGAAGCCCAGGGCGTCGAGCTGATCAGCGTGACGCTGCGTGGCCTGGACAGTGCCGGGACGCCCATTGCGCCGCTCGTCGCCCGCTTCGCCGGAGCAGTGGAGCACGGCTTCGGCGCCGAGGCGCCGAGCATCAGCAGGGGATCGGCCGGGCACACGGCAGCCGCCGGGAGCGCGTCAGTGGCCGGGTCCGCAGCAGTGGCCGATTTCGCCCTCGCGCTGAGCCATCCCCGCGAGTCCCAGGGCCTCTGGCCGCGCATCCTCGGCGAGGCGCGCGCGGCCAGCCGCGGGGGCCTCGCCGGCGGCGAGGAGCTGGTGGAGCTGGTGACGCGCGCCTCCCAGCTGAGCAGCGGCGCGCACATGCCCTGAGGCTGGCGGGAGCGCCTGCCGGGGGCGGTCAGAGCCGGAGCTCGGTCAGCGTGGTCGCGCCCGCCATGCAGCGCTCGACGTCGCTGCCGGGCTCGCGGCTGCGCCGGTGGTAGTCGCCTGCATAGCGGAAGCTGCCATCCTCAGGGTCCTGGGCATAGGCCAGCGGCAGGGGCGAGGGGTCGAGGGGGCAGCGCTCCAGCGGCGCGATCGGCGTGCCCGGGTCGAGGTGGGCGAGATTGAGGTTCCAGTAGCATGAGCGGGGCGGCCGGGTGCCCAAAAGCTCGGCGAGCGCCGCCTGCGCGCGCAGCGCAGCATCGTCCCAGCTGATCGCCACCCCGCGGCGGCGCAGATGCGAGATCGCCATGCCGGGCACGCCGTGGAGGGCGGCCTCGCGCGCGGCCGCGACAGTGCCTGAATGGTAGATGTCGGTGCCGAGGTTGCCGCCGGCATTGATTCCGCTGAGCACCCAGTCGACCCGCCCGGCGAGCCCATGCAGCCCCAGGCGGACGCAATCCGCCGGCGTGCCGTCCACCGCCCAGCGTGCGCCGCCGCGGCCCTCGACCGCGATCGCGGCATGCGTCGTCACCTGGTGCCCGCAGCCGGATTGCTCGTGCATCGGCGCGATGATCACCACTTCGGCGAAGACGGAGGCCGCGCGCTCGAGCGCCAGCAGCCCGGGGGCGTCGATGCCATCATCGTTGGTCAGCAGCACTCGCAGCGCCATCACCTATGATCCCGGGGCGCCGAGCCGCAGGGCCTCGTCGAGATCGTGGCTGACNNGCCGAGCCGCAGGGCCTCGTCGACCACATGCTCGGCGAAGGCCAGCGAACAGGTCCAGGCGGGCGAGACCGCATTGAGGACGTGCAGCGAGCGCGCATCCCCTTCGAGGAGGAAATCCATCACCAGCTGCCGCGTCTGCAGGTCGAGCAGCTGGGCGCGGATGCCGGGCCGGCCCCATTGCCGGTAATCCTCGTGATTCACCCCCGCGAGCAGGTGGGTGGCCTGGGCGACCAGGTAGGAGGGCGAATACTTGCGCATCTCCTCCAGCGCCAGGCCGCGGAAATCGAAGCCGGCGGAGACCATCAGCGAGGCTTCGCGCCATAGGATGTCCGCGAGTTCGCCGAGGTTGAGGCGGGAGAAGCCGGCATAGTGCTCGCGCCAGAAGGCGGGGATCGCGGTCGGGCCGATCTTGATGTGGCCATCCACGGTCACAGTGAAGTGCACGCCGAGGAAGGGGTAGTCGAGGTTCGGTACCGGATAGATATGGGTCTGCAGCCGACCGACCGGCTCATCGGAGTAGAGGTACAGGCCCTTGAACGGCAGGATGGTGTAGTGCGAGCATTTGCCGAAATCCCGGGCGATGCGATCGGCATACAGCCCGGCAGCATTGACGACATACCCCGGGGCGAAGTCCTGCTGGCTGGTCCTGACCTGGCCCGGTTCGCCGTGCAGGTAGGCATGGGAGCGGTGGATGGCGATGCCCAGGTCGCGGGCATCGCGGGCCAGGCTGTTGATGACCGCGAGCGGATCCCCGCTCGCGGTGTCCGGCGACCATAAGGCGCGCTCATGGGTCTTGACCCGCGGTTCGATGCGCCGGGCCTCGGCGAGGCTCAGCAACTCGAGGCGCACGCCGTTGTCGCGTCCGCGGCGGTAGAGGCGGTCGAGGNNGGCCACCACCAGCTTGCCGCAGGCGCGCAGCGGCAGGCTGCGCTCGCGGCAGTACTGGCGCAGGCGGCGGTTGCCCTCGCGGCAGAAGCGCGCCTTCAGGCTCTCCTCGCTGTAGTAGAAGCCCGCGTGCAGGACGCCGGAGTTGCGGCCGCTGGCATGGGCGCCGAAGGAGTCCTCCTTCTCGATGATGGCGACCGAGCGGCGGGGCAGGCGGCGCTTCAGCGCGAGGGCCACGCTCAGGCCGATGATGCCCGCGCCGATGATCAGGTAGTCGGGGCTGGCGGTCATCGCTCGTCGAGGCTCATCATGCGCTCATGACACGGGCCTAGACGTGGAAATCAATGCCTTGGGCGAGCGGCAGGCCGTTCGAGTAATTGATGGTGTTGGTGGTCCGGCGCATGTAGGCCTTCCAGGNNTTGACGTTGGCGATGCCGCAATCGCTGCCGGCGGGCGAGAGGAACTGCTCGGCCTCGCAGAGATCGCTGGTGACGATGGCGGAGGACAGCCCCTGGGCGACGCCATTGTTGAGCGCGATCGCCTCCTCCAGGGTGTCGAAGGCGCTGAGGTAGAGGATGGGGGCGAAGGTCTCGACCTGGACGATGGCCGCGCCCGCATCGATCTCCACCAGCGCCGGGCGGACATAGGCGCCGCCGGCGCTGACACCGGCATGCAGGCGGCCGCCGCCGTGCACCACCCCGCCCTGGGCCGCACTGAGCGCCAGCGCATGGTCCATCGCGGCGGCGGCGGCCTGATCGATCAGCGGTCCGACCAGCACGCCATCGCGGCGGGGATCGCCGATGGGCAGGCGGGCATAGAGCTGGCGCAGGCGGGCGACCAGGTCGTCCTTGATCGTGCGCTGGACCAGCAGGCGCCTGAGGCTGGTGCAGCGCTGGCCGGCGGTGCCGACGGCGGAGAAGACGATCGCGCGCAGCGCCAGCTCGAGGTCGGCGCTGGCAGTGACGATCATCGCATTGTTGCCGCCCAGCTCGAGCAGGCTGCGGCCGAGCCGGGCGGCCACCGCCTGGCCCACCGCCCGGCCCATGGCCACCGAGCCGGTGGCGCTGACCAGCGGTACCTGCGGTGATGCGGCGAGCGCGGCGCCGAGGTCGCGGCCGCCGATGAGCAGGCTCGCCACCCCATCCGGGAGATCGCCCAGCGCCTCGAGCTCGGCGCCGAGCAGGCGCTGGCAGGCGAGCGCGCACAGGGGCGCCTTCTCGGACGGCTTCCAGATGATGGTATCGCCGCATACCAGCGCGAGGGCGGCATTCCAGGCCCACACCGCCATGGGGAAGTTGAAGGCGGTGATGATGCCCACCGGACCCAGCGGGTGCCATTGCTCCATCAGGCGATGCCCGTGGCGCTCGCTCGGCATGGTGGTGCCGTGCAGCTGGCGCGACAGCCCGACGGCGAAATCGCAGATGTCGATGCATTCCTGCACCTCGCCGAGGGATTCCTGGCGGATCTTGCCGACCTCCAGGGTGATCAGCTCGGCGAGATCGCGCTGGTGCTCGCGGAAGGCCAGGCCCAGGCGGCGGACGAGCTCGCCCCGCCGCGGTGCGGGGACGCTGCGCCAGGCCGGGAAGCAGGCCTGGGCTGCGGCGATGGCCTGGTCCGCATCGTGGCTGCCGGCGACGGGCAGGGTGGCGAGCCGGCTGCCATCGATGGGCGAATGCACCGCCAGCGCGGCCTCGCCGGGGCTCCCCCACGCTGAGCCCAGCACCACCCCCGCGGGGATGGCCTCGATGCCGAGGCGGGCGAACAGCGGCTCGTTCATGGGCATGGCGGGATGGGGAGCGGGTGGCCGGCGTCCTGGTACATGCGCCCGAAGCGGTTGGCGAGGAAGGCCACCAGGTCGACCTCCTCCTGGCGCACCAGGCCGCGGGTGGTGGTGAGCATGCCGGCATGGTGCAGATCGAGCACGGTGCACAAGGCGGCGGCGGTGGTGATCTGGATCGCGCT
>PLEW01000247.1 GCA_003136555.1 Planctomycetota bacterium | reverse complement strand
GCCGTCGATCCGCTCGCCTCGACCTCGCGCATCCTCCAGCCGCACATCGTCGGCGAGCGCCACTACAAGGTCGCGCGCGGGGTGCAGAAGGTGCTCCAGCGCTACAAGGACCTCCAGGACATCATCGCCATCCTCGGCGTCGACGAGCTCTCCGACGAGGACAAGCGCCTGGTCGCACGCGCCCGCCGCCTCGAGCGCTTCATGTCCCAGCCCTTCCACGTCGCCGAGCAGTTCACCGGCATGAAGGGCATCTACATGAAGCTCGAGGATTCGATCCGCAGCTTCGAGGCCATCCTCACCGGCGATTACGACACCCTCCCGGAATCGGCATTCATGTACGTCGGCTCGATCGAGGAGGTCAAGGAGAAGGCGGAGAAGCTCAAAGCGAAATGACCAGCCGCCGCGCGCTCGCCGCCGCGCGCCCGACCACCACCGCCGGACACCACGACCGATGCCCCTCACCGTCCACATCATCACCCCCGAGAAGGCCCTGCCGGTCCTGCAGGCCTGGCACGTGACCATCCCCGGCACCGAGGGCGAGGCCGGCATCCGCACCGATCACGCCCCCTACGTGACCCTGCTGCGCAACGGCCGGGTGTTCGTCAGGTGCGAGCACCTGCCCGACGCCGTATATGCGGTGCGCGGCGGGGTGGCCCAGGTCTACCACAACGTGGTGCGCATCCTCACCGAAGCGCTCACCGACCCCGGCATGATCACCGAGACCGACCTGCTGACCCGCCTGCGCATCATCCTCGACACCCCCTACGCGGATCGCATCGACCAGATCAAGGCCAAGGCCGAGGCCGACTGGATCGTCACCCAGCTCACCGTCGCGGGCAAGGACGTGCCCGACATCAGCAAGCTCGACGTATAGCCTGGTTGGGGCAGGGACGGTACCGACGCGCCGCCCGGCGCACGGATCATCAGCTCCCGCATGGCCGCATACGGCTCCGGCCTTGGGGCGAGCCGAGGAAGCGGCCCCAGGGTACGGGCTGGACCAGGCACAGACGGGGAATCCCCCCAGCGCCGAGGGCGCTCAAGCGAGCCCAGGTCAAGCGCGCACTGGCTCGGGCGACTGACCATCGGCACGACTTGATCGGCGTGTACTCAGAGCTGCCGCCGCCCCTGCTGGCCGCGACAGCACGGTGGTCGACATAACCGCGAACCACCGCTGTGGACCAAGCACCAGTGTTCAGGAGCGGGTCATGCCACCCTGGCTCCGCTGCGTGCGCTTGACCGAACTGTTTTCCGCAGCGGTTGGTATAAGCGAGTGGGCACGGCGTGGCCGATGGTCAATGCCGTGGGGACCGGCATCGATCTCGACCTGACCATGCTGCACGTCAGCGCTTGCATCTTCGAGCGCCTGAACGCGATGATCACCGTCGCTGCCACGTGGCCGCGCCACGAGGTGGCCGACGCCCATGGCAACTCCATCGGGGAGCTGGCCACGCCCGAGCTGGTCACCGATGCCATCAGCGCCATGCGCTGGTTCCCGGCGGGTGGCGCGGCGCAGTTCCATTGCGGTACGCGCCACTACGCCCTCACCTCCGAGGTCGTCCATGCGGTGGACGATCCTAGCTTCGGCCCCCTGGCGGGATCCGGATGCCCCGCTGCCAACAGTCGCGCCACCAGCTCCGGCGCCGCATCTACCGGCCCCTCCCCATCCGCCTGCGCCAGCCGCTACCGGCGCCTCATCATTCTGAGCCCGCCGCGCCGGCTCGCGACCCGCCCGCATCCAGCGTGCGCGCCGGGACCGGCCAGGGCACCACGCCGAAGGCCGGTGGACCTGCCAGGCGCCGCCATGCTCACAGCGCGACCGCGCTGAGCGGTCAGGGTGAGCGGCTGCGCACCGCTGAGCGGAGCGGATCCTGCTTCAGGGCGCGAGGGTCTCGATGGTCTTGCCCATGACCTTGGCGAGATTGCCGAGCATCGCCGCCCCGGTGTTCTGCCAGGGGCCGCCCGAGGTGCTGCCGAGCTTGAGGTAGCAGCTGCGCTCGACCCCGGGATAGGCGCTGTCGAGATGGATCCAGCGGCCATCGACATAGGCGCTGTTCCAGGCATGCCCGACCCAGCCGCCGAAGGAATCGGCGTAGACCAGGCCGCACTCGACGCGCGCCGGGATGCCGGCGATGCGCAGCGCGGCGCACAGCAGGTTGGCATGCTCGGTGCAGTCTCCGCGCCGCTCGCGGAAGGCCTCGAGCGCGGTGGCGTCGCCCATCGAGAGGTCCTTGTGGACGATGTAGGCGCGCACCGCCAGGCGCAGGTTCTCGGCCAGCTCGGCACTGCTGCCGCGATGCGCGGCGGCGATGCCTTCGACCCAGGCGCGCATCTCCGGGTCGTCGATCTCGAGCTGCGGCTCGGCACGCAGGAAGACGGTTGGATCGGCGAGGGTGCTGGGCGCGGTCTGTGAGGTCACCGTCACCTCTGCACCCTGCTGGGTCTGGAACTCGTCGAGCGCGACGCTCGCGTTCGCGGGCAGGCGGTAGCGGTTGCGTGGCCCGGCGGTGGGCGCCGGGCCGGCGGCGGTCACCAGTCCGGTGGGTGCGAGTTCGGCGCCTTCGAGCGGCACCGGGCCCTTGCTCTGGCGCACCGCAATGCTGATGAAGCCGAGCGCCATGGTCATGCCCACCATGTCGCCCTTGGGGGTGAGGGTCATGGTGGTGGGCACCGGCATGAGGTCCATCACCACATCGAAGACCTCGTCGCCATTGGCGAGGGCGTGGTTGAAGGTGGCGGTGGTCTGGACGATGCGCACCTGGTTGGAGAGCATCGCGAGACCAGCGAAATGCTCCTGGTCGCCCGGCTTCCAGCTGCGTTTGGCGAGCAGATCCTGGCTCGCCTGCTGGCCGAGCAGCTTGGCCCCGGGCGGGATGGGCAGGCGCACCTCATCGGCGAGGCCGAGGTGGTGCACGGTGGCGACCACCTCTCCAGCGACGATCCGCCCGGTGGCGCTGACCGATTGCTCGTTCTCGCGATGATCGAGCTGGAAGCTCGCGACCATGCCGGCGGCGTCCTCCTCGATGCGCTGCAGATCCTCGACCTCGAAGCGGATGGAGGTGCCAGCGAGGGAACGGTTGATCACCACCTTGGTGTCCATGCTGTCGCGGCGCAGACCGCCGGGATGGCGGCTCACCGCCGCATGGATGCTCATCGCCGGCTGGCCGTTGAGGTCGCCGATGTACCACTGCTCGAGCTCGAGCACATCGCCGCTCTCGGCCGCCGCGCCGGCAAGCGCAGTGCAGGCGATGAGCGCCAGCAGGGTGCCGGCGACGGCGCTGAGCGGGCGACGGCGACGGTGGGCGGAATGGCTAGACCGGCGTGCGGGGCTCATGGTTGCCGCGATGATGGTGCACCCACCCCGGCAATGCCAGCGCCATCCGGAGGACTCGCGGCGCGCCCCGCCGGCGGGCGGCCGGCGGCCGGCGCTCACAGCGTCCAGCTGACGCGCTTCTCGAAGACCGGGTCGCCACCCGCCCGGATCGCATCCATCGCCTGGTTGGTCAGGGCATCGACGCGCTCGTTGCCGGGGTTGCCGGCGTGGCCGCGCACCCATTGCCAGCTCACCTGGAAGCGGGCGCCGAGGGCATCGAGGTCCTTGAGCAGATCGATGTTCTTGAGCGCCCCCTCCTTGCGCCTCCAGCCACGCGCCTTCCAGGACGGGATCCATTCGGAAGCGGCCTTGACGACATACTGCGAGTCGCTGTGCAGCAGCACCTTGAGGCCGTCCTTGCGCAGCGAACGCAGGGCCATGATCGCCCCCATCAGCTCCATGCGGTTGTTGGTGGTGTCGCGTTCGCCGCCGCAGCGCTCGAGCGCCGAACCGGTGGCGGGATTGATGGCCAAGAACGCCCAGCCGCCGGGGCCCGGGTTGCCCCGGCAGCCGCCGTCGGTGTAGATCACCACATCATGGGTGCGTAGCGCTGGCGGTCGAGGCGCAGTCATGGATCGTCCCGCTGGCGTGGTCCATCCTGCCTGTGCATGCTGCCATCATGGCCGAGTGCCGAGGACAGGTCAACGAGACGGAGAGCTGCCAGCCTCATCAGCGTCCACGACGCGGGGCCGCAGGCTCGGCGAGCGTGTCGACCGATGGGGATTCGTCGCGGTAGAGCGCGCGAAAGCGCTCGCAGAAGGCAGTGATGCGTCCGCTGCGGATGGCCGAGCGCAAACGGGCCATCAGCCGCCGGTAGTAGGCGAGATTATGGATGCTGACCAGCTGGCCGCCCAGCACCTCGCCGCTCTTCAGCAGGTGGTGCAGGTAGCCGCGGCTGAGGCGTGACGCCTCGCTGCTGGTGTCCACGTCGATCGGCGCGGCATCGTGGATGAATTCCGCCCGGTTGAGCCGCAGAGGGCCCTGATCGCGGTAGGCGATGCCATGGCGGCCCATGCGCGTCGGCAGCACGCAATCGAACTGGTCGATGCCGCGCGCGACCGCCTCCACCAGATCCAGCGGGGTGCCGACACCCATCAGGTAACGCGGACGATCCGCCGGCATCTGCGGAGCGATCCAGTCGAGCACCGCCAGGCGGTCGGCGAAGCCCTCGCCGACCGCGAGGCCGCCGATGGCATAGCCGGGCAGCTGGTGGCGGACGGCATCGGCGAGCGCGGCTTCGCGCAGATCGCGGTGCATGCCGCCCTGGATGATGCCATAGAGCGCTTGGCTGCCTGCTCCACCGGGCATTCCCTCGCGTTCCTCCAGCCAGGCGGAGCGCGAACGCTCCAGCCAGGCCGAGGTGCGGCGGTTGCAGGCCTCGACCGCGCTGCGCGCGGCATCCGCGGCCGGGCATTCGTCGAAGGCCATGATGATGTCCG
>PLEW01000080.1 GCA_003136555.1 Planctomycetota bacterium | reverse complement strand
GCCAGCTCCTGGTGCGCGAGACCTCCATGGCGGACATCCAGCAACAGGTCGTGGCCAGCGAGCAGGGCGTGAACATCGCGGAGTTGACGGCGAATGCCAGCGTCAAGAAAGCCACGGGTGAAGCGGAGTCCATGCGGCTCCGGGCATTGGGCGAGGCGGAAGCCATCCGCGCCACGGGCAAGGCGAAGGCCGAAGCCTATCGCGTGGGCGTGGAATCGCTCGGCGCGCAGGGCTACACGGTCATGCAGCTCATGCAAATCGTCGGTGAGCGCAACGTGCGCATAGTGCCGGATGTGGCAGTGACCGGCCAGAACGGCGGCAACGGCCTGGTGGACGGCCTGCTTGGCGTCATGTTGCGTGGCCAGGCCAACGGCCACACGGATGCGAAGAAAAATTGAGTGAGGCTGGCCACACGGCGGCGCGCTGGAAACGGCGCGCCGCTCTTTTTGATCGAAGGCGGTGGTGGTACGGGCGTCCCGCCCGTTCCACTACGGGAGCGGCTGAAAACGGGCAATGAATTCGCTCCAATTGGATACAGTCTTGTCATATCATTTACTCCACACTTATGAAAACACTCGCTTCATTGCTGTTGCTGTTGTTGATCTTGCTGGTCCCGGCAACGGGACGTGCCGAGGACAAACGAATTGTCATGATTGCCGGCAAACCGAGCCACGGACCCGGCGAGCACGAATTTCGCGCGGGTCTGCTGCTGTTTCAAAAATGTCTCGCGGGTTTTCCCGGTATTAAGGTGGAGGTTTACTCGAACGGCTGGCCGGACAGTTCTGATGTGCTCAAGGGCGCGGCGGCGGTGGTGATTTACAGCGATGGTGGCGCAGGGCACCCAGCATTGCAGGACGACCATTTGCAGCAGCTCGGCGCGCTCATGAAGCAGGGCGTCGGGTTCGCGTGCCTTCATTATGCCGTGGAGCCGACCCAGGAAAAGGGCGAGCGCGAGTTCCTGGACTGGATGGGCGGCTGTTTTGAAATCAACTGGTCGGTGAACCCGGTCTGGGAAGCCGACTTTAAGAACCTGCCCAAGCATCCCATTGCACGCGGCGTAAAACCGTTCAGGATAAAAGATGAATGGTATTTTAACATGCGCTTCGGGGATGGGGTCAACCCCGTGCTCACCGCGGTGCCGCCCTTGACCACCATCAGCCGTCCCGACGGACCGCACGAGGACAATCCCACTGTTCGCGCATTGGTGCAAATCGGCCATGTGCCACAGACTCTCGCCTGGGCGGTTGAGCGCGCCGATGGCGGACGCGGTTTTGGTTTTACCGGCGGCCATTACCACCGCAATTGGGGAAACGATAATCTGCGCAAACTGGTGCTCAACGGCATCCTCTGGGTGGCCAAGGTTGAAGTGCCGCCGGATGGCGTGGCATCCACTGTCACGCCGGCGGACTTGGGAGAGAACCTCGACTCCAAATAACAGTCGCCGGCGACTCGGTTTGTTCGGCTTGAAATCCGAACGAAGTCCGGGGTGGAAGATCCGATTCGGCACCATCTGGAGCAGGCTTTATTAGGCTGGATTTACCCTGATCTACCGTGTTTTGCCATGATTCATCGAGAACGAGCCGGGTCAGGAGACCGNNACTTGGATTGAAGCTTTTTGGGCTGGAGTTGCAGGGTTTTTTTGCGTTTTGACAGGGTGGGCCTGCCGGTCAGCTTCGGGGACTGGGGATGGACCGGATGGGTGCCCTCCAGATTGGGCGTGTGCCAAGAAGCCGGCCCGGTGGGGNNACATGCTCCCTCGCCAAAGCCTCGCCAAAAGTCAAAAATCCCGGCTCCGAATGGCTACACTATTTTTTAAACCGCTCTAATGTCCGTTCGATTTTAATTTATTTCAAAGATCATAATAACGGCGCAATGTATCACTTTGTGATAATATGCGCAAGCTTTTTTATCACTTTTAGTTCTCCGATATTTGGAATGGGCCAGGCAAGAAGGCTTTCACTTTCCTATGAATTGAAGCTTAAAAGGCCTCATGCCAAACTATGTTAAAGATTTGATAGCTAAATATTTAACGCCCGCCCTCACCCCGGCCCTCCCCCGGGGAGGGAGAAGTTGTTTCCGCGTCTTGGCAATTGGCCAACGCTCGATCCACCAAGGTTCATGGGTTCGCCGCGCGAATTTTTTAGGATAGATCTTTCCTCGTCCGAGGATGGGCGCGCTCCGTGATTTAAAAGCTTATTTCGGTCCATAGCCGGGCTTTGGCTTGCCGTCGTCGCCCAATTTGTCACAGGCCCAGAGCAGGCCGCGGGTGACGAGGTCGAGATAGCGGGGGTCGTTGCAGGTTTCGTTGTTGTGGCCGATGGTGGTGGAGAACACACGGGTCTTGCCTTTGTAAAGGTTCACCCAGGCCACGACAAAATCGTTGGTGCGTTGCGGCTGGCCCAGGGCATTATTAATCACCTGGGTGCCATGGGCCAGGGCGTGGGCGGTGTCGAACACCTGAACGTTGTTGTAGTGTTCTTCGTGAATCGTGGTCCAGTCCGTGAGATTGGTGGTGATGGCATGTGACTTGTCCGTAAAGGTGATGGCAATAGGCTCTTGCGGGCCGTGACCGCTGGATTGCAGGCCGAGGTATTCGTACCAGGCGGCGTTGTCCGCCCCGACCGTCACCGGCTTGCCGAAGTTGCCGAAGCGGTAGCAGTGCATCGCGCAGTGCAGGTTGACCGCCGGGATGCCGTCGATCTTGTGCGGCTTGAGCACCCCCTGGATGACCACCGGATCCGAGATGTCGGCGGCGCACTCGTCATGGATCACCAGATCATAGCCCTTGGCGTATTCGGGGTTGCCGTAGATCGGCAGCGGCGGCTTGGTGCTGCCGTCATTGACGTGGATCTGCTCGACGGTGACGTTGGCGCGCTCCTGCAGGCCGTTCTTGAGGATGTCCTTCTGGGTCTTGTAGTCGTGGCAGCAGCCGCCGGTCAGCAGCAGGATCTTGATCGGTGCGGGATCCGCGGCCGAGGCGGTGGCTGCACCGAGGGTGGCGACCAGGATGAGAGAGCAGAGGGGCTTGAGCATGGATGTCCTTTGGGTGATAGTTGGCGCGTCATGCGCACGGGATGTCAATTGCCCTTGGTCGATTCCAGGAAGGCGATCAACGAGGCAAGGTCCTCGGGTGGCAGGTTGGCGACCAGGCCCTCGGGCATGATCGACTTGTCGCGCTTCTGACGTTCGGTGATGTTGGCCTTCTCGATGATGGTGGTGACGCCGACGATGTTGCGGATCTCCACCGAGTCGCCTCCCTCCTTGACCACGAAGCCCTCGACGGTCTCGGTGTTCTTCATGCGGAACCACTGCGATTCGAAGCCCTGGGCGATCTTCGCGCTCGGCTTGAGGATCGACTCGCACAGCTCGTCACGCTTGTAGCGCTGGCCGATGCCGCCGAGCATCGGGCCCTTGGGCGGCTCCTTGTCGGACAGCGTATGGCAGACCACGCAGCTCTGCTGGGTGAAGACCTCCTGGCCGCGCACCGGATCGCCCTTGTTGGCCAGGGCGAACTTGACCACGTCCTCGTAGGTCATCTCGCCGATGGTCTTGCCCAGCGGCTTGCCATCCTTGCCGAAGCCGAGCTTGACCAGGGTGTTCTTGGCCGCATCGACCACCGTGGCGTCGCTATTGCCCAGGCATTCGCGCACCTTGTCGCCGAAGTAGGTGGCGTGCACCTTGGCGATCACCGACAGCAGGGTCAGCACCGGCTCCTCCTTATCCCACAGCGCGGAGATCCCGCGCTCGGCCTCGTTCTTCTGCTTCTTGTCGTTGATCACCGTGCTGGTGACGATGTTGACCAGCACGGTCGAGCCGAGCAGGCGCCTGGCCGGGTCCTTGTCCTTGGCCCAGTCCTTGAACAGGCCGATCAGATGCGTCAGGCGGGAATCGCGGGTGAACTCCTCCCACACCGGCAGCAGCGCGCCCTGCGGCGGCTCGGCCCCGGCGAGCACCAGATAGGTCTCGGCCACCTGGTTGCCGTGCTTCTCGAGCACCTGGGAGAGCAGGCGGAAGGCGCGTGCGCGCATCTCCGGCTTCTCGGCTGCCGAGGTCGCGATGCCGCTGAGCGCAGTGAGGATGTCGGCCGGGGTGGGGGCCTTGTCCGAGAGCAGCGACTGGATGACATCGAGGCGCGAGGAGGTGTCCTTGCCGGACTTGGCGATCATCAGCTCGTTGAGCCCGGGGAAGGTTATCTTGTGGCGCATCAACGCGACCACGTAGCCCTTGGCCTCATCACCCTGGGCGGCTTCGAGCTGCTGCTTGAGCGCCGCCTGGATCTTCTCGGTCTGCTCCCAGGCCATCGGCTTGTAGATCGGACCGCTGGTATCGGGACGGGTGCCCCACCACATGTGCGGATCGGTGTACGGGGTCTCCTGGAAGTTCAGGCGGCATAAGGCCTTGAAGATCCCGAGCTTGAGCTCGCCAGTGGCGGTGCCGAGACGCTTCAGGAGGCCATCGACCACCACCGGGTCGTACATCAGCTGCAACGCGCGCAGCGCACCGGGATAGATCTTGGCATCGGACGAGTCGAGAGCCAGCAGGCAGGCCTGCGACGCGCCCAGCAGGCCGAGGCTGCGCCAGGCCATGTGCGCGACGGTGTAGTCGCTGTCTGCGGTCAGCGGCAGCAGGCTCTGCGCGGCATCGAGCTTGCCGAGGTGCCACAGCCCGGTCTCGGCATGCAGGCGGACGCGAGGGTTCTTGTCCGTGAGCGCCTCGACGAAGGGCTCCTTGGGGATCTTGTCGGCGATGCGCATGTCGTCGTAGAGCACGCGCAGGACGTATTCGCGCAATTCGTCGTTCTTGAGGTAGCCCAGCAGCACCGGGGTCGCGTCGGCTCCCAGCAGCTGCTTGAGGGTGAACAGCGCCGCCACCCGGGCGGCGAGGGAGGGATTGGAGGTGATGATCTCACGCAGGCCCTCGGCGACGCCCGGCTTGGCGCCGCGCACCAGCAGCTCGTGCTGGGCGGCAAGCCGCCATACCCCGCTCGGCGAGGCGACGGTCTCGACCAGCTGGGCCTCGGTCAGCTTCTTGAACTCGGGGACCACCACCGCCTTGGCATTCTTGGGCGTGAGCTTGATCACATACCCGACATGCGGTCCGGCATAGTTGAAGGTCATGCCGTCGAGGCTGGCGGCATAGAAGTTGCCCTTGCCGTCGACCTCGAGGTCGGTGGCCCGGTTCAGCCCCATCAGCTTCTTGATATCGGCCTTGTAGGTCGCGCCGACCTGGGTCAGGGGATGGAGGTCGATCTCGTTGCGGCCCCATTCCACGCTGTAGAAGCCGTAGGCCCACTCCTTGGGCAGGAAGGGCTCGTCGACGAAGACCGAGCCGACCGGCGAGCCGCCGCCGTAGTCGACCATGGTCGGGATGATCTCTTCGGGGAAGTTGCGGAACAGGATCGGATAGCCCATCTGGGCGCCGAAGGGATTGTGGCTGAGGCGGTCGTTCCAGTCGTCGCCGTCATTGGTGTTGTCGCGGGTGAAGATCTCGTCGAGCGGGCTGATCGACACCGAGAGGATGTTGCGCGTGCCCCAGATCACCCGCTCCATGCCCGAGCCGTCGGGGCGCACGCGCACGATGCCGCCGCCGCGCATGGCGATCGAGCGGCCGTCCTTGCCGGTGGCCTTGACCGCGCCGTAGTCGCCCACGGCGATGTAGATCCAGCCATCGATGCCGATGCGGATGCCGTTGGTGGTGTGGTCGGCGCCGCGGAAGTCGAGGCCGAAGCCCAGACCGGTGATGAGGTCCTCCTGGCGGTCGGCCTTCCCGGTGCCCTGGTCGTCGTGATAGGCGGTGAGATTGGGCGGATGCATGACGTAGAGCGTGCGCGTGCTGGGATCCCAGGCCACTCCGCGCGGGCTGTCCATGGTGGCGAAGACCGAGAAGGTGTCGGCCTTGCCGGTGCCCTTGGTGTCGGTGCACATGTACACCCGGCCGCGGTTCGGCTTACGGTCGAGGGAGCCGTTCTCATCGCAGCCGATGAACACCGTGCCATCGGGCTGGGCGCTGAGGAAGATCGGCGCGGTGACATTGGGCGGCGAGGCGAAGACGGTGGCGGTGAAGTCGGCTGGGTAGTTGACCCGCTTGAGGATTTGCTCGTCGGTGAGCGGTGGGCTGTCGGCGGCGCACAGGCGGCTGGCGAGGGCAGCAGCGGTACAGGCGGACAGCAGGCGGGAGGTTCTCATGCGATCGGACCTTGGGAGGTATAAGAGGACGGATGCTTACTTACGGGGATACACAACGCTCAGGCGAGGTAGTTCGCTTTTTATCGCCGCTTCGTTGACCGCAATCACCTTTGTCCGCCCTGAAACGAACCGCACCCTGGCGACGTGGCCGGGGTACGCAGCGGGCTCTGACCGACCGCCGGCGCCAGTGCATCTGCACCGCAGGCGATGGGGCGGCACCGGGTGGCGTTCAGGGGGTCGGTGCGGAGTCCATCGCCAGCAGGGCGGCAGGCAGCGGTGCACGCGGCAGGCCAGGGCCGCTCAGCTCCAGAAGGGGGGCCGTCCCTGACCAGATATAGGCCGCATGGCCAGGCGTATTGCGCCGTGCGGGGGCATCGCCACGCAGATCGGCGAACAGGACCTCCAGGCGGTGCTGGCCGGCTGCCAGGGCGATCGACCACGAGCCAAGGGCATGCACGCTGGTCGCGGGATACCAGCGCACCCCGTCGACCACCACGTCGAGCTGGTAGCCCGCCAGGATGTTCGGCAGGTAGGACTCCGCCGGGGCCTGGAAGGTGTAGACGCCCGGGGTGCTGATCACCAGATAGCCGCGGTAGCGGACCGCGTAGACCGAGCCCGGGCTGAGGCTGGCGGGGGCGAACAGCTGGTCGACCCGTCCGCTGCCGGTGACATGCGCCGCCTCCGGGGCCATCAGCAGATCCTCCCAGCGGCCGCTCAGGGTCTCGTAGCGCAGACCGGGCATGGTATGGGCATCGCTGGAGGAGTGGATGGCCAGTTCGGTGAAGCACGCGTGCGCCACCAGCGATGCCTGGCGGCAGGACATCTCCACGGGCATGCGCTCGGTGCCGTGGCGGAAGGCGCGGGCCTTGATGATGGTGGTGGCGCTGATGGTGAAGGGGTCACGATAGAGGCTTGAGGTCAGCGTCGGCTCGCTGCCATCGGTGGTATAGCGGATGTCGGTGGCCCCGGTGGGGCAGCTGAGCGTGACCTCCTGGCTGCCGCTGAAGCCATCGCGGTCGGCGGGCGCGATCTGGACATTGGCCACCGGGGTGAGGATGGGGATCTGGGTGAAGGCCGCGCCGGTCTCGGCGAATTCGGCGTTGGCCGCCTCCAGGGCATGCTCATGGCCGGCGACCGACAGGCCCATGGCGCTCAGGACGATGCCCGAGCGCGGCTGACCGGGCTCGTCGACCACCAGCAGGGCTTCGGCCTCGGCATGCAGCTCGCCGATGGTCAGTGAGCCGGTCGCGGCCTTGGCGGCCAGGAAGCGCACGCGCACACCATTCGCCGCGGTGGCCTCGAAGCCGGTCGCATCGCCCTGCTCGAGCGCCTGCACCGCGGTGAGATCCGCTGCCGCTTGGGCGCGTGGCAGGATGGCCGTGACCACCGTCCCGCTCGCCGCCTTCCAGGTGGTCGAGACGCGCAGGAAATCATGCATGCGGTAGCCGTTCCTGGGATCGGAACGCTCCGGCTCGGCGACCAGCGTGATCGGCGAGCCGGCGAATTGGCGCAGCGTGATGTTGGCGCCGGTCGCACGGTGGGTGATTATGGTCCTGGCGGCAGGATCGATCGCGATCTCATCGGTGGTGAAGACGCGATCGCTGCCGGGCGCCAGCGGCAGCCGCCAATCGAGGGCGAAGGCGTGCTCGGCGTCGCCATGGAGATGGTCGACGACGATCCACATGCCGGCCCGCCGCACGAAATAGACCTGGCGGTGGTGGCTGACGCCCTGGATGTGCGGCGACCGGCCGTAGCCGCCCTCGTAGACGCCTTCGGCGACATCGTAACGGGAGGTCGCGGACCAGCGCCAGGCCGGGGCCTGCTGCCATGGCAGCACACCGAGCGCGCCACCGCCGAACCAGCCGCGATGGTCCCACGAGCTGAAGCCGTCGTGGAAGTAGGCCTCCTGGCCATCCACCCGCAGGGGCGAGTGCGGAGTGTCGTAAACGCCTTTCTCGCCGGTGTCCAAGAGGTCGCAGCCATAGGCGCCCAGGCCGATGGCATTGGCGTTGCGCTCGCTGAGGTCGCCGCCGGTGGCGTGCGGCGAGCAGTGCATGAACAGGTAGGGGTCGCCGGCATTCCAGCCGGCGCGCTGGTAGAACAGCCCGGTGACCGGGAAGCATTCCGAGGTGAAGGCCGGGCGGGGATGGGTCGGCCCCTCGGCGAGGGTCTCCAGGGCGCGGGTCGAGGGATCGACCAGGGCATCGCTCACCAGCGCCCGGGCGATGTCGCGCATGCCCTCGAGGTCGCCGCTGTGGTGGCCGTTGCGCGCGCCGCCGATGGGATTTTCGTTGTCGGCGGTGGCATGGGCGAGCAGGAAGCGCACGCGTTCGCGCATCGCCGTGCGGATGCCATCGAGCCAGGCCTGCTCATCGCGTTCGGCGCGCCAGGCCTGCTCCCAGGCCGGGGCGAACCACGCGGGGATGGCCTGGCGGGCATCCAGGCGCCCGATCAGCCCGGAGGCGCCGAGGAGGAAATGCGCGCCGTAGCCGTAGGTGATGTCGAGGTCCGGGCCATCGGGCAGATGGCGGGTGGGGATGAGCAATTCGAGGCGGCGCGTGGCTTCGCGCAGGAGCACCGGGGCGCAGCGGTATTCGTCCAGCAGGAAGGCGAGATCGGCCAGGGCCGGGATCGAGACATCAGTCCAGTTGGTGGCATTGGCGCGATGGTAGAGCACGGTCATGGGGATGTAGTCGGCGACCAGCCGGTGGACCACGCGGGCGAAGGTGTCGGCGGGCAGCAGGTCGATGCCGCCTGGCATCAGCGACACCCCACGCAGATAGCGGAACAGGTCGAAGGCCGAGAAGGCGCTGCCGCCCCAACGGTCCTCCATGTCGGCGGGGACGGCGGAGAAGCCGTCCTGCTGGTTGATCGCCCAGTCATCGGCGTAGGCGGCCCAGGTGTCCATGTAGGCGCGCTCGCCGGTGATGATGTAGGCGGCGAGCAGCGGGGTGAAGGCCTCGACCCGCCATGGCCAGTCCTCGGAGCCGTGGCGGGATGCGTTTACCGATGCGGCATGCCAATCGATCGCGCCGGGACGGCCGATGGCGATGCGTTCGTGGCCGACCTGCAGGGTCCCGCCGAGCAGATCCTTGGCGCGCGCCAGGATATCGGGCGCGTTCTGGCTCGAAATCAGCGGATGCAGCCAGTGCCAGCGCGGTTCACCGACCGACCAGGGGTCCATCATCGCCGGCGCCACGCCGAAGCCGTTGAAGCCATCGGTCTGCCTCAGCTTCTCCAGGGTGTAGCGCTTGAAGGATTCCAGCGCCCCGCTCCAGTCCTTGGCATCGATGGCGGCGCGGATCCTGCCCAGCTGCTCCCAGCGCCCCGGGCGCTGGAAGTCGCGTGGGCCCCACTCGCCGATCCAGGTGAGGGAGAAGAGTGCGCGCCCGGCCTGCTCCATGCCGGACGACTGATGGCGTACGGCGGCGGCAACGGCTGGAGCCGAGGGTGCGGAGTCGGCGGCGGCGCCGAGGCCGGTCAACCCGCCGCACAGCGCTGCGCACACCAGCCAGAACTGGACGGCAGGCTGGTGGAGCCTGGCCCAGGCGGTGGGATGCTGGGACCTGGGCAGGGTGGACATCGGACGGCCTCCGGGCGGGACAGCGTGGGGACTCTCGATCATACCGGTGGTGCCTGGAAGCGTTCGGATGGAAATCATGGAAATGGTACCCGAACGGCTGCCCGGGATGGCCGGCATGGACTGCCATTCACGGCGCCAGCACCGGGCGGATCGCGAGGTGCAGCGCTGGTGCGGCCGGATGGCCGATGCGCCATAGCAGGGTGTCCACCGCCTGCTTGCCGACCTGGACGGCCTGCACGTCGATGACGATCGGGGGGGGCTTGAGCGAGCGCAGGTAGCGGGCCTCGTTGTTGCAGCTGATCACCGTCACATCCCGCTGGGGCCGCAGGCCCACGTCGCTCAGGCACTGGTACACCGCCGGGGTGAGCATATCGGCCTGGACGCAGATCGCGCTCGGCCGCGAGGGACGGCGCAGCAATGGCGCGAGCGCCGCCCGGATGCGCTCCACGCTCGCGCAGTTGGCAGTGCGCGTCATGTCGATCAGCGAGGGATCGATGATCATCTGCGCCTGGCCGCCCAGGGCCTGGAGGTGGTGCAGGAAGGCATCGGCGCGGTAGCCGAGGCGGGCGAGTAAGGAAAGACCNNCAGGCGGGCGCTGGGCGAGCCCAGCGCCGTGCCGAGATAGACGCACGAGCGGTGGCCGAGGCGGATCGCCTCCTGGGCCGCCAGCTGGCCGACCGCCATGTGGTCGATGTGGATGATGTCGCCGGCGAACCAGGCCGGCGGCGAGCCCATCAGCCAGATGCTCGGGGGCGCGAGCGGGAAGCCGCTCGGCCGGGTGCGCGTATCGTCGGCGCCGAAGAAGATGCGGCCGGCCATCGGCGGATCATTGGCCGGGAAGGAGGCCGGCCAGCGTTCGATCTGGCGCACCACCAGCTCGCATCCGGCCGCGGTCAGCGCCTCCTCGATGCCGTCGAAGACGCTGGCATAGACCGGCGCCTGCTCCTCCATCCAGCCGAGGCCGAGACGCGAGATCACCACCAGCTCGACCACTGCCCGCCTGCTCGCAGGCGGCGCCGACCGGCGATGCTTGGGACCGGGACGATCGTGGGGTTCGCCGGGGGTGTAGCCGAGG
>PLEW01000147.1 GCA_003136555.1 Planctomycetota bacterium | reverse complement strand
CAAGGTATCGACACTGATGCCCAGAGCGATGGCGAAATGAGATTGGCTCACGTCCAGGAAGGCAGCACGGAATGCAGCCATATCCCCCTTTTTGTACGTACCCTGGATGATCCTCTGGCGTACCGCCCCTCGGATCCTGAAGACGGGTTCGCTGAATGCCTCATCAGGACCAGGAGCAATGTCCTGATCGCGCTTGGCACGGAGACGAGCAAGCATTGCCGGATCGGGTCGGTGGGCGCGAATCTCGTCCGCAGTTTTCGTGATCATACTCATGTCTCACCCATCGTGGTAGAGCGCCCGATCCTTGGGGCCAGCCAAGCGAGCGCTGATGATGGCAGGACCGCCAGGACGATAAGAGCGTGCATCAGGGAAGCCGCCATATGATCACGGATGGACTTGGCTGCGGTGGCGAGGACCGCCGGACGCTCGGGCGATGCCAAAGCTCGCGACGGGATGTACGCTGAGCGCTGGAGCGCCGTGCGCACCAGATCATGACCTAGCACACGGGATGCGTCGGCGTAGGAATCCATCGCCCAACATCCTGATTCGCAGGCGGAGTCCCCCAGACCCGCTCAACGACGTCGGGCGGGAGCTTGAGATCCTGAATCATCGGCCACGCCGAAGCCGTCGGGGAAACTCGCGACACGCCATCATCGACGCCCAAGGCGATGCCACTGGGACGCACATGCGGCGATGGGGTGGGGTCGGTCGTCATGTTTCCGCTCGTTCTCTCGCCAGAGAATAGCGCAATGAATCGGTCAAGTCCAGTATCCCATACCGCAACGCTCAAGGTTCGACGGGACCGAAATGCCAAAAGCCAGCGTGGGTGGAGATCCTCAGCCTTTCCTTTCCCAGTCCGCTACCTGCTCTTGCAGACTGGCGATTCGCTTCTCGAGCAGGCGGATCTCCCGCTTGGCCTTGGCGATCGCAGTGCGATCCTGCATCTCACGCAGACCCTTGGCGCCGACGCGCTTGGCTAACAAGGCTTCGACTTCGCTGCGGATCAGGCGGAACCACGGGTTGCCATGCATCGAGTTGATCTGGTAGCTCAACTTTCCTGCACGCATCGCTTTCTGCAGCTCCGCGCGGGGAATGCCGTACTCCTTGGAAGCAGTGAGGTCCGACAGGGTGGACCCCTTGGCGTCGAGCCGAACAGTAGGCATGTGCAGTTCCCGGTGTGGAGCATCGGCACCGCACCGCGTGACGTCGGAGCACCGCCCATGCTCCCGGCTGGCTGTCCGGCGCAAGCGCCGACGGACCGGATGCTGCACGACCCACCATGGTTCCAAGCCAACCGCGGCACCGTGGGATCGCCGGACCACTTATTTCGGGTTGGTCCGGATCGTGACCGGATCGGTCGAAGCGATAAGGTTGTACCTGGGAATTCACCGGGTTGTTCTTATCCCGATATGGCTGTCGACCTCCTCCTGTAGCCGGAGGTGGAAGCATAGCGCGGGGTCGATCGCACGTTTGAATTCCGACGGATTCATGCCAGACCGCTCGAGAATGGCCCTTTGCCCGTCGATGCGCTTACGCCCTGCATCGAGTCGCTTCATTGCGGCAAGATATTCGGCTGCTGTACGAATCATGATCCCTCCTTAGCTGGTATCGCCATTCGGCCTGGCCTGGCGCCCGCTTCGTTCAGTACCCGAGGTTGAGTCCCTGAGCTTGATCAGCCAGCTCATCAAGGGCCGCTTTGCGGGCTGTCGTCATGCGGCGTTTGTAGGCCATGACCTCCAGGATGGAAATGCGACGATGGGTGCCCACCTGGCGAAATTCCAGTTCCCCCGCTTGAAGCACGCTGACGAGGAATATCCGGCTCACGCCGAGGATCTCGGCGGCCTGCTGCGTCGACAGCTCAACCTGTACCGGAGTGGGTGCCACGGCATTCCCTGATGCTCAGCAGGCTTCCCTTACACCGTGCTTTCATCGATGTCGAGTGCCGATTCATGCTGCGATGGGATGAAGACCCTGGTGCGCAGCCGCCGCAGCGGCGCCGCCCTGCCAGGGATGGTCGCGCGGCGCACCGCCAGCGCGACCGTATGGAGATGCCGCTCGATCCCTGGCGGATGCATCCGGGCGGCCGCTGCCGCTCAGCCGGCGGAGGTCCCTTGATCGCCCGCAGGCACCTGCCCGATTGGCCGGATCGCTTGCGCTGCCGGCGGCCACAGGTTCAATCGCGGATGTCTCGGAACAGGATCAGGAGGGGCAATGAGCTGGGATCCCAATGACATCTCCCTGGACGTCCTGCAGAATATCGAGCAGGGGCTGGTCGCGGTCTACCGGTCGGATGCCGGTCTGACCGATGGCAGGGTCATGCTGTCCCTCGGCAAGGCCAAGGCGGCGATCAAGCAGCGCTTCGGCTATGGCAAAGGCCTGGACGTCCGACCCGATTCCCCCGCCGAGGCCGCGATCATCGAGCGGATGGTCGCCATCGGCATGGAGCGGATCGGCACCGGCACCGGCGAGGCGATGACGCTCGATGCCTATGTCAAATGCCTCGACAAGGTGGCGCGCTCGGTGGATACCCATCGTGCCTACGGCATCCGCGGCTATTACGAGTTCATCAAGGATTACGTCGGCTAACGCTGGGTCCTGTTTCGCCTCGACGCCGTGCGCTCGTAATCCTCCATTTCCTGCGATCACCCTCCATCCCCATCGCCGCATGCTCGACCAACCGAAGAAGCAGAGGAAGCGCAAGCCCAAAGAGCTGTACATCGATGGAATCGGCCTCCATCAGTGGTCCCTGCCCTTGGAGATGGCTGGCGGGGGCATGGCCCGCATCAGCCTGGGCGACAACAACCATGCCGTCCTAGCCTGGATTCCCACTGATCTTCCCCCGATTTTGCG
>PLEW01000202.1 GCA_003136555.1 Planctomycetota bacterium | reverse complement strand
AGGCATCGGCCTTGACCACCGCGATCAGCTCCCGCCCGCCGGCCACCGTCCGCAGCGCCGCGACATTGCCCCGCAACGCCCCATAGCTCACCTCGACGCGATTGCGCCAGGTCATCGCCACCCACCTGCGGTCAGCCCGCGCGCTGTGCATCCGGCTGCAGTGCGCTCGGCCATGGCCTCAGCCTCGGCCCGCAGGCGGCACCGCAAGGGCCGCATCGCGCAGCAGGCGCTCCGCGCGCTGCAGCTCGGGGGCGCTGGCCTGCAGATAGGCTGGCAGGACGCGGTTCCACGGCAACGCCTCGACCTGGGGGGCCAGGCGAGCCACGCCGCGGGCGCTGAGCGTCGCTGGCGAGCCCAGGGCGATACCGGGGCACCAGCGTTCGGCCAGCCCGCCCTTGTGCGCCAGCGCCGGACCGATGGCCACCGCCTGGGCGGTCAACGCGTGCAGCAGCGGCAGGGACTGGTCGTTCTGGGCGGTGCTGGCCATCAGGGTCTCGAGGCGGCCGGCGGTGACGCGGTAGAGGCCATGGAAGGTGGTGTCGCGCTTGAGCGGCATCAGCGCCCACCACAGGCCATCGCCCTGTTCGGCGGCCAGCGCCGCCAGGCTGTCGACCGCGTGCACCGGCAGTTCCTCCATCCAGGCGAGGGTGCGCAGCGCGATGGCGCCGATGCGCAGCCCGGTGAACGAGCCCGGTCCGGCGGACCACGCCAGGGCGCGTGGCCGCCCGGCGTGGCGCAGCAGCTGATCGAGGAGCGGCACCAGTGCCGCCTCGGTCTCGCGCCCCTGGCAATCGCCGAAGGCGATCTCCTCGCCCTGGTCCCCGACCAGGACGGCCGTCGCACTCCTGCCCACCGTCTCGACCGCCAGCAGCATGGGAGCATGGGAGCACGGCAGCCCGGTCGGGCAAGGGAAAGACCGCTGCCGGCCCCTGCAGGGTCGTATTGGACATTTCGGTAAGCGTCCTACGGTGTCCAGCCGGAGGGCTCACGTGGCCATCACCGAGCAGGATATCCGTCATCTGTGCAAGCTCTCGAGCCTGTCGCTGGGCGATGCCGAGATCAACCGCATGTCCAAGGAGCTGGAAGCCATCGTCGGCTATGTCCAGCAGCTCCAGGAAGTTGACACCACCGGGGTGGAGCCGATCGCCAACGTCGCGGGGCTCGAGAACGTCACCCGGCCGGATGTCCCGGCGGGCATGCTCACCCAGCGCCAGGCACTCGCCAACGCGCCACAGCGCAACGAGGTCGCCATCCTGGTCCCGAAGGTCGTCGAGAGGTAGGCATGAGCACCGCCATCGCCATCGCAGCCGCGGTCCAGGCCGGCCAGTCGGCCCGCATCGAGGTCGACCATGCCCTGGAGCGCGCCCAGCGTGACACCACCAATGCCGTGATCCGCATCCACGCCGAGCGCGCACGCGCCGCCGCGAGCAGGGTCGACCAGCGCATCGCCGCCGGCGAGCGCCTGCCGCTGGCAGGGGTGCCGATCGCAGTGAAGGACAACCTCTGCGTCGAAGGCCTCGAGACCACCGCCTGCTCGAAGATCCTCGCCGGCTTCATCCCCCCCTACACGGCGACCGCGGTGGCGCGGCTCGAGCAGGCCGGGGCGGTGGTGGTGGCGACCACCAACATGGATGAGTTCGCCTTCGGCTCGTCGAACGAGACCAGCGCCTACGGCCCGGTGCGCAATCCCCGCGATCCGACGCGCATCCCAGGCGGCAGCTCGGGCGGCAGCGCGGCGGCGGTCGCGGCCGGCATCGTCCCGCTCGCCCTCGGCTCCGACACCGGCGGCTCGATCCGCCAGCCCGCCAGCCTGTGCGGTGTGGTGGGCATGAAGCCGACCTATGGCTGCGTCAGCCGCTATGGGCTGATCGCCTTCGGCTCGAGCCTGGACCAGATCGGTCCCTTGGCCACCACCGTCGCTGATGCGGGCCTGTGCCTGGAGGTGATGGCCGGCCATGACGGCTTCGACAGCACCAGCGCCCAGCGGCCGACCGCCGGCCTGGCCGCGGCCGGACTGAACCGCACCATCCCGTCGGGACTGCGCGTCGGCTACGTGCCGGCGCACGCCACCGGGCTGGCGAGCGGCGTCGCCGCGCGCCTCGAAGCGGCCAAGCGGCAGCTGGCACAGGCCGGCGCGACGCTGGTCCCCATCGAAATGCCGCACGAGACGTACGCGGTCGCGGTCTACTATGTCATCGCCACCGGCGAAGCGGCCTCGAACCTGTCGCGCTTCGATGGCATCCGCTACGGCCACCGCACGGCCCAGCCAGCCACCCTGCAGGCGCTCTACGGCCAGAGCCGGGCCGAGGGCTTCGGCTGGGAAGCCAAGCGCCGCATCATGCTCGGGACCTATGCGCTGTCGGCCGGGTATTACGACGCGTACTACGCGCAGGCGCAACGGGTCCGTACGATGGTGGTGCAGGCCTTCGAGCGGGCCTATGCCTCGGTCGACGTGTTGCTCGGTGCCACCGCACCCACGACGGCCTTCGCATTGGGGGACAAGGTGGACGATCCCATGGCGATGTACATGAACGACGTGTGCACCATCCCCTCCAACCTGTCGGGACACCCGGCCGTGTCGGTGCCCTTCGGCGTCGGGGCCGACGGGCTCCCGGTCGGGGTGCAGGTGCTGGCGCCGGCGCTGCAGGAGGCGCTGCTGTTCCGGGTGGCCCAGGTCGTCGAGGACGGGGCCCTATGAGCTCGGAGTGGGAGATGGTCATCGGGCTCGAGGTGCACTGCGAGCTGCAGACCGTCACGAAGCTGTTCTGCGGCTGCCGCAACAGTTTCGGCCAGGA
>PLEW01000227.1 GCA_003136555.1 Planctomycetota bacterium | reverse complement strand
TCGACACCACCACCACCAGGGTGGTGGCCGGATCCAGTCCGTCCAAGGCGCGGGCGACATCGATGGGATCGACGTTGGCCAGGAAGCGCAGGGTGCGCCCGGCCGCGGCGCGGCCGGCCGCCACATCGGTGCGCAGCGCCTCGGCGACGAAATCGGGTCCCAGGTAGCTGCCGCCGATGCCGATGGCGACCACCTGGGTGAGCTTCTTGCCGGTCGCGCCTTTCCAGCGGCCCGTGCGCACCGCGGCGCTGAAGGCCTTGATGCGCGCGAGCACCGCATGCACCTCGGTCACGACATCCTGGCCATCGACCAGGATGCGCNNGGCGCGGTTCTCGGTGGTGTTGAGCTTGGCACCCGCATACATCGCCTTCAGGCGGCTGGCGAGGTCGGCCTCGCGCGCCAGGGCGATGAGCAGCTCCACGGTCTTCTGGGTGGCGTTCTGGCGGCTGAAATCGAGCAGCACGCCATCATGCTCGGCGGTCAGGGCGGCGCAGCGCTTGGCGTCCTTGAGCAGGTCGCGCAGGTGGGTGGCGCGGATCTCCTGGACATGGCTTGCGAGCGCTTTCCAGGCTGGAGACGAGGCGACCGACATGAGAGACTCCGCATGTTGCGCACGGCTGCAGCCGGCGGTGGGGCCGCACTCTATGGCAGGTGCCCTGGGAGAGAAGCCCAACACCTCCCCCCCTCGTCAATCGTTTGCCGACGCCCGGGAGCGTGTATCGTGGAGGCATGGCCAGCCGCGCGGACCGCAGCAGCAAATCCCGCGAACCGGCGCGCGCTCCCGCGCGCGGCGGACCGCCGGCGCTGGCCTTCCACCTGACCCGCCGCCTGAGCATGCTGGCGTTCGCCAATGTCATCCCGCTGATCGGCGGCATCTGGCTCTGGTGGCAGTTCTCCTACGGTGATGCGCATCTACGCATGCCCGTAGGCAATAAGCTGTTATGGGCATCCGCGGTGACCCTCATCGGCTGCCTGCTCATCGCCGCCACCTGCTGGCTGATGATGCCGTTGGCGCGCTGGCTGCGCGATTATCCGACCTGGCAGTGCCAGCACCGCTCGTGGGTGGTGTGGTCGATCCCGGCCGCGCTCGGCTGGCTCAGCTTCCTGGCCATCTACCTGCTGGCGGCGGTCACCGTGGTCGCCTGCCTGGTGATCATCAGCTACTCGCTGTGGGACCTGTTCACCGCCTTGAGCTGAAGCAGGCGGTGCGGCTGGCGCGCGGCCCTAGGGAGCCGGCGGTGCGGCGGTGCGGGCGCTGGGCTGCTTGGCATACTCCTGCAGCAGCTCCTCGATGCGCGCGAAGACCTCCTGCATGGTCTTCNNGGTCGAGGGCGAAGCGCTGGTCGGAGAAGTGTGGCAGGGCTCCCGCGCGTACGCGCATGAAGGCGTACATCGCCCCCTGGGGCGCGGTGACCTCGAGGAAGCGGCTGGCACGCGTACCATCGATGATCGCCTGGCGCGTCTGGTAGAGGCGCCCGCCCGGTTTGGTCAGCTCGAGGATCGACTGGCGGCCGCCGAGGGCGGTCTGCACCGCGTACTGGCCGGGGACGTTCGAGCACAGCCGCAGGCTGGCGAGCAGATCGAGCGCCAGGAGGTAGTCCTTGGCCTGCTCGCGCAGCCCCGAGAAGCTCAGCCAGCCGACCCGCAGGCCGCAGGCGCGGTAGACCTTCGANNGACGAGCGTCGCCATCGGCACGAAAACGGCGCCATCGTAGAGGATCTGGTCGTAGATCTCGTCCGAGAAGATCACCAGGCCCTGCTCCTCGGCGAAGGCCACCATCTCCGCCAGCAGGGCGCGCGGATAGACCGCCCCGGTCGGATTGTTGGGGGTGATGATGACCAGCGCGCGCGTGCGCGGGGTCACCAGGCGGCGGAGATCCGCGACCGCGGGCAGGAAGCCGCGTTCGGGCGTGCAGGGGTAGTGCACCGCCTTGGCGCCATTGATCACCACCGCGGCGGTCCACAGCGGGTAATCGGGGCTGGGGATCAGCACCTCGTCGCCGGTGTTGAGCAGGGCGCGCAGGCTGAACAGGATCAGCTCGCTGACGCCATTGCCGATGAACACCTCGTCGGCGGTGACATCCATCACCCCGCGGGTATGCTGCTGCATGACCACCGCTTCGCGGGCCTGGAAGATGCCCTTCTGGTGGCAGTAGGGATCTGCCTGCTGGAGGTTCTCGACGATCGCCGAACGCATCGATTCCGGCATGCGGAAGCCGAAGGCGCCCGGATTGCCGATGTTCAGCTTGATCACCTCATGGCCGGCCTTCTCGAGCTCGGCGGCGCGGCGGGCCAGCGGTCCGCGGATCTCATAGCGCACGTCGGCGAGGTTGGAGCTCGGGGTGAGGTTGGGGAGCGTCATGGGGTGTCCAGGAGGGCCGGATGCTAGGCCCCAAAGCGCACTTTGCCAGTTGCGCTCGGCCGAGCCTGGGGTGCCGTGCGGCTATGCCGCCGGACGGTCGCGCGCCGTCACCGGCGTGCGCCGCCCACGTCCATCGCGCGGTGGAGCCAGGACGCCTTGGGCTGGGATCGGCATCCAGCGGTTCTCTGCGCGGGAGGAAGAACCCCTTGATGCAGCGCTGGGCGCGGATGCAGATCTTCATTTGGCTCTATCTTGTGCAAGCCAGCCCCAGCGTAGAGCGGCTCGCCTTCGACGAACATCGCCCGCACCGAGTCATAGGGCGCCTCACGTGTGGCCGCGTTGCTCTGATGCAGGAACTCGATGACGGCGCAATCCAAGCGTCGGAGGAGGAGGTCCTTTGAGGTTCCGGCAGTCGTATTCTCGGGCATCGGCTACCCGGCACGAGCCAGCTCGACGGCCAGCACTGCGTGGCTCTGCTTCACCAACCCCAGCGGCCTGTGCTCCATCAGGTTGAGGCAGTGCCCCAAGTGCATGACCGCGCCAAGGGCACACGGACGGGTGATCTTCGTCCCCCCTTTTCGTGGGTACTTGGCTTGGCGCCTGGCCCACTCCAGGGCGCGGTCATGGTTGCCTCCCCAGAAATAGAAGCCATGCCCCAGCCAGTCATGGTCGTTCTCGCTTCGGCGCATCGCCATCGTGCCAGCTATGATGCGTTTGCCGACTCTTTGGTCGCAGCCATGGAAGCAAATGACGAAGGCCGGCAAGCGAGTACACACGGCAACTCAGCGGTAGCTGGCGGCGAGCTTTCCCTGCCTGGTGACGATCCCGGCTGCGATGAGGGTTCTCAGCGATTCGCGCCTGTCCTGAAGGACCGGCAGCTTGGCCAGCCTGCGCTGGCGCCGACGGAGCGCCAGCTCCTGCCGGTCGATCTCCTGCTGCTCGGTGAGCTGAGCATCGGTCATGGTGGCGAGTGTGCGCTTGTCCAACGGCAAGGAAAGGGGCTCATGAGCGGATATCGCACACTGAATGCCGGCTGTCACGCGGTTAATCTGTTGCGGCCGACCAAGCCCGGCCTCGGCTGACGACCATCTGCCTGGCTCATCCAGTCACGTGACAGGTTTGTTCCGGGCAGCGCCACCCCGCATGATTTGTTGAGCCCCACGGCTGCATATAATCTGCCCATAGCGGCAGTTCTTTGATCGCCTGTTAGGAGTCAGATTCGACCTGACTGAAACCAATGAGGAGAGGCCTCCGCTTCCACCCATAGGCATAGTGGGCGGAGGCGGCGAGTCGCACTATGGCTTGAGGATTTCCGTCCGGTATTTCGCGGCAAGTAACTCCGCTCTCGTCTTACGTTCCTGGATATCCGCTTCAGACAATGACGGTGGTGTCGAGGTGCGATCCGCTACGGGGTCACCGATCTCCATAAAGTACTCCTCCTGTCCGGCCGGTGAACACAGGCATAGGAGCCGTGCCGGTTGGCTGGAGGAATTGCTGAAGCAATGCGGCGCATTTGCCGGAATATTGATGGTCTCACCGGATCTCACGACTGAGGTGATCCCGCGGAAAACGACATCAATCTCGCCCTCCAAGACCGAGAACATCTCCTCGAAATCATGGCGATGGGGAGGAGGACCGCCGCCAAGGGGAACATGCATGTCGATGAGGCAATAACGGCCTGCGGTGTCTTTGCCCGTCACCAGGATCGTATAGGTGTCACCCGCCAGACAGAGATGGCACAGTCCCCGGTCGGAGGACGGTCGAGCCAGCGTGAGATGCCGCTGGGGATCATCAGCGGTATGGGCGACTCAGCCGGCAGCGAAATGGGCGAGTCGTCTGTCATTGTGCCTTCTGCATGCCGGTGTTCCCGGCCGATTTCCAGGTGGTTGCGGTTTCCAGCGCAAAATCCTCATATCGTCGCGGCGCATGGCCGAGCAGCGCAGTCAATGCCTCGACATCACCGACCTCCGCCACAAATCCGCGTTCGTGGTATCCCTGGAACATCATGCGGATCTCAAACGCCAACCAAGGTGGGGCCTGCTTACGCAGCTGCTCCTCGAACGCATCGAGATCGCCGCCAGTGTAGCGAACCTCCTTGCCAAGCTGCCGGCTCCAGATCGAAGCCATCATGGGCCCGCTCAACGTCTCTGGACCATTTAGGTTGTACGTCTTGCCAAGATGCCCGTCAGTGGTCAATGCGATCGCGGCGGCCTCAGCGATATCCCTGATGTCGACAGCGGAGATCCCCACCGGACCGATGGGTGTGGGGTATATCCCAGCCTTCGTCAGCGGATCTTTCAGCAAGACATCGTTCTGGAAGAAATAGTTGGGTCGGATCACGGTGAACGGGACGGCGAACGCCCTTAGGGCACTTTCAATCGCCAGTTTTGCGGCAAAGTGCGGAACATCCTTGAAATGCTCGGTGCGAAAGACCGAGTGGTAGACAACCTGCTTCACCTTCATCTTCCTGGCCACATCGTAGGCGATGAGGCCCTGCGTCAGTTCATCAGGCGTGACTGCATTCAGCAGGTAGAGTTTGTCCACGCCGTGCATCGCCTGCCGCACCGAGATGGGGTCCGTCAGGTCTCCGATCGCGACCTCCACCTCCTTGGGCGTTTGGGCGCCTTCCTTGCGCATCAGCATGCGCACCTTGGCCTTCCGCTTCAAAAGCTCTTTTACGACTTCAGTGCCCACGTGGCCGGTAGCACCCGTCACGAGAATCTTCATGGACGAAGGAATCATGGCTGTACCCCTAGCGTGAGTTTCTCCTCAG
>PLEW01000026.1 GCA_003136555.1 Planctomycetota bacterium | reverse complement strand
AGCGTGCAACGCGCCAATCAGCACACCACCGCTGCCGTGCATTCTGCCCATTTCCTGCGCAACCGGCCTCACCGCAGTCGATGCCAGCGACAGACCTGGCCAGGATTGAAGCTGGCTCAGGCGATGCGCGTCAACTGGGCATCATCGGCGGCGAGGCCGGCGGAGGCGGCCGCATAGGCGGCGACCATGCGTTCCTGGCGCTGGCGATCGGTCATCAGCACTCCCGACGTTGATGCCGCCGCGGCGCTCGACGACGCGGACGCTGCCGAGCCCGAGCCCGTCTGTGGCGTCGCGGTGGTCGCGGCGGTCGTNNCGTGCTCGGCGCGCCGTTGAAGCTGCCCAACCCCAACGCGCGCGGTGGTCGCGGCGGTCGCGGTGGCAGCGGCGGCAGCGGTGGCGGCACGCGCCAGCTGCTGGGCGATGATCTGCTGGTTGGCGGTCAACGCGATCTCCCCGGCCTCGGCGGCGATGCGCTCGTCCTGGGCCGAGGGCTGGGTCGGTGCCAGGGCAGCGTCCTGGACCTGGCGCATCCTGGCCACCGTCGCCTGGGGGTCGCCGGGGACGATCGCGACATCGATGCTGACCGCGCCATGGACGGCGTAGGCTCGCCCATCGGGGCCCTGCTGGTATTCGTAGCTGGCACCGCTGACCAGCGATCCTCCTGCTTCCTGATGCGCCGCCTCCTGGCTTCGCACATCCTGGTCCTGGCGCTGCAGCAGGAGCAGCTCGAGCCTCAGCGACCCCGACAGGGCATCCGCCCCAGCGGAGGATACGGCATAGGATGCGGATGAGGCTGGCTGGCCCGCATGGGTTGGCGGAGCTGCCGACGCCGACGCGCCAGCGACCGCGCGGCTCGGGGCGGGCGAACCGGGAGGCGCGGGGAGGACTGCCGCTGGGGATGGGATCGCAGCCAGCATGGAGCAACCGTGGCTGGTTAGCATAGCGGAATGATCCCGCTATTCCACCGTGTTCCCCCCTTGCGCTCCGGGATCGATGCGCCGGCGGAAGCGCGCCATGGCGAGGTCGGCCAACCCGGGCATCAGGGTCGCCAGGCCGAAGGCCCAGCGTGACATGCGATGCGGCCAGACCTCTGGCCGTGGACGGATGATGGCCGAGGAGACGGCCGCCGCGACCACCGCGGGGTCCTGCACCGCCTCCCCCGCCGAGCGCCTGCCGATGCGCTGGGCGCTCAGGCGCTCGGCGGCGCCATCGAATTCGGTGGCGGTCCCGACCGGATGCACGGTGGTGACGGCGATGCGGTTGGCGCGCTCCTCGAGGCGCAGGGACTCGCCGAGCGCCAGCTGGGCGGCCTTGGTCGCGCAATAGACACCCATATCCGGGACCGCACGTCGGGCGAGGCAGGAGGAGACGATGACCACCTGGCCGCGCCAGCCCTGGCGCAGCTCCTGGCGGCGCATCAGCGGCAGCGCGGCGCGGATGCAGTCGGCGGTCCCCGCGAGATTGACCGCGAGCAGCAGGCGCCATTCCTCGGCGGTGGTGTCGCCGATGGAGCGGAGCAAGCCGATCCCGGCATTGCACACCAGCGTATCGATGCGTCCGAAGCGGGCCTGGCAGGCATGCACCAGGTAGCCGCAGTCCTGCTCGGTCGCGACATCAGCGCGTATGCACAGATGCCCACCGCCGAGCTCGCGGTCGAGCTGCTCGAGCAGCTCCAGCCGGCGAGCTGCCAGGGCCAGGCGCGCACCGCGGCCGGCGAGCTCGATCGCCAGCGCCCTGCCGATCCCCGCGCTGGCACCCGTGATCGCGACCACCATCCCGTTGCAGTCGCGGCGCATGCCCCTGTCGTGTGCATCGGGATGGCGATCGCAACCACGGACAGCGGCCAGGGGGCGCAGCTGGAGCCTCCCTGGTTCCCTCGAGGCCTGGCCCCCCTATCGTCGCGGCGATGCCGGCACCCGAGCTCTCCCCGAACGCCCTCGCCAGCCTGCTCGCGATCGCCGAGCTCGGCAGCCTGAGCGCCGCTGCGCGGGCACGCGGGCTGACCCAGCCCTCGATCACCAGGCAGATCCAGGAGCTCGAGCACCAGCTCGACACGATCCTGGTCGAGCGCACCTCGCAAGGCGCCCATCTGACGCCTGCCGGCGAGATCCTCGCCGAAGGCGCACGCGAACTGCTGACCGGACTGGCGGCCCTGCCCGAGCGGGTGCGCAGCCGCCAAGGCGAGGTCGCAGGACGGGTGCGGCTCGGCACGGTGGACTCGATCGGGATCTATATGCTGCCACCTCATCTGGCGCGCTTCGTGCAGGCCAACCCCCGGATCGATGTCCAGCTGGTCTGCCAGTCGAGCCCGCAGCTGATGGCAATGCTGCTGGCCGACGAGCTCGATGTCGCCGTCGGCACGACCGAGCATCCGCGCCTGAATTGCGAACGGCTGTTCCAGAATCCGCTCGTGCTCGCCTACCCGGCCAATCTGCCGGGCCGCGACGTCCCCACCACCATGGCCGAGATCTCGCGCCAGCGCATCGTCACCTTCAGCAAGGGGCTGACCATCCGCACGCTCCTGGACCAAGCCTTCGCCAAGGCCGGCTTGCCGTTCGAGCCGGTGATGGAACTGGCGAATGTCGAGGTGATCAAGGCGATGGTGCGCTCCGGCCTCGGGTTGGGCATCATCCCCGATGGCTGCGTCCAGGGCTTCGAGCTGAGCTCCAGCCGGATCAGCGATCTCAAGGTTGCACGCACCATCCGCCTGATGTTCCGTCCCCATGGACAGTCCCTGGCAACCGAGCATCTGATCGCCTGGCTGCGCCGCCTGCGGGTTGCCTGAGGCGATAAACCCCATCTGGCCAAGGTTCTGATCGAGTCCATATTGACAAGGGTCAGTAAAGCCCTATGGTGGCGCCCATGAACAGACCCCTGCCGACCCAGCAATCCAAAATCCTCCACTACTTCGCTGACGCCGACAATGCGGGCCGCCAGCCCAGCCGCGCCGAAGTGGCCGAGCACTTCGGCTATGCCTTTCCATCGGCGGTCTCCAAGCATGTCGAGGCGCTGGTGCGCAAGGGATTGATCGAGGCCGATCGGGAGAAGAAGCGCAATGTGCGCCTGACCGAGACCGGCTGGATCGCGATCGGCCGCACGCCAGCACGCCAAGGCGTGCCGGTGATCGGCGCCATCGCCGCGGGCGTGCCGATCCTGGCCAGCGAGCAGCACGCCGGCTATCTCAAGGACATCCAGCCGGCGCCTGGGCGCTTCGCCCTGAAGGTGCGCGGGGATTCGATGGTCGATGCCGGCATCCTGGATGGCGATTTCGCCGTCATCCAGGAAGGCGGACGCGTAGCCGATAACCAGGTCGCAGCCGTGGTCGTCGATGGCGAAGCCACGCTCAAACGCGTGCGCTTCTACGCCGACCGCATCGAGCTCATTCCCGCCAATCCCAAGTACAAGCCGCTGGTGATCCTCAAGACCCACGCAGGCACGGTGCAGATCGTCGGCCCGCTGTGCTTCGTCTACCGCACCGTCGCCTGAACGTACCACCTCCAAGCGCTCCCTACCGGTCGTCCAACGTGGGCCGACGGCGCCCCTCCTCACCGCTCTCCATCATCCAACCACTCATTACCAGGACCAACCCATGGCTTCCGACACCGCCTCCGCCCGCCAACCCGCCCGCTCCGATGGGCAGGAAAAGCAGACCTCCATCTCGAACAGCAACGACCCCGCCAAGAAGAAGGCCCTCGAGGCGGCCCTCGACCAGATCGACAAGGTCTATGGCAAGGGCTCGATCATGCGCCTGGGGCAGTTCGACAAGGTCGACGTCGGCACCATCTCGACCGGATCGCTCAGCCTCGACCTCGCCATCGGCGTGGGCGGCGTTCCGCGCGGCCGCATCGTCGAGATCTACGGACCGGAATCGTCCGGCAAGACCACCCTCGCCCTGAGCATCGCCGCGCAGGCGCAGAAGGAGGGCGGCGTGGTCGCCTTCATCGATGCCGAGCATGCCCTCGACCCCAGCTGGGCCGAACGCATCGGCGTCAATCTCAACGACATCCTGGTCAGCCAGCCCAACTACGGCGAGCAGGCCCTCGACATCTGCGATCTGCTGGTGCGCTCGAATTCCGTCGACGTAGTGGTGGTCGACTCGGTCGCCGCGCTCACGCCCAAGGCGGAACTCGACGGTGAGATGGAGGATACCCAGGTCGGCCTGCAGGCGCGCATGATGTCCAAGGCGATGCGCAAGCTCACCGCAGCGATATCCCAGTCGAAGGCCACGGTGATCTTCATCAATCAGATCCGCGAGAAGGTCGGAGTGATCTATGGCAGCCCGGAGACCCAGCCGGGCGGTCGCGCGCTCAAGTTCGCCGCCAGCGTCCGCCTCGACATCCGCCGCGTCACCTCGATCACCGATGGCGACCGCACCGTCGGCAATCGCGTGCGCGTCAAGGTGGTGAAGAACAAGGTCGCCGCGCCCTTCACCAAGGCCGAGTTCGACATCATGTTCAACGAAGGCATCAGCTACACCGGTGATCTGCTCGACCTGGCCGTGCTCGCCAAAGTGGCGCAGAAGTCCGGCGCCTGGTTCACCTATGGCGCGGTCAAGCTCGGCCAGGGCCGGGAGAACTCCAAGCAGTTCCTCAAGGACAATCCCAAGGTCACCGAGGAGATCGCCGCCAAGGTCAAGGCCGCGAACATCAATCTCCTCGATGGCGCCAGCACCGATCCCGAATCCTGAGCCGCTGGTGGCGGGCGGCGTAGCCCCGGGCACCACCCGCCCGCCCCCTGCGCGCCGCCCGGCGGGCGTCCGGCGATCCGGCGCTGCCGGGCTTCAGCTCCGCCCCATATCCGTGCTCGCCGCTTGAGCCGACCGCCCGGCGCCGTATCCTCGCCCACTCGGATGCCCACTCAGCGCAGGGCAGTACCTGCACCGGGCTCCCGTCGCGCGAGGATGCCATGCGCTATATCTCTGCCGCCATCCGCCTGATCTCCGGCTCGGCCATCATCGTGATGGCCGGTTATGTCTACTGGGTGAACCAGGAGGGGCTCTCCGGCAATCGCCAGGGGACGGTGGCCTTGTTCGGCCAGCCGATCGAGGCGGAGCCGCAGGTCATCCTCATCGGCATCGTCTGCGCAGGGGTCATCGGCCTGGCGCTGGTCATTGGCGGATTGGTGACCCTGGTGTTCCGGCGCGCGCCCGCGCAGCCGATCAACGCCGAGACCCCGCCGCAATCGCCCTGAGGGCCATCCGCCGCCGGAAGCCGTTCAGCGGCTCGCGGCGCCAGTACGCGGCTGGGTCAGGTAGCTGAGATCCGCTTCGTGGAGCCGGTAGCGGTCGCGGATGGCGGCCACCTCGGCATAACCGGCGGCGACATCGACCGGCCGGTGGGCGTCTGAACTGAGGACGACCGAGGTCCCCATGTCCTGGGCGGTCTCCCAGAAGGGCAGCCACGGATAGGCCGGTCGCGACCCGCCGGGGATGTTCATCCACGGCTTGCGCAGGCCATAGCTGTTGATCTCGAGGGGCACGCCCAGAGCCGTGGCCGCCTGGCAGATGTCACGGGCGCAGGCGGCGGTATTGGTGGTCCACTCCTGGTTGCTGCACCCGATCAGATCCGGGTGGGTGACGAAGGCGAAGAGCTCGGAGGCCATCGAACGGATGGTGTAATCGGCGTACGCCCGCAGCGTGCGCGACGAGTCCAGACCCCCGAAGCTCGGTATCCACCCCCCGTCCAGCGGCGTGTAATGGCAGCCGGCGATCAGATAATCGAACCCGCGCCGACCGAGGATCTCATCACGGTAGAAGGATTCGTACTCAACTGCAAATTCGCACTCAAGCCCCATGAGGATGCGCAGTTGCGGATATTCCGCTCGCGCACGGTCCACTGCGGCCTGGTAGCCGTCCAGCTCATCCATGGCCATGCGCATGTCCGGCCAGCGTCCGTCGGGCAGAGGGGTATGATCAGCCATGCCCAGCACCGCCAGGCCCGCAGCGCAGGCGTGGCGGGCATAGTCGGAGGCATCCCCGCTGGCATGCTGGCAGCGGTAGGTGTGGGTGTGGAGATTGGTCGCAAATGGCATGGATGCGACGACTGTAGGCGGCGCAGCCACGGTGCCAGGGCCGCCTCCGGCACCCTCCTACAGCCCGGCTCCGGCACGCCAGCAGGCACCGGACTACTACCCCTTGACGGTCCGAATGGCCCCCCCACCGTATGCTGCACAATCACCGAAAGAGATCAGCACATGGCGAAGCAGAAGGTCGAATACGACGAGAAGGCGATCAAGAGCCTGGATGCGCTCAGCCATATCCGCCTGCGCACGGGCATGTACATCGGCCGCATCGGCGACGGAAGCAACCCGTCCGACGGCATCTACGTGCTGCTCAAGGAGATCGTCGACAACTCGATCGATGAATTCATCATGGGGGCGGGCAGGAAGGTCGAGATCACCCGCCAGGAGGAGACCATCACCATCCGCGACTTCGGCCGCGGCATCCCCCTGGGCAAGGTGATCGAATGCGTCAGCCAGATCAATACCGGCGGCAAGTACAACGATGACGTCTTCCAGTTCTCGGTCGGCCTGAATGGGGTGGGCACCAAGGCGGTCAACGCGCTCTCCAGCCGCTTCGAGGTCATCAGCTACCGCGAAGGGGCCTTCAAGCGCGCCCTGTTCGAGCGCGGCAAGCTGAAGGCCGAGGAGGAGGGCCGGGACAAGAGCCAGCCGAACGGCACCTATGTCGAGTTCTCGCCCGACCCCGAGATCTTCAAGACCTACCATTGGCATGACGAGTTCATCGCCAAGCGGCTGAGCTACTACTGCTACCTCAATTCCGGCCTGAGCATCATCTACAATGGCACCACCTACCACTCCAAGGACGGGCTGAAGGACCTGCTGCGCACCGAGATCGGCGAGGAGCAGACGCAGTACGAGGTCTTCCACCACCGCGAGGACAAGCTCGAGTTCGCCCTCACCCATACCGGCACCTACGGCGAGACCTACTTCAGCTTCGTCAACGGCCAGTTCACCAATGATGGCGGCACCCACCTCTCGGCCTTCCGCGAAGGGCTGCTCAAGGGCGTCAACGAGTTCGCCGGCAAGAGCTTCGCCGGCGAGGATGTGCGCGAAGGCATCATCGGCACCATCGCGATCAAGCTCCAGGACCCGGTCTTCGAGTCGCAGACCAAGAACAAGCTGGGCTCGGACGTGCGCACCTGGCTGGTGCCGGCGGTGAAGGAGGCGGTCGAGCGCTGGCTGCACACCAGCCCCGAGTCGGCGACCAGGCTGATCGACAAGATCAAGGCCAACGAGCGCCTGCGCACCGAGCTGGCAAAGATCAAGAAGGAGGCGCGCGAACGCGCGCGCTCGGTGGCGCTGCGCATCCCGAAGCTGCGCGACTGCGAGATCCACCGCTGCGATCCCGAACCGAAGAAGGGCAAGGACCGGCGCAATGAGACCACGCTGTTCATCACCGAAGGCGATTCCGCGGGCGGTTCGCTGGTGATGTGCCGGGATGTCGAAACCCAGGCGATCTTCACCATCAAGGGCAAGCCGCTGAACTGCTTCGGCCTCGGCAAGGAGACGGTCTACAAGAACGAGGAGCTCTACAACATCATGTCGGCGCTCGGCATCGAGAACGGCCTGGAGGGGCTGCGCTACAACCTGGTCATCGTCGCGACCGACGCCGATGTCGACGGCATGCACATCCGCAACCTGCTGCTGACCTTCTTCCTGCGCTTCTTCGAGGAGCTGGTCAAGAACGGGCACATCTACTTCCTCGAGACCCCGCTGTTCCGCGTGCGCAACAAGCAGCAGACGGTCTACTGCTACAGCGAGGGCGAGCGCAACGCCGCGCAGAAGGAGCTCAAGAGCCCAGAGACCACCCGCTTCAAGGGACTTGGGGAGATCAGCCCGATGGAATTCGGCCAGTTCATCGGCGCGGACATGCGGCTCCAGGAGGTCTCGATCGAGAACCTCAGCGAGGTCGCGCATTCGCTCGAGTTCTTCATGGGCAAGAACACCCCCGAGCGCAAGGCCTTCATCGTCCAGAACCTGATCGTGGAGGACAGCTGACCCGCACCTCCCCTCCGCCCTCCCGCCCCCCGAGCAGCCAGGCCTGCGTGCCGCTCTGCCATCAGCGCACGCAGGGCCGGCCGGCCGGCTCCACCGCTGATCGACCAATCACTCCCCTGGACCCCTCATGACCCTCCTCGAACCGCTGATGCGCCGCAATTTCCTCGAGTATGCGAGCTACGTCGTCGTCGACCGCGCCATCCCCGAACTGTATGACGGCTGCAAACCGGTGCAGCGGCGCATCCTGCACACGCTGTTCTCGATGGATGACGGCAAGTTCACCAAGGTGGCGAACATCATCGGCGACTGCATGAAACTGCATCCGCACGGCGACGTGTCGATAGGAGATGCGCTGGTGGTGCTCGCCAACAAGGGCCGGGCGACGGGCAACCCCGACCTCGGCTACTTCATCGAGAAGCAGGGGAACTTCGGCAACATCATGACCGGCGACGGCGCCGCGGCCTCGCGCTACATCGAATGCCGTCTGACCCCGCTGGCCAAGGAGACGCTGTTCAATCCCGCGCTCACCCAGTTCATCCCCAGCTACGACGGCAGGCGCGAGGAGCCGACCTGCCTGCCGGCGAAGGTGCCGGTCATCCTCATGCTCGGCACCGAGGGCATCGCGGTGGGGATGGCGACCTCGATCCTGCCGCACAATTTCGGCGAGCTGCTGCAGGCCCAGATCAAGATCCTCAAGGGCGAGCCGTACCGGTCGCTGCGCCCCGATTTCGCCACCGGCGGCATCATGGACGCCAGCGAATACGATGACGGCCGCGGCCGGGTCAAGGTGCGCGCGAAGATCGAGGCGGATGGCGACAAGCGCGTGGTCATCACCGAGCTGCCGTGGGGCACGACCACCGAGACGATGATGGCCTCTATCGAGACCGCGGTCGAGAAGGGCAAGCTCAAGATCAGCGAGATCCTCGACAAGACCCGCGAGGAGGTGCGCATCGAGCTCAACCTGCCGCGCGGCGTGAGCGCCGACGAGATCATCCCGCAGCTCTACGCCTTCACCAACTGCGAGCTCGAGGTCAATGCCAACCTGGTGGTGATCCGCGAACGCAAGCCCGCCGAGCTGGGGGTCAAGGAGGTGCTCGAGGAGTGCACCACCCGGCTGACCGCGATCATCAAGGCGGAGCTCGAGCACCAGCTGCTCGGCCTGACCGACAAGCAGCACTGGCTCACCTTGGAGCAGCTCTTCATCGAGAACCGCGTGTACAAGAAGATCGAGAACCAGACCACCGAGGAGGGCGTCAACCAGGCGGTATGGAAGGGCATGGAGCAGTTCAAGGAGCTCTTCATCCGCGACATGGTCGCCGACGACGTCGAGCGCCTGCTCGAGATCCGCATCAAGCGCATCTCGCAGTACGACATCGACAAGAACCGGCGCGACATCGATGACATCGTGCGCGCGATCAAGGAGGCGAAGGCCAAGCTCAAGAACCTCACCGGCACCACCATCGCCTGGCTCGAATACCTGCATGACAAGTACGCCAAGCACTTCCCCCGGCGGACCAGGGTCAAGTCGATGGAGGAGATCGACGAGAAGGCGGTCGCGCGCGCCAACATCAAGCTCGGCTACGACCAGGAGACCGGCTTCTTCGGCTCGGCGGTGCGCGCCACCGACCGCGAGATCAAGGTGACCGAATACGACAAGGTCATCGCCATCATGCAGAACGGCGTCTTCAAGATCATGGCGCCGCCGGAGAAGACCCTGCTTGAGGGCAAGCTGGTCTACCTTGACGTCTTTGATCCGGCCAAGGGCCTCGCCATCACCGTGGTCTACCGCGACAAGGAGAAGATCCCGTGGGCCAAGAAGGTCGTCATCCAGGCCTTCATCCATGACAAGGAGTACGAGCTGATCAAGGAGCGCGCAGGGCGCATCGACTATCTCAGCACCGCTCAGGGCGGCATCGTCACCGCGCACATGGTGCCGGCGCCGCGCCTGCGCATCACCGAAGAGAGCTTCGACCTCGCCACCCTGGAGGCCGGCGGTACCGGCTCGCGCGGTTCGCGCGTCGCTGAACGGGCGACGGCCAAGATNNATCTGGCGACCGTGGAGCCGGGCGGCATCGCCTCACGCGGCACCCGCATTGCCGAACGGGCGACGGCCAAGATCACCGTCGCCCCATCAGCAGGCTGAGCCCCGGGGGCGCGGCTGGCGGCAGCGCCGCCGCATCGACTGCGTTCAGGGCTTGGGGTACTGCACCGTTGGCTTCTCGACCGTCAATGCGGTGCCGGTCTTGGTGGTGTTCTTGACCCGCAGGTAGACGGAGGCGAAGGGCAGCGCCTTGCCTGGCAGGCCGATCGGCTTGGCCAAGGGCTTATCACCGGCTTCGATCTCGAGGAATTGGGCCGCATCATGACGCAGGACCACGTGGAGGGTCTGGGCGTGGACGATGTCATTGGCGATGTATTCGTCTACCTTCTGCCCGCTGAGCGTGAGCAGTGACAGCAGCAGGTCCTTGCCCTGATTATCGATGGTCACCTCGTAATGCTCGCCATCGGCACCGACCACCCCGATGGCGGCGTGATCAGTCTTCAGCTCGCCCGCGCCCAGCACCAGGGTCGCCTCGATGCGCCACAGCCCCGGCTCGAGCGGGTGGCTGATCTCCCCAGAAACGCCGGAGAGGGCATCGTCCTGGGTTTCCGAACGGTCCCACTGCGCCTCGCCTGACCGCGCCCACTCGCTGAAGCGGGCCAGCGACCGGGGGGCATCGTAGACCAGTGGGCGGTCGGCCGGCGGGGGCGGGGGTGCGGCCTGAGC
>PLEW01000085.1:624-21639 GCA_003136555.1 Planctomycetota bacterium | reverse complement strand
CATCACCTCGACGCTCCAGCAGGCCAGTTCCGTCCGCCTCGGATTCTCGGTGAAGAAGACCATGACCCTGGCGCAGCGTCTCTATGAGGCGGGCCATATCACCTACATGCGTACGGATTCCACCAATCTGAGCGCAGAGGCGGTGGCGGCATGCCGGAGTCTGATCGCGGAGCAGTTCGGGGCGCGCTTCGTCCCCGAGGCGCCGATATCATATAAATCGAAGGCCAATGCCCAGGAGGCGCATGAGGCTATCCGGCCCACTGACGTCGCGCACCGCGAGATCGACGGGCTCGAGAACGATGAGGCCCGCATTTACGACCTGATCTGGCGGCAATTCGTCGCCTGTCAGATGCCGCCGGCGGAATTCGAGACTTCGACGATCACCATCGCGGCTCAGAACTACGAACTGGTCGCGCGCGGCAGGGTGCTCCGTTTCGAAGGCTACCAGAAGGTGCAGCCGCCGATCAAGCAGGAGGATGTGGTGCTACCCGAGGTGGCGCTGAAACAGCGCCTCGGCCTGGCCAAACTCGATCCCAGCCAGCATTTCACCAAGCCGCCAGCCCGATACAGCGAAGCTGGCCTGGTCAAGGAGCTCGAAAAGCGCGGCATAGGGCGTCCATCCACCTATGCGGCGATCATTTCGACGATTCAGGACCGCGGCTATGTCAAGCTCGCCAACCGCCGGTTCTACGCTGAGAAGCTTGGCGACATCGTCACCGATCGGCTGGTCGAATCCTTCCCCGATCTGATGGATTACAATTTCACCGCGGGGATGGAGGAGGATCTCGACGAGATCGCCGATGCCAAGTCGGAATGGAAGGGTGTGCTCGACGATTTCTACCATGGGTTCAAGGCCAAGCTCCAGGATGCGAGCCAGACCATGCGCACCAACGAGCCGGTGCCGACCAAGATTATGTGCGAGAAGTGCGGACGCCCGATGGCCATCCGCACCGGCAGGACCGGCGTCTTCCTTGGTTGCACTGGCTACAACCTTGACAAGAAGGAGCGCTGTACCAATACCATGAACCTGGTGAGTGGAGATGAGGCGGTGGCGGTCGCGCCAATAGGGGAGGAAGATGAGGCCTCGGATGCGGAGGCCAAGGCGATCTTCGCCAAGAAGCGATGCCCGATCTGCGAAACGGCGATGGATGGCTACCTGGTCGATGAGCGGCGCAAGCTGCATATCTGCGGACGCAATCCCGATTGCTCAGGGACGCTGGTCGAAGAGGGCCAATTCAAGCTGCGCGGATATGACGGTCCGATCATCGAGTGCGACAAGTGCTCGGCGCCGATGCAGCTCAAATCGGGGCGCTTTGGCAAATACTTCGGCTGCACCCGCTATCCGGAGTGCCGTAATACCCGCAAGCTCCTGCGCAATGGCAGTGCTGCTCCACCCAAGGCGACCCCAGTCCGGATGCCGGAGCTGGCATGCGAGAAGGGCGGCTATTTCGTCCTGCGCGACGGCGCTCTCGGCGTGTTTCTCGCCTCCAACCTCTACCCCAAGGTGCGAGAGACGCGCGCTCCGAAAGTCGAGGATCTACTTCGTCATAAGGCCGAGTTGGACCCGAAATTCCTCTATCTAGCCGATGCGCCGAAAGTCGACAATGCAGGCCATCCGACGCTGGTGAAGTTCAATCGCAAGACCCGCGAGCATTATCTTGCCAGCGAATCAGGTGGGGAGCCCACCGGCTGGACGGCCTTCCTCGTCGATGGGTCATGGGTGGTGCGCAAGGGGGAAGACGTTGGAACCGGGACGACCCGGCGCAAGCCCGCGAAGGTCTAGCTGCAGGTGCAGGGTGCTGACCATGGGAGCCAGGCGTGTCACGTCAGGGTTGTTAGGCGATTGCCTTCCTGAGGCAGCCACGGCAGACTGGCACTAGGACGATTCTTCTATGAGCGAAGCCCCTATCATCGATGCCCCGCAGACTCTCGAGGGTCATTATGTCCTCCATGACATCTATGCTGTATCGTGGTCGTTCTGGCAGGCACAGCCGAGCGCAGAGCGGGAAGCCGTCATCGGTGAGGCCTCGACCTGGCTCCAGGACGTGGCAGGCGTAGGCGAGACCCATAGCGCCCTCTACAGCATGCTCGGGCAGAAGGGCGAGCTGATGTTCCTGCATTACCGCAAGAATGTCGATGCGCTCAATCGGACCGAGCGGTCGTTCCGGCGCTTGCGCCTATACAATTATCTGCGACCGGTCTACTCCTACTTCTCGGTCATCGAGGCGAGCCTTTATGAGGCAACGGCGATCGCCCAGCGGAAGGCTGCGGAGAAGGGGGCCAAGCCGGGGTCCGCAGCTTATGACGAGGTGTTCACCGAGGTGATGGCCAAGGAATGCAAGGTGCTTGAGGCACGGGTTTTCCGATCCATCCCGGACCAGCGCTACATCTGCTTCTATCCGATGAGCAAGAGACGTGGAGAGCAGTTCAATTGGTATGCGCTGTCGATTGAAGAGCGCCGTTCGCTCATGCGCGGACACGGCAAGCTGGGCCATAAGTTCAGTCGCGAAGTGACGCAGGTGGTCTGTGGGTCCATCGGCCTCGATGACTGGGAATGGGGGGTCAGCCTGCACAGTGCCAATCCGCTGGCAATCAAGCGTTTGGTCACAGAGATGCGCTTTGATCCGGCGAGTTCGCGCTACGCCGAGTTTGGGCCCTTCTATTTCGCCATCCGCCAGCAACCGGATGATCTCGGGACCCTGCTCGCAGGTGGGCTGGCCTGAGCCTGCGGGCTGTATGCGTGGCGGGAAGGCTTAGCCGCTCTGGCCTGTTATCATACGTCCGTTACCACTGGTGCACTGGGAATGCTCGGCATTGCTGCGTGTGCCGGTACGCACCTGGTTGGCGTGGCCGGGGCAGCCGTTGAGGAGCTTCAGGACGCGCCGGCGAATGAGATGCGGAGAGCGCTGCGTTTTGCAGGTGCACGCCCTGATGAATGAGCCGAAGTGACCGCGGGTGCCGTCATAGCCATCGATGACGACACGATGCTCATCTGTCGCGCTCCCGCTCCACCGAGGCATCGATGCCGGCATCATGCCTCGCCGTTCGGGCTGGTTCATCACAGGCATGATCGACGACTACGTGCAGTGCGAACTCTTGGCCTGGCCCGCACGCATGTGCATGCTCCGTGTCCTGTACTCGCTCGCACTGCCTGATCTTCGGCCGCCCAGCAGCGCCGTGTCGTGTGCGGGGTGGTGCCTGCGTCTCTTCACCAATCCTCATGCTCGCGGACGCTTTCGAAAAGCCAGCGCATGGTATCTAGCAGGGCCGTCATCCCCTGTGCGCGCCACGGGCTCAGGACGCGGTAGAAGGCGTAGTCCTCGAGATGGGAGTAATCCCTCCGAGCATCGAGATCGGCAAGCGCAGCGAGGGTCACCTCTGCGATCTCGGCGACCGTCACGAGATCGGTGATGATGTCGGCGGTCATCGCCTCCTGGTCATGGTCGAGGGCGTTCTCGATGCGGCGATAGGCAGTGTCGATATGCTGCGCGGAGAACCACTGTTCGAGGCGCTCGCGCCAGGCACGGGCCACCGATCTGCGATTCACCACGGGCGCGGGCGGCAGGTCGAGATCAGGCTCTCCGCTTCCAGAGACATGCAGATAGTGCTGCAGCCGGTGCTCCATGCGATGGAGCTGCAGTTTGAGCAAGGTCAGCCGTTCCTCCCAGCGGCGGAAGGCCGAGCTGAAGGCCGGATCACCTCGACAGGTCTGGACCAGATCGTCGAGGAAGGATTCCTCGGCATGGCGGAGCATGGCCATCGCATGCGCGAGCCGGCTTTCGACCTGCTCATCGTCAGCGGCGCTCATGGCAGCGGTCGCACCTGGATGCGTGACGTCGGTGGCAAGGCCATACTGCTTTGCAGAGGGCAATGAGCGGAAACGCTTGACAGATCGCTGAGGAGCACGGGGTTTCCAGTACGGGTGCACACGATACTCCTTCTCGGATGGCAAGTCCAGATGATGACCCCGGGCAAGTCGTCCTTGGCGGGCACACGAAGACGTGATAGGGTCCCAGCGTATGGCAGACGATTTGTTCAAGGGCAAGCGTTTCAAGCCCGGTCCAGCGCAGACCGCCGATCACGATTCAGGTCTTGCCTACCGCCAAGCGATGGCCGGAACCACCATTCGCATCTCGGAAGAGGAGATGATTGCAGCGATCGACCTGGTGCCGCCTTTGCCGACCGTCATCAACAGCATTCTCGCCCAGGTGGGCAGCCATCACAGCTCGGCGGCAGATCTCGAGGCTCTGATCAAGAAGGACATGGTGATCGCAGGCCGGTTGCTGAAGATGGTGAACAGCCCATTCTACGCCCTCACCAACCCGGTTGCCTCGATCACCCAGGCAGTGGCGATTATCGGCTTTGCGAGCCTGCGGAGCATGGTGCTCGCGGCCTCAGCTGCGAACCTGCTGGTCAAGGATCTGTCAGCGTACGGTTTCACGCCACAGGGCTTGTGGAAGAACAGCATCGCCACTGCAGCTGTTGCCCGCGAGATCGGACGCCAGACCGGGATGACGTCCCAGGAGTCAGAGGAGTACTTCGTCGCGGGGCTCCTGCGTGATGTCGGCATGCTGGTGATGGGCCCATTGCTCGCTACCCACGGCATCAGCCTGCGACGCGCTCATGATGTCGATAACGACATCCTGACCCGCGAGCGGAAGGCTCTCGGCTACGATCACTGCTGGGTGGGCGATCGCATCGCTGAGAAATGGCGTCTTCCCCGCAACATCGTCATCGCAATCAGCCGGCATCATCGCATCCCCGGCATCAATTCTGCCGGTGAACTACGGCAATTATCGGTCGTGCTTGTCGCTGAGAGGCTTGTCTACGCCGCCCTTGGAGGGGTAGTGGCGGACCACCCCTTCGATTGCCGTCTCGAGTCGAGCCTGATCAGGAGCGCCGGCATAGACGCAGCGGTTTTCCAGCAATTGGTCGATGTAGTGCCTGGGATCATCACCGCTGCGGATACTTCCCTGGCATAGATCCAAACATGAGAAATCTCCCCAGTCGATTGGCGCAGGCCCGGTATTTACTGCTCCATGCGCCCTGACTGGCCACACCATCCCATCATCAGCCTGACGGGGCTGGCGGACGCGCTCTTCGGTGTCGAGAGCAGCCAGGACCTCGTTGACCATCTCCATGCCGTGCTGGTGGCAGCCAAGGCGCTCCCGGCACGCCTGTATCTCTACGCTGCCGACCAGGGCCTCTTCTATCCTGCTGCCGGCTTCGGTTGCGAGACGGGATGCGAGGAAATCGCCGCACCGATTGCCGGCGCGGAACTGCCGCCTGGTGCGCATCTGCTGTCGAGCGGCGGCTCCTGGGTCGGCATCTTGGCGCTGCTGGGCGACGGGCCGTATGAAAGGAGCATCGTCGAGGAGCTGTGCCAGCTGCTCGGCCCAGCGCTGCTGATGGTGCATAGACGGATCGCGATGGCTGACGATCTGCGTCAGGTCAAAGCGGAGGCCGCCCAGCTGATCAACGCCGGGCACCTTCTCCATCATCTTGATATCGAGATCCTCCTGGTCCGCATCCTTGAGATGGTGATGGGATCGGTGCGGGCCCAGGTCGGTGCGGTGCTGACTGCCGACGAGCATGGACGGCTGAACCTCAACGTCTCGCTCGGATTGACCGAGAAGCATATCCGCGCGATTCGTGATCGTGATGGCCGCCAGATCACCGACGTGGTGCTCGGGACTGGCCAGGCGATCTGCCTGGATGGCCCGGCAATCCGTACGCAGCTGGACGTCTCTGGCCTCGAGGCGCAGCTCGATGGCCTCCTGGTCCTGCCGATTGCAAGCCGCGATCGCATGCAGGGTGTGGTGATGCTGGCCAATCCCGAAGTGGATTTCAGCGAAAGCCAGAAGCGCATCGCCCTGACGGTCTGCGGCATGGCGGCGATTGCCCTGAACAATGCCCTGCTCGTGCGCAACACCCTCGATCAGGAGCGGCTCAAGCGTGAGATGACACTCGCCCATGAAGTGCAGCGGCAGATGTATCCGGAGCATGGCATCAAGATCGGACGCTTGAGGGCCGAAGGCAGCTCCAGACCATGCGATGAGACAGGGGGGGATTACTTCTCCTTCCTGACGCGCAATGATCAGCTGGTCGCCATGATTGGGGATGTCAGTGGCCATGGCCTCGGGGCGGCGCTGTATACCACCATGGCCCATGCCATCATCCAGCAGCAGATCCGCGCCGGCGCGAGGATTGAACCGGCGACCCTGGTGCTCAACGAGGCCCTCTACCATACCCAGAGCGGTCGATTCATGACCTTCGCCCTGGTCCAGATCGAACCGGCGACGCTGGCATTCTCGTACGTATCTGCTGGGCACAATCCGCTCTTGTGGCTCCACCATGGGGAACCCCGCTGGCTGGACAGCTGCGGGATGCCCTTGGGCATCGTGCCTGACGAGGCCTTTCCGCTGCAGTCCGGGGGGGTCCTCGCTCCCGGCGACTACCTCATCCTCTATACCGATGGATTCACCGAGGCGGTCGATTCCCGGGGCGAGGTCTATGGCGAGGCGAGGCTCGCCGCGGTTGCGCAACGGGGATGGCGCCAAGCGGTTGGGCCCAGCGAGATGATGGCCCAGGTCATCGCCGAGGTCGAGGCTTGGCTGGGAGGAGAGAGGCATCTTGATGACCTGACCCTGGTGGTGATCGCAGTGGGGGGCTGAAACGGCAGTTGGCAACAGCGGTACCACCTGCACGGCTGCCAGCTCTGCGCTCTGTGTGGTACGCCCGACGTATGGCCTTTGTCCTGCATGCCTGGCGCTTGGCCTGGCAGTCCGCTATCGTTACCATGGTCAACGAGCTGCTTGCCAGCCGGAAAGGCTCCCCGTGGCCACGCCCACCCGCCAGTTGTTCCCGCTGCTGCTCCTCCTCGCCTGTGCGTCATCCTCGCTGGTCCATGGCGAAGATCCCGTGCCGTTTGCGAACCTCGCCCCGACAGTCGGAGAGTACCTCGAGCGCGATTACTACGACCACCAGCGATTTCAGCCGCGGCTCATGGTCGAGCGGGCCTTAAGGCAGCTTGAAACGGATGAATCGAGCATTGTCACGAAATGGAATGGGCCTGCGATCACCCTGACGGTCGGCGCTGCCAATACGCAGATTCCGGCATCCGAACCCAGGAATCTCGAAGAGGCGATGTTGTTGATCGAGCAGGTACGCTTGGCAGTCGACCAATCCGGCTTCAAGCCGAGCCGTGCCCGTGAACTCGATTACGATCTCGTCAACGGCGCGCTCACCTGCCTCGATCCGCATACCGTCCTGATGGCGCCTGAGCCGGCCAAGGAGTTCAGGGAGGACATCGCCGGGGAATTCTACGGCATCGGTGCATTCCTCAACCAGGACGAAGGCCTGATCAGCATCGAGCATGTCATGCCGGGATTGCCGGCCGATCGCGCCGGCGTCGAGGACGGCGACATCATCCTCGGGATCGACAACGAGAAGACCGCTGGTCTGAGCCTCGATCAGGCGGTCCGGCGCATCAAGGGCCCCAAGGGCTCGCAGGTTCTGCTGACCGTCGAGCGCAAGGGCGTCGACCATGCGGTCGACATCCCGATCACCCGCGATCTGGTGCAGGTCATCACCATGCAGAAGTATCGCACCGGAGACATCGGCTACGTGCGCATGGATGAGTTCAACGGATATACCGCACGCGATCTCTACCATGCCATCAATGACCTCAAGAAGATCGGGCCGATGAAGTGCTTTGTGCTCGATCTCCGCTTCAATGGCGGAGGGCTGCTCGATCAGGCACGCCTGATCAGCGACTTCTTCCTCAGCAAGGGCCAGGAGATCGTGCGGACCGTCACCTCGGATGGCCAGCCTCAGATCTACACGAGTTCAGCCAGGCAGATCCTCGACCTGCCGATGGTGGTCCTGACCTCGGGCGGAAGTGCAAGTGCGGCCGAGATCCTCAGCGGCGCACTCCAATGCAATGACCGGGCGGTGGTCATTGGCAGCACCACCTTCGGGAAGGGCTCGGTCCAGACGATCAAGGACTTGGCCGATGGCAGCCGGTTGAAGCTGACCATCCAGGAGTACCAGCTGCCTGGCGGTGTCTCGATCCAGGATGTCGGGATCAATCCGGACATCGAGCTGGTACAGCATAGCCAGCGTGAAGATGGCAGCATCGATATGGTGCCATTCCTCGGTACGCGAGAGATCGATGAGGAATTCGCGTTGAAAAACAAGCATGCGTACGAGCATCCGGCAGCATACCAGCTCGGCTGGCTGGCACGGTTCCTCAGCAAGGACGACATCAAGAAGTCTGGCATAGCGAGCCGGGACTTCACCCCCGACCAGGAGGCGAGCCTGGTCATCGAATTGCTCAAGACCGCCGTCAGCTCCCCCGATTTCGCCACCGGGGCTGCCGCCGCGGCCAAGGCTGGGACCTCGCGGCAGTTCCTGATCGAACAGCTGCGCGCCCCGGTTGCAGCGCGCGCGGAGGTCGAGTCCAAGGCGCTGGCGGCGCTGCTGGCGGCGCACAAGCCCGCGATCCAATGGGGTCCCTCATCGCCGGTGCCGGCAGGCGCCTGCACGCTGAGCTATTCCGGCGTGACCAAGATCGTGGCTGGAGAGAGCGCCGATCTCGCCTTCACGGTGAAGAACGTCTCGGCAACCGATATCGGCCGGATCTACGGGGTCGTGAAGGCGGACAAGTTCAGCCCGCTATGGGAGGATGAGGTGATCTTCGGCGCTGTTCCCGCGAATGCGACCGTCAACGGGACGCTCTCGTTCAAGGTTCCGCCCCGCCTCTATGCCGGCGAGGAGCGCTTCGAACTCGAACTCTTCCACGATGGCCAGAGCGAGGTCCTGGCGAAAGTCCTGGTCCGCCTGCAGGTGCAGGCGCAGCCCCGACCCCATTTCAGCTACAGCTGGCAGCTCGAGGAGCATAGCGGCGATGGGCAGCTGAATCCCGATGAATCAGCCGCGATCCAGTTAACCTTGCGCAATGATGGCAGCGGGCCGTCCTCGAAGATCGATCTGCGCGTGTTCAAGGACAATGACCCCTATGTCCAGCTCGGTGAGAATCGCATCAAGCTCGAGCCCCTGCCCAAGGACGGCACGGTCACGGTGAAGGTGCCGATCAAGGTGCTGAAGGAGGTCAAGCGCGGGGATAAGATGACGCCCTTCTCGGGCGCGTCGATCAAGCTCCAGGTGCGCGCAGAGGAGCGCTTCGACGATGCGATCGATGGGCGCTTCCGCGCCACCCTCTTCCATACGCTGGTCATCCCGGTCAATGCCCCGGTCAATCCGCGGCCGATCATCCAGCCGACCCTGACGCTCGCGGGCATCGAGAAGGAAGGGCCGAACAGGGTCAAGATTTCGGTCAAAGTGTCCGATGCCAACCTGCGTTTCGTCACGCTGTTCGAGGACGAGGACAAGATCGACCTCCAAGCCGCAGCCAAGATCGGTGCCGATGGGCTGTATGTCTCGCATGTGCAGCTCAAACAGGGGGTCAACTCGCTGCGTGTCATGGCCATCGATCAGGACGAAGTCGATGAGATCCTGCCGCTGCGTCTCTGGGGGGATGACGAGCCATTGGCCACCAAGGCAGTCGAGGCCGCCAAACCTCAGGCACCCGCAGCGCAACCTCCCCCATGATTCAAGGTGCGATGACTCTGCCATGCTGATCCGTCCTCGCCGGAATCGCAGTTCGAGCTCCATGCGTTCGCTGGTGCGAGAGAACCACGTCTCGAGCAGCCATCTCGTTCTGCCGCTCTTCATTCAGGAGGGCCCCGACAGCGAGACGCCGATAGCATCGATGCCAGGCGTCTCGCGACTCGGCATCAATCGCGCCATCTCCGTGGCAGGGGAGGCGTTGGCACTTGGCATCCCGGCAGTCGCCCTCTTCCCTGCGCTGGGAGACGAGACGAAGAGCGTCCGGGCTGAGGAGAGCGCCAATCCCGATGGCCTGCTGCCTCGCAGCGTCCGTGCACTCAAGCGCGCCCATCCCGATCTGCTAGTGATCACCGATGTGGCCATGGACCCCTATTCCTCGGATGGTCATGATGGCCTGGTCCAGGATGGCCGGATCGCCAACGACCAGAGCCTGCCCATCCTTGCGGCGATGGCGGTCGCACAGGCGCGCTCCGGCGCCGATATCGTCGCCCCATCGGATATGATGGATGGACGCATCGGCGCTGTCCGCTCAGCCCTGGATGAGGCCGGTTTCAGTGACGTCGGCATCTGCAGCTATTGCGCCAAGTATGCCTCGGCCTTCTATGGGCCATTCCGAGATGCGCTCGATTCTGCGCCGCGAAAGCAGGCGGGAGTGCCGGGCGACAAGTCGACCTACCAGATGGACCCCGCGAATGTCCGGGAGGCCTTACGCGAGGTTGCTCTGGATGAGGCCGAAGGCGCGGACTGGCTGATGGTCAAGCCGGGCCTTCCCTATCTCGATGTGGTCCGTGCGGTGCGCGGGGCCACGGCCCTGCCCGTTGCCGTCTACCATGTCAGCGGGGAATATGCCATGCTCAAGGCCGCATCCCAACGGGGATGGCTGGACTATGAGCGCTGCCTGCTTGAAAGCCTGTTGGCAATGCGGCGCGCCGGCGCCGACATCATCTTCACCTACGGCGCCATCGAGGCGGCGCGAGTGATGAACAGGCGCTGACCCACCCGCGCCTTCCTGATCGTGCACCGCAGCTCGTCGCTTGACCGTGGCGAGACCGGAAACCCGAGGTGATGGTGATGTCGACCGGGCTGCCGTCCCGCTCACCAGGACGGCGAGCGGGACGGAGGGGACTGGTGGAGGTCCTGCCTAGTGGCCGTGGCCTTCGCGGCGATGACCGCCATCGCGGCGCGGACGATCATGGCGCGGTGCGCCATGGCCTCCATGCCCAGCGTGGCCGCCAGCGGCCGCATCGCCTTCGGCGCCCGGCTCGCGCGGCGGACGTGCGGTTTCGGCGATGAGCGCCTTGCGGCTCAGGCGGAATTTGCCGGTGCGCTGGTCGACCTCGATCAGCTTGACCTCGACGTGGTCACCTTCCTTGGCAATCCGGCTGAGGTCGGCTACGTGCGACCAATCCCACTCGCTGATATGGACCAGGCCCTCGGTGCCGGGGATGAACTCGACGAAGGCGCCGAATTCCTTGATCGCCTTGATGGTGCCCTTGTAGATCTTGCCCACTTCCGGCAGTTCGGTGAGATCGCTGATCCATCCCTTGGCCTTCTCGATCGAGATCATATCAGGGGAGGCGATGGTGATGATGCCGTCATCATCGACATTGATCTTGGCTCCGGTCTCCTCCTGGATGCGCCGGATGGTCTCTCCGCCCTTGCCGATGATCTTGCCGATCAGTTCGGGATCGATCTGGACCTGGACGATCTGCGGTGCGTATGGGGACAGCTGGCCGCGCGGTGTGGTGATGGCGCTGTTCATGCGATGCAGGATGTGCAGCCGGCCGTCGCGAGCCTGGTTAAGGGCCTTGCTCATCACTTCCGCACTGATGCCGGCGATCTTGATGTCCATCTGCAGGGCAGTCACGCCCTTCTCGGTGCCGCACACCTTGAAGTCCATATCGCCATAATGATCCTCGTCGCCGAGGATGTCGGTAAGGACGGCATAGCGGCTGCCTTCCATCACCAGGCCCATGGCGATTCCCGCCACCGGTGAGGTGATCGGAACTCCGGCAGCCATGAGGGCCATGGAACCGCCGCAGACCGTGGCCATCGAGGACGAGCCATTCGACTCGGTGATCTCGCCGACCAGGCGGATGACGTAGGGGAAGGATTCGGTGGTGGGCAGCACGGCCAGCAGCGCTCGGCGTGCGAGTGCGCCATGGCCGATCTCCCGGCGCCCGGGTGAACCGCGCTTCTCGACTTCACCGACTGAGAAGCCGGGGAAGTTATAATGGAGCAGGAAGCGCTCGTTGTACTTGGGCTTGAGGGAATCGACCAATTGCTCGTCATCGGCTGTGCCGAGGGTGCACACCAGGATGCCCTGGGTCTCACCGCGGGTGAACATCGCCGAGCCATGTGCGCGAGGCAGGACGTCGAGATCGATTACTATCGGGCGAACGGTCGTCAGATCACGTCCATCGACGCGCTTGCCATCAAGGATCAGCTCGCGGAAGACCACGTCCTTCGCTTCGCCGAATGCCGCCTTGATCTCAGGCACCAGCTCCTCCTCGCCATTCGACAGCTTGGCGATGACCGAATCGCGCATCGCCTTGACCGAGCTCGAACGCTGATGTTTATTGGCGATCAGCAGCGATTGGGCGATCGCGCTGCGGTATTCCTTGAGGATGGTCTCGATCCACGGGCTGACCTTCGGCTCTTCGTGGGCGTTCTTGGGCTTGCCCGCCTTGGCGCGCAGGGCCTCGATCCCGGCAACCACCAACTTGATCTGATCATGGGCGAGGATGAGGGCCTCGACCAGCAGCGCCTCGGGGATCTCCTGCGCACCACACTCCACCATGGTGATGGCGTCCTTGGTGCCAGCGACCACCAGATCGAGCGAACTCCTGCCGCGCTCGCTGGCGAACGGATTGATGACGAATGCGCCGTCGATCCTGCCGATGCGCACGGCTCCGATCGGCCCATTGAAGGGGATCGGGCTGATGGTCAGCGCAGACGAGATGCCGATCATCGAGAGGACATCGGACTCGTTTTCCTGGTCGTAGCTTATCACCATCGACTGGCAGGAGGTGTCGCGCTTGTAGCCGTTGGGGAAGAGCGGGCGGAGAGGGCGATCAGTCAGGCGTGAAATCAGGGTCTCATGATCGCCCGGCCGAGCCTCCCGGCGGAAGAAGTTCCCCGGGATGCGACCGGCGGCGTAATGCTTCTCGCGGTAGTCGACCGTCAGCGGGAAGAAATCGAGGCCTGCACGCGGCTCGCCATCGCACACCGTCGACAGCACCATGGTTTCGCCGCTGCGGACCAGGACAGCACCGGCTGCTTGCTTGGCGATGTAGCCGGTCTCAAGGGTGATGATCTTGCCGCCGAGTTCGATCTCGACGGAATGCTTGACCATATTCAGGGCGGAAAGTGCGGATTCGCGATCCATGGGGTCCTTTATTGGCAGCGACGACGCGCGGGGATGTCCGGCGCGAGTCGCTGCCTCCGGATGTGATCCGGTGTTGGGCCGCTCCCAGGTCGCCTGTCCATAGGGCTGTCGATTTCAGGTGCACCGAGCGTCCGGGGCTCCGGTGCCTGCCTGCGTTCGGCAGTCGTAAGGAGAGGCAGCGGTAGGGTGCGGCGAGGGGGTGAAGAGGCTGGATGGAAAAGAGCAGCGGCCAGCCGTTCGGCTGGCCGCTGTAGAGGGGGGTGCCCAGAGCTTCTGGCGAATGCCCAGCTTGTCGGCAATCTCGCGATAACGGCTGACATTGACCTTGTTGATGTACTTCAGCAGCTTGGCGCGCTTGGCCACCATCAGCAGGAGCCCGCGGCGGCTGTGGAAGTCCTTCTTGTGGCCTTTGAGGTGCTCGGTCAGGTGGTTGATGCGTTCGGAGAGCAGGGCAACCTGCACTTCCGCTGATCCGGTATTCTTGTCGCTGCCGCCGAATTCCTTGATCAGAGTGGCTTTGCGCTCTTTGCTGAGAGTCGTGGTCGTAGTCATGGTCGCGTTCCTTTCCGGTCGGTGACCGGAGGTGTGAGTAGAGACCCAGGCAGCGTTCGCGTGTCGCGTGCCCGCGTCATGTCGGGGCAGCACCGTAGCGACGAATACGGGCAGGGCAAGAACGCTCTCATCTCTGGCAGGCTTGCCAGGTGAGATGCGTTTTGCGCCTCAATATATTGCTGCATGGATACTTACGACGCAGTTTCGGCGGGCCGCTCGGGGCCAGCGCGGCCCCTGGCAATCGACGTGCGCTCGCTGGCGACGACGTCCTCTGCCTCTGAGCATCACCGAGCCGGTACGGAGGCCTCCTTCGGCGCTGGCGAGTCGCTCGCAGGCGGCTCCCCGGCATGATGGTCGCTCGGCGAGTCGGTCCTTCCGCCCCTGCTTTCCGCCGCATTGCCAGCATGGACCGGGGCCTCAACCCTTTTAGAGGAGGTCTGGGTAGCGGAGCCCTGGGCAGAGGAAATGGCGACCAGTCCGGAAGCGAAAGCATATGCCCCCAGCGCTCCCAGGGTCATGCTCACGAACCAGAACAAACGCAATTTGGTCAGCACGGCAATCGCACCGAGGGCGATGGCGACCTGGAACATGGTGACGGCGGTGGCCATGCGCTCATGGTTTGCCAGTTCGGTCTCTGCCTCGGCCTGCTTGGCCTTGGCATCGGCCGCGATCTCATCCTTGCTCACCTCGTAGTCCTTGCGCTTGGCAAGATCCTTCGGGCTGGGATCGTGCCCGAGCGCAGTGAGCATTTCGATCTTGGTATCGAGCAGGTTGGATTTGATGCTCTTGGCCTGGTAGTAGTTCCACTGGTCCGAACTCTCGATCTGGGAGCGCATCGCCTCATTGGCCTGCCCGCCAGCGATCAGGGAGGATATGGCCGCCAAGGCGGCGAACAGTGCGGTGCTCAGCGCCACCCCCATCGTCCAGCGTTCAGGCGCAGGCCGCGGTCCGCCAGGCTGATGGACCGGATCATGACCGTGACTTGCCGCATGGTGGTGGATATGCTCATGCACTTCCTCGAGCGGGACTTCCGATTCTTCCATGTCAGGCTTGATCCCCGTTGGCTGGAGGGGCCGAGGTCTGCTGACCTGGGCTGAGGAGCCGCATCTTCGCCTCGGCCGTCGCATGCAAATGAATTTCCTGCAGCCTCGCTGCTTGGCCGTGCACGGCCACCCACTATAAAGCCATCCATGAGCAACCCACCCGCCGCTACGTCGCAGGCGCTGCCCGCTGAGATCCCGCCTTTGCGGGTCGGAAGATTCACCTTCGCCAGCCGCCTTCTGGTCGGAACGGGAAAATATCCCACCATGGAAGTGATGAAGCACGCCTTGGATGAGTCGGGCTGCGATGTGGTGACGGTCGCGGTGCGTCGCGCCAATCTTTCCGACCGGGGCCGTGGAGAGAGCCTGCTCGATTGGATTGATCCAAGGTACCAGCTGCTGCCCAATACGGCGGGATGCTTCACTGCCGAGGATGCTCTTCGTACCGCCCGCCTCGGTCGCGAACTCGGCATTTCGGACATGGTCAAGCTGGAGGTGCTCGCCGATGAGCGGACGCTGCTTCCGCATCCGGTACAGACCCTGGAGGCCACCCGCATCCTAGCTGCAGAGGGGTTCACGGTGCTCGTCTATACCAGCGACGACCCCGTCCTCGCTCTCGAGCTGGAATCAGCAGGCGCTTCCGCGGTGATGCCGGCGGGCGCGCCGATCGGATCTGGACTGGGGGTGCTCAACCGCAACAGCATGGAGATCATCATAGAACGCGCCAAGGTGCCGATCATCATCGATGCGGGTGTCGGTACCGCCTCGGATGTGACCATCGCAATGGAGATGGGTGCGGCCGGGGTGCTGCTCAACAGCGGAATCGCCATGGCTCAGCATCCGGTGCGCATGGCCAGATCCATGCGGCATGCCCTGGCTGCCGGATATTGGGCCGCCGGTGCAGGTCGGATCGCCAAGCGCCGCTATGCGCAGGCCAGCTCTCCGGTCACCGGCCGCATCGCCGCGCAGGGCGAGCCTGCCGCCACAGGCCGGGCTGTCAGATTCGCTGGCGAATAGCGGGCGAGGTGGTGCGCGTGCTGTTTGCGGCCGGCCGGCTTGGGAGCGGGCCAGCCAGCGCCACTGACCGCTAGGCGAGGCTTCCCATCATGCGTAGGGAGGTGACGATCTCCGCTGCTGCGGTCGAGCGATTGAGCGCATAGATATGCAGGCCCGGTGCGCCGAGGGAGAGCAGCTCATGGCAGAAGCGTATCGTATAGGCCATTCCCGCCCGGCGCATCCCGATGGCGTCATGGGAAAAAGGCGCGAGTTCGGCGCGCAGCGCTGCAGGAATGGTCGCTCCGCAGAGTGCGCTGAACCGCTCCAGCGCCGCCAGGCTGGTGATGGGCAGGATGCCTGGGATGATGCGGGCCGGCCGACCCATGCGGCGGTGGAGATGTGCGACCAGCTCCTGGTAGGGTTGGACATGGAAGAAGCATTGGGTTATCGCCAGGCAGGCCCCGTGCTCGAGCTTGCGCTGCAGATTGCCCCAATCGCTGCTGCGGTCGATCGCATCAGGGTGCTTTTCCGGGAATGCGGCGCAGGCGATGGCGAAGCCGCCGCGGGCATTGATCAGATCGATCAGGTCCAGGGCATAGGTGCAGCCGCCGTCCGTCGGCGTGAAGCGCTCCTGGCCCTTGGGCGGATCACCGCGCAGGGCGAGCAGGTTCTCGATCCCGGCCGACTGGTATTCAGCGAGCAACTGATGCAGATCAGAACGGGTCGCATTGACACAGGTCAGGTGCGCCATGGCGGTCAGGCCGGTCTTGGTCTGGATATGCTGGACCACCTCACGGGTCTTGCTGCGCGTGCTGCCACCTGCGCCGTAGGTGACCGAAACGAAATCGGGGCCCAGGGGGGCCAGCTGGTCGATGGTGTCCTCGAGGGTGTACCAGGCGCGGTCATTCTTCGGCGGGAAGAATTCGAACGACAGCGTCCGCGGCTTGGCCGAACAGAGCTGATCGAGTCGCATGGGTGATATGCTGGGAGCCTCCATCGTTTTATCAAGATATAACGATCCCTTGGGGGGTGCTCATCCAACTCGGATCCTCGCCAAGGTGATCTTCCCTTCTCCAGCGGTGCGAGAAGGGGTCACCCGGGCGCGTCATCCGGTTGCGATGAAGATGAATGGCCGGGTCTATCCGTCTTGCCGGCGAGATGGCAACGGCACTTGCGAGCACTATTCCGCAGCCCCAGTGGCCCGTATGGCTTACATGGTGCGTGGGCACCCGCACCCAGGGCAACATCCTACTTGCGAATGCGATCTCGTTTCTGTAAGTTTGGGGTGCCTATCACTGTCTTTGGCGTCGTCGTGCCAGGAGATCTGATGTCCTTCCAGTTCCTAACCACCGGTTTCATGTGGCGCTCTGGCATATGCATGGCGCTCAGTTCAGCCTGCCTGTGGGCCATGGATGAGCGGCCATATGATTTCGACGATCTGCTCCTGAGCGCCTCTTCCGCCCCGGTGCCAAAGGTCAAGGAGAACACCACCGATTCGAGCGGTGTCACCACGCACTACGATTGGGAAGGAGAGCGCTCCAACGGGCTCGAATTCACCCTGGCCGGCAAGCAGGGTACCACGCTGGAGTCCAGCGGCGGTTGGGAGTACGGCATCGCCGTGAATGTCGGGAATTACAATATCACGCCGCAGTCCTACGTGGTCGCTGGCAATTCCTACAGCAATGGCTCCACCAACATGCTCTATTACCGCACCCTGGGCATCGACGTCCTGGGCGGATATGAGTACGGCTTGGTGGATGCCGACGATTTCCACGGCTTCGTCGAAGTGACACCCATCCTTGGACTCGGATTGGCTCAAGCCGATAATGAGGTGCAGGTCAACGGCACCTATTCGCGCAAGACCGGCATCGGCGAATATGTGGATATCGGCCTGCGACTCGGCGCTTTCATAACTGAGTCGAGGTGGATTTACGGCGTCGCCATCACCTACCAGGCCAGCTTGGGCATGGTCAAGATATCCATGCCAGGCGGTAATTCGAGCAATTTGCATTTCGTCGCCTCGGGTCTCGGCTTCGGCTTCGCGGCAGGCTACCGGTTCTGATCGGTGCGTCATACGTCTCAGCCCAGCACTTTCTCGTAAGGATACTGCAAGCTATGATGAAATCCCCCCTGCTATCGCTGTGTGCTCCGATCCGACAGGGTGTCACCGCTTGGCTGCTGGTCCTGCTAGCCGTGCCCCTGCTTGCACTCTCGAACGCAGTGCAGGCTGCTGACTTCATCCAGATCACGACGACGGTGCCAACCGCGCAGGAGCCATCCGCCGTCGCCAGCGTCCGCAACGGCGTCGTATCGATCAGTCGCGCAGGTCAGGATGTCAGCGCCGATCTGTTCGTCTTTTTCACCATCGCTCCGATCGATACCACCTACACCGGATTCACCGTCACCAGCCCGGCAACCAACTTCACTTACAATTATACCAGCACCGGAACATCATCGGGGACGGGAGGGGGTAGCGGTGTGATTGACATCCCTGCCGGAACCGACACCGGCACCATCAATATCGTCCCATTCGATAATCTGCTGATCAACGGCTATGAAGTGGTCAATATCTCGCTCGTCCCGAATGCCGCATACAACTTCAACGGCAACGGCGTCACGTCGGTGGTGGTGGCGGAAGGCGACCTCAACCTGATCGCCGGTTTGCCCGTCCCGGTGGCATATAAGCAGTCTCTCCCCGGATACACATTCGACGTCCAGGCTGCTCGCCGAGGGGTCCTCGCCGCAACCTTCAGCTTTCCGACCATCTATGATCCGACATCGAGCCCCGTGGTGCCGCAAGGCTTCGACAAGTCGCTTGCAGCACAGTTCAGCGGAACGGCCGTGGTCGGCACGGATTACAATCTGTCCTATAAAATTACCGGATCGACGCCAACTGGTGGGCAGCCTGGGCCCGGATTCGGCAATTACCTGACCGGGCAGTCAGGCGACGGCTACAATGTCGTGTCCTATCTTGTCGGAGAGGGTGGTGGCAGCAGCAATCCTGTCGCGTTACCATATAGCGAGAGCATCTCCATCATCACCACGAGTGTCCCGGCCCCTCCCGTCGCAGGCACGACTCCGCCGGTGACCATTCCCGTGCCAGGGGACCTGGTATCCTTCAGCGACACCTCCGGTCTCGTCTATCAGGTGGTGTCCTTCAATGGCTCCGCCTTGGTGCTCAATCCGCCCTTGGAGGCCAATCTTCACAATGCTGCGGCGATGACCGACCTCTCGAATGCCAGCGTGACGGGATACACTGTCAATTTCCCCTACCCAGCGGGAAGTGGTTTCGGCGGCGGCCAGACCGGATCGATCAAGGTCGAGGCCGGCCATAACCAATTCCACTACGGCGATGCCATCCAATTCGCCAACGATCCCGCCTTCTATGTGGTCACCAGCTTCACCCCCGGTCCAGTCATCACCAGTGACGGGGCAATCACCATCCGGGCTTATGAGAATTCGAACTATTACGGATTGGGCGTTGCGATCACCTCGAATAATGACGCGATCACCTCCAGTTTCCCGGTCACGCTCAATGCCTTCGGGCAGACACCGCTGATCATCATTGCTGCGGAGTCAACCCAGATCCAATTCGGCGTGACGCCCATCGACTCGGGAACGCCTACTGGCATGCGTCAGGCCACCATGCAATTGATCGGCAATTCCAGCTTCGCCCTGGCCAATCCGGCAGTCGCCACGGTCGATATCGCAGACGATGCATCCACCGCTGCAGTCGTAGCTGCTTCGAACGGGACATCACCTGGAAACGGGAATGCCAGTGGCAATTTCCTGGTAACTTTCACCCAGGCTTTCCCGCAGGACATCGTCGTGCCCTACGCCATCATCGATGGTCCTGGCTCGCCTGCGAATATCGGCGCCGATTACACGCTCTCCTCTCTGACGGAGACCACCAGCACGACAGGCTACGGATCGGTGATCCTGCCAGCTGGCGCCACGTCCATCAGCATCCCGGTCTTCCCGTCTGGCACCATCATCAGCGGTCCCGAGACCATAACCCTGGCACTGTCGCCGTCGTTGGATTATCTGCTGGCTTCGGGGGCGACCACGACCTTCAACCCGACCGCGACCCTGGATCTGCTGCCGAGCAATGCCTTTGTCGGAGTTGTCGCATCGACCCCAAACGGGACGCCTTCGATCCCCGTCCCTGCCAATCAAGTCAACCCACAGGGTCTGGGCGTCTTCACCATCGAGACCTCGCCGCTGGTATCACTGACGAATAGCCCGCTGCTGATTAATTTCTCAGTTACCGCCACGCCCTTCAATGCACCTTCAGGATCGACATTCGTTCCTGTCCTGGGGACCGACTATACCATCCAGACGTTGGTCGGTACGCAGTATACAAACCTCACTCCGACGACTGGCACGACGCCGACGTTCCAGGTGACCATTCCCATCGGCGCGAGTTCAGCGCAGGTCTTCGTCTCCCCTCAGCGCGGGAGCCTGGCCTCGGCGAGCTTCCAGGTGTCTGCTGCAATTGCTCCGGGAGCCGGTTACCAGCCCGTGCAGACGCCCTTGGCGCCTTCCGGCCTGGTGGTCACGGTGGTGCCACAGTTGGTGACCGCTGCTGCGCTCAACGACACCTCCATTGGCGGATCGGTGGTGACCAATTTCGCCGTCTCTGCGACTGGGGCTGATACCGTCACCTTCTCCTTCCCTACGGCGGCGAGCCAAGGCGCGGTCTATGGGACCGATTTCACCGCGTCTTTCCCAGCTACCTCGGGTGTCACCGTCACTCCCGTGTCCGGCAGCACGGGGACGTTCACAGCGACGTTCCCCAATGGTGGCGGAACCCAGCCCATCAGCATCACCGGCCTTGCTGATCCGGCGATTACGACATATCCGCTCACCGTGCAGATGAATGTCCAATCGGGGTCGAATTATGAGCTCGAAGCGACGCCGAATGAGTCCGTTCTCGTTACCACGGTCACGCCCAATGTCCTCGAGGCGACCATCAATCTGCAGCAGAATCCCAGCGTCGTGCTCGGGGAGAACAAGCCTTCGCCCGGTCTCTACAATACCGGTTCAGGCAGTGGTTGCGGTAGCGGATCGGGATTCGCCACCCTCTTCATGCTCAGTCTCGTCGGCATCGGTCTCACCCTGGCACGCCGTCGGCGCGAGTGACGACCGCTTGCGCGTCCGGGCGAAGCAGTGAGGCGGGATTCGGCAAGGGGTGAAGAGGGGCAGTTCCGGGTCCGGAGCTTTTGCGGTTACCTGCATCCGCCCGGAATCGAGGATTGGGACTGCATCTGGCTACTCGTCAACAGTGTCGAGACGGGCTACTTTGACAGGCGGTAGCAGTTGGCCAGATGCCGATCGTGGTCACCGAGCGGATTCGCAAAATGAAGAACTCGGAAAGCTAGCTCCTTACGTATCCTCGACACATAAGCG
>PLEW01000085.1:0-554 GCA_003136555.1 Planctomycetota bacterium | reverse complement strand
GCCGGAAGTGTCGAGCATGCGTCCTTACATAAACGCTTTACTGCTCTCGATTATCGAGCAGAAGATGTTGGGCCATTCATCGTCGTCCTCACTGCCGCGCGTGCGGAGGAAGCGAGATGATTCTTCCTCATTCTCGCGTCCCGGAATCTGAGGCAGACTGGCCCACTGTTGATGGACAAAACAGTGGGGGTGCGCCGCCCGGCGGCGCGACGAACAATATGAAACGGTAGTTGCTCGGACAGGCTCTTTCCAAATGATCGATTCATCCATTCACCCATCGCCCACGTCTCATGGTCGATAGTCCTTTGGTGCCTCGAGCCCGAAAAACAGTGTGACCGCCATAACCCTTTGGGACGTACACTGATGACGCCGTTGTGGTTTACCATGACGTCGATCTCGCAAGGAAGATATACCGATAGGGTGTGTAGGCGTCTTGAGGTTGGCGCGCCTCTTCAGTTCAGTGAGACGCCCTGCATTCCTGCTGAATGCTTTGAAGTCAGCATTTGGGAATCGTTTCTTGTAGTCATCCCGTTTGGCTACGGGCAATTAGAAAT
>PLEW01000136.1:19676-20180 GCA_003136555.1 Planctomycetota bacterium | reverse complement strand
GGATCTCGCTGTTCGCCAGCATCGACTCGCGCGACCATTCCGCGATCACCGGCCTGCCGCTCATCGCCCTCGCCGCCCATCTCGCCAGCCTCGGCTACCCCATCCCCTAGGGCGCCCCCCTGCCGATGAGCCAGGCGCGCAGGTCCGCGAGCCCATCCGCCCGCAGCAGGGCCTGGCGCTGGTCTTCCCGCTCGCTGAACAGGCCGCCGGCGCTGTACCAGCGCAGCAGCTGCTTGAGCTTGGCCAGCGCGGCGCGCTGACCATGGGCCGCCTCGATGGCGGCGGCATAGCGCAGGGCGAAATCCACCGCCTCGCCGATGGTGCCCGCCGGCCCGCCGGCGGCGGTGCGGAAGATCCAGGGATCGCTCAGGGCGCCCCGGCCGACCATCACCCCGTCGCAGCCGGTCTCGGCGATCATGCGCGCGGCGTCGCCGCCGCACTCCACCCCGCCGTTGCCGATCACCGGTACCGGCCGGGCGCAGGACCTGGCGGTCCGCTTGGCCT
>PLEW01000136.1:0-19628 GCA_003136555.1 Planctomycetota bacterium | reverse complement strand
GCCGCATCCGCGATGCCGGCGCGGATCTTGGCGCTCACCGGCACGCTCGCCGCGGCGACCGCGGTGCGGATGATGGCGGCGATCTTCTCTGGGCTGCTGAGCAGGGCGGAACCCGCGCATTTGCTGAAGACGATCGGTGCCGGGCAGCCGAAGTTGAGATCGATCCACACCGCCCCGACGCGCTCTGCGGCGAGGATGCTTTCGGCGAGGAAGGTCGGTTCGCTGGCCATGAACTGCACACCCACCGGCACCTGCCGGTGCGGCGGACCGAGATAGCGGCGGATCACCCGCGCCGACATCGCCGAACTCGAGATGCGGATGAATTCGCTGCACGCCCCGCCTACGCCGCCGAGGTCGATGACCAGGTCGCGGAAGAGCTGATCGGTCACCCCCTCCATGGGGGCGAGCAGCAGACGTCCGGGGAAGCGCAGCGGACGCGCGGCATCCCTGCCGACGATGCTCAGGCCGAGGCTGGGTGGCGGTGCCGCCAGCGCCTGGTTCATCGGCCCATCCCGTTCATGCGACGATGAAATACTGGTCGAAGCGCAGCATCTTCAGATTGGCCAGCAAGCGCTTGTCCGGTGCCACCAGCACCACCCGCTGGGTGCCCTGGGCGGCATAGGCCGCATAAAGCCGGATCAGTCCGGCGATGAAGGTCGAATTGAGGCGTCCGCACTGCGCCAGATCGAGGCGGACCTGGGCGAAGGGGCCGGGATGGCTGGCGACCACGAACTGCCCCCAATCCTGGTTCAGGCGGCCGGAATCGAAATCACGATACAGCGTCACGGTGAGGATGTCATCCTGGACCGTCGTCGAGAACGCCTTTGGCTGAAGCTGATGGCTACCCACGCTCCCTCCTACGGATGTGCCATGACATGAACGACAGGACTATCTCAGCTTGCAGCGGTCCACGCAAGGTGGATCGGTGGGTGATCCTCCGGAAGCCGAAGGGTGCCTGCCCCCCTGGCGGACAGCCTGACGGCGGCGCGTACCGCTGCCCTGGATGGGCACCTGAGACCGCCCGCGCTCGCGGTCGCTGCGGGGCGCGCCGCCGGACCAGCAACTCCGCGTGCGTCTCAAAAGCTAAACCCCTGGTGTTATCCAGGGGTTTAGGTGGTGGCCTCGACCGGAATCGAACCAGTGACACGCGGATTTTCAATCCGCTGCTCTACCAGCTGAGCTACGAGGCCAGATTCGGGCTCTCCCGCGAGCGCGGGATGCTAAGAGCCGTAGCGATCGGTGCAAGGTGGAGTGCGGGATCTAGCGCGGTGCGGCGTGGGCGGCGGATACCGATTCGCGTCCGATCACACCCTGTTGCGTGCACTCGCGGCAGATGCCGTAGAGCTCCATGCGGTGATGCCCGAGGGCGAAACCATGGCTCAGTGCCACCTCCTCCTGGAGGGACTCGATGCGTGGATCGTTGAATTCCTGGATGCGACCACAGGACTCGCACACCAGATGATCGTGGTGGTCCTTGTTGACGTTGCATTCGAAGCTGGCAGAGCCGGTGCCAAAATTGCCTTTGGACGCCACACCCATCTCGACCAGCATGTTGATGGTGCGGTAGACCGTCGCGGCGCTGACGGTCCGGTCGATCAGGCGAACGCGGTGGTGCAGATCCTCGACCGTGACGTGGTCGGGACTGGCGATGAAAGTCTCGACGATCGACTGACGCTGGGTGGTCCAACGCACCCCGCGCCGACGGGCCTCGTCTCGCACCCGTTTGAGGATCTCGGCGCCAGCGTCCATGGTGACACGGTATGCCAGAATGCGCAGGCTCAAGAAGCGTATACAGAAGCTGTCACGGGGCTTGCGATGTGCCAAATCACCAACCACCCATCCACCCGCTGCATACCGTGGCAGAGTCGGCATTCCAGGCTACCCTGAGGGACCCAGGAGCGCACGGTTTGCGCTCCCACGAGACCGAGGAGTCCCATGAACAAGCCCATCCGAGTTGCCGTGACCGGCGCCGCCGGTCAGATCTGCTATAGCCTGCTGCCGCGCATCGCCGCAGGAGAGGTCTTCGGCACATCCACCCCGGTGATCCTGCAGCTGCTGGAGATCCCGCTCGACAAGGCGCAGGCGGCGCTGCGCGGTGTTGGTATGGAACTCGATGACTGCGCCTTTCCCCTGCTGCAGGACATCATCCCCAGCGACAAGCCCGAAGTCGCCTTCCGCGATGCGAATTGGGTGCTGCTGATCGGCTCCAAGCCGCGTGGGCCGGGTCAGGAACGCGCCGATCTGCTCAAGGACAACGGCAAGATCTTCATCGCCCAGGGCCGCGCCATCGATGCCGTGGCCGCCGAGGACGCGCGCATAGCGGTGGTGGGCAATCCCTGCAATACCAACTGCCTGATCGCCGCTGCCCAGGCCAAGCGCTTGCCGCGCGAACGCTTCACCGCCATGGTCCGGCTCGACCAGAACCGCGCCGTCACCCAGCTCGCACGCAAGGCCGGTGTCGCAGTCTCGGCGGTGGAACGGCTGATCGTCTACGGCAATCACAGTCCGACCATGTTCCCCGACTTCGCCAACGCCACCATCAGCGGCACACCGGTGCCCCAGGTCATCACCGACAAGGCCTGGCTGAACGACACCTTCATCCCGACCGTCGGCAAGCGCGGCGCCGCCATCATCGAGGCCCGCGGCCTCTCGAGCGCCTTCTCGGCCGCCAACGCCCTGATCGACCATGTCCGTGCCCTGCTGACCCCCGGTCCGACCCTGCATTCGCTCGCCGTGCACAGCGACGGCAGCTATGGTTTCACCCCCGGCGTCTGGGCGGGCGTCCCCGTGCGCACGACTTCCCCCGGCACCTATGAGGTGGTCAAGGGCCTGGTGCACAACGAGTTCGCCAAGGCCAAGATCAGCGCCACCAATGCCGAGCTGGTCGGCGAGCGCGATGCCGTGCGCGAGCTGCTAGCCTAGACCACCGGGCATCCCAGCGGGCGCAGGGCCTGCCAGTGGCGGTCTTGGCTCCAGATCTGGCCGCGGATGCGCTCGGCAATGGCCCAGAGCAGGGCCTGCCAGGGGCTGAGTGCCATGTGCGATGCACGCAGCCGCTGTACCAGCACAGCGGCACGCCGGTGATCGCGCGATTGCACCGGCAGGTCGGGGAATCCCGCCAGGGCCTCCTCGAGGCGGGCGAACTGGCGGTTGTCGTGGGTGCGTGCCAGGAGGGCCTGGCGGACCAGGCCGACCAGCACCACCGAGCGTGCCTGCACCCGCCGGCTGAAGGCATGCACGACCAGCGGATCAGGGTGTTGGCGGCTGAAGGCCCGCATCCAGACATCGACATCGGGCAGCAGGATGTCGATGCTCTCCTCCGGGCTCACAGCCGCCCTTCCGTCCCACCGGCCGGGTTGGGTGCCTGGGTCGAGAAATCGATGGTTCCGAGGAACTCGAGGGACTTGAGCTGACGGCGATAGGCGATCGCCTCGCCGATGGCGGCGTCGACTGCCTCGCGCTTGCTCTTGAAGTGTCCGATGCGCATCAATTCCTCGATCGACGCGATATTGACGTCCAGATTGGTGGCCATGTACGCACAATACACTGTGCGACTCAGGGCGCAAGACGGCCCTTTTCACTTGCCGTGGCAATGAGATGTGCGCACAATCACCAACGAGACGCGAACAAACGTAGCAACCCATCGCTCGTTTCACCCCGACTCCCCTTATCGCACAATATCACGCACAAGATCAACCCGCACGAGCTCCCCATGCCCCCGGTCCCGACCTCCCTCGCCAGCGCCTGGAACCTCCCCCTCATCGAGTCACAGTACCTCGCGTGGCAGCAGGACCCCGCCTCAGTCGATCGTGAATGGCAGATCTTCTTCTCGGGATTCGACCTCGGCTTCCAGCGTCCGAGCGCGGGCGAGCGTAGCGACGACGCCGCAGCCACGCCGCCATCCTCCGGTCCCCAGCCCGCCGCCGCCGTCCCGGGGCGCGGGGACCAGCAGCGTGCCGATGGACTGATCTACTCCTACCGCGATATCGGCCATATCATCTGCACGCTTGATCCGCTGGGCTTCAACAACACCCCCAGCCATCCCAGCCTCGAATTGAGCTCCTTCGGCCTGAGCGAGGGCGACCTCGATCGCGAATTCGCCAGCGATGGCATCCATGGCATGCCGGCGCGCGCACCCCTGCGGCAGATCATCGCCCATCTGCATGCCACCTACTGCGGCACCATCGGCGTCGAGTACCAGCACATCCAGGACCGCACCATCCGGCATTGGGTGCGGCGCGAAGTGGAGCAGAACAGCAACCAGCCCGTGCTCAGCAAGGATGACAAGCGGCGCATCCTGATGAAGATCAACCAGGCCGAGATGCTCGAGAGCTTCATCCACACCAAGTTCCTCGGTCAGAAGCGCTTCTCGCTCGANNGAGGTGGTGATGGGCATGGCCCACCGCGGCCGCCTCAACGTGCTGTGCAACACCCTCAACAAGTCCTACGAGGAGGTCTTCACCGAGTTCGAGGGCAGCTACGACATCAGCCAGCTCCAGGGCGACGGCGATGTGAAGTACCATATGGGCTTCAGCTCCGACCATGTCACCTCCCAGGGCGGCAGGGTGCACGTGACCCTGTCGGCCAATCCCAGCCATCTGGAGGCCGTCAATCCGGTGGTGCTCGGCCGCGCACGCGGCAAGCAGCGGCAGAACAACGACATCGCCAGCCGCGGCTCGGTGGTGCCCATCCTCATCCACGGCGATGCCGCGATGGCCGGCCAGGGACTGGTGATGGAGACCTTCCAGCTCTCCCAGCTCGAGGGCTATACCACCGGCGGCACCATCCACCTGGTGATCAACAACCAGATCGGCTTCACCACCCTGCCCGCCGATGCCCGCTCGACCAGGTACTGCACCGATATCGCCAAGATGGTCGATGCGCCGATCTTCCATGTCAATGGCGATGACGTCGAGGCGGTGGTGCATGTCACCCGTCTCGCCGCGCGCTTCCGCCGCGAGTTCAAGCGCGACGTGGTGGTCGACATCGTCTGCTACCGCCGCCATGGCCATAACGAGACCGATGAGCCGAACTTCACCCAGCCGACGATGTATGCGCGCATCGCCGAGCATCCACGGGTGTCGCAGATCTACACCAAGAAGCTGCTCGAGCGCGGCGACATCCAGCAGGCCGAGGCCGAAGCGATCGCCACCATCATGCAGAACCAGCTGCAGGATGCGCTCAACACCGTCAAGGTGAAGCCCTCCAAGCTCACCCGCAGCCGCTTCACCGGCGTCTGGCAGGGCCTGAGCAATGCCTACAGCCACGATCCGGTCGACACCGGCGTCGCCATCGAGGTCTTGGACCGCATCGGCAGGGCGCTGTCCACCTGGCCCGACGGCTTCAACATCCACCCCAAGATCCGCCGCTTGGCCGAGGAGCGCGGCAAGGTGGTCTCCAGCCGCGGCAGGATCGACTGGGCGCTGGGCGAGCAGCTCGCCTTCGGCACCCTGCTTGCAGAAGGCATCCCGGCGCGACTGTCCGGACAGGACTCCCGCCGTGGCACCTTCAGCCAGCGCCATTGCTACTGGTACGACATCAAGACCCGCGAGCGCCACAAGCCGCTCGACCACATCCAGGCCAACCAGGCCAAGCTGTGCGTCTACAACAGCCCGCTCTCCGAGGCCGCGGTGCTGGGCTTCGATTACGGCTATTCGCTCTCCGAACCGAACATGCTGATCATGTGGGAGGCCCAGTTCGGCGATTTCGTCAACGGCGCCCAGGTGATCATCGACCAGTTCCTCGCCTCGAGCGAAAGCAAATGGGGCAGGGTCTGCGGCTTGACCATGATGCTGCCCCATGGCCAGGAGGGGATGGGCCCGGAGCACTCATCCGCTCGCCTGGAGCGCTTCCTGCAAGCATGCGCCGAGGACAACCTCCAGGTCGCCTACTGCACCACCGCCGCCCAGCATTTCCACATCCTGCGGCGGCAGATGCATCGCAAGTTCCGCAAACCGCTCATCCTCATGACGCCCAAGGGGCATCTGCGCTCCAAGGCGGCCTCGAGCGACATCCAGGACCTGATCAGCGGTCGCTTCCGCGAGGTGCTGGTCGATCCGTCGCCCAAGCCCGCCCGCCGGGTAGTGGTGACGACCGGCAAGATCGCCCACGAACTGAATGATCGCATCGCGCAGGACAAGATCGAGGATGTCTCGATCGTCCGCATCGAGCAGCTCTATCCGCTGCACGAGCAGCTGCTCAGCAAGGTGCTCAAGGGCTTCGGCGAGCGCTACGAGCTGGTGTGGTGCCAGGAGGAGCCGCAGAACATGGGCGCCTGGACCTTCATCGCCCCGGCGCTGCGCCACATCACCGGCAAGGAGCCGATCTATACCGGCCGGGAGGCCGCAGCCAGCCCGGCGCCTGGCAGCGCTGCGCTGTTCCAGCTCGAGCAGGAGCAGTTGATCTCCAGCGCCCTCGGCATCAGCGCGCGCAAGCTGGCCAAAGCCCACCACTGACCCCACTCTCGTTACGCCTCCCACCAACGATCCCGACCGCGGACCAGCGGTCTCCTGCCTCGAGCTGAGACTTCCCATGGCTTATGACGTGAAAATCCCCGCAGTCGGTGAATCCATCACGGAAGGCATCCTCTCCCGCTGGCTGGTCAAGGATGGCTCGGTGGTGCAGGACAGCACACCGCTGTTCGAGCTCGAGACCGACAAGATCACCACCGAGGTGCCGGCCGGCGCCAACGGCACGGTCCGCTTCATCGCCAAGGAGGGCCAGACCTTGGCCATCGGCAGCGTGGTGGCGGCGATCGACACCACCGGTGCCACCAGCGCTCCGGCAGCTGCCGTGCCAGCCCCGGCGAGCAGCGCAGCCCCAGCCGCCGCCGCCGGTGCAGCGAACGCCAAGAACACCACGCTTTCGCCCGCAGTGAAGAAGCTGGTCGCGGATAACGACCTGGACCCGGCGCGCATCCCCGGCACCGGCCGGGATGGCCTGATCACCAAGGGCGACGTGCTCGCCCAGCTCTCGGCCCCGGCCGCGACCGCGCCGAGCGCCCCAGCTGCCGCTCCCGCCCCCATCACCACCGCTGCCGGCGGTACCACGCGCAAGCGCATGAGCTCGCTGCGTCAGCGCATCGCCACCCGGCTGGTGCAGGCCCAGCATACTGCGGCGATCCTGACCACCTTCAATGAAGTGGACATGAGCGCGGTGATGGAGCTGCGCAAGAAGCACAAGGAGGAGTTCGAGAAGAAGCTCGGGGTCTCGCTCGGCTTCATGTCCTTCTTCGCCGTCGCCTCGGTCAAGGCGCTGCAGAAGTACCCGCTGATCAACAGCCAGATCGACGGCACGGATGTGGTGAGCTTCTCCGGCATCCATCTCGGCGTCGCCGTCGGCACCGACAAGGGCCTGGTGGTGCCGGTGATCCGCGACGTCCAGCGCCTGTCCTTCGCCGAGATCGAGCGCGCGATCAAGGAGTACGCAGTCAAGGCGCGTGAAGGCAAGCTCAGCCTCGATGATCTCCAGGGCGGGACCTTCACCATCACCAACGGCGGGGTATACGGCTCACTGATGTCCACGCCCATCCTCAATCCGCCGCAGAGCGGCATCCTGGGCATGCATTCGATCAAGGAGCGGCCCATCGCCCTCGGCGGCCAGGTGGTCATCCGTCCGATGATGTACCTGGCCCTGAGCTACGACCATCGCATCGTCGACGGCTCCGAGGCGGTCGGGTTCCTGGTGCGCATCAAGGAGCTGCTCGAGGCCCCCGAGAAGCTCCTGCTCGGACTCTGATCAGTCGGCACGTCCCGAAACGCTGCCGAAGCCCCGGCTCCAGGGCTGGAGTCCCTGGAGCACCTCCCCTCCCGCAGACGCATACACACGAGCACCAATCATGGCACAATTCGATCTCATCGTCATCGGCGCCGGACCCGGCGGCTACGTCTGCGCCATCCGCGCGGCCCAGCTCGGCATGCGCGTGGCGATCGTCGAGAAGCGCGCCGATGCCGGCAAGACCAGGCTCGGGGGCACCTGCCTGAACGTCGGCTGCATCCCCTCAAAGGCCCTGCTCGATTCATCCGAGCATTACCGCAATGCCACCATGCATTTCGCCGAGCATGGCATCGCCTGCGGTGAGGTCCGCCTCGACCTGGCGCAGATGATGCAGCGCAAGAGCAAGGTGGTCGGCTCGCTGGTCGATGGCATCGCCTACCTGATGCGCAAGAACAAGATCGAGGTGCTGGCGGGCATCGGCGTGGTCACGGGTCCGGGCACGGTGCAGGTGACCGATCCCGCCGGCGCGGCGGTCGTGCATCAGGCCAAGCACATCGTCCTGGCCACCGGCTCGGTGCCGATCGAGTTGCCGTTCCTCCCCTTCGATGGCACCACCGTGGTGTCGAGCGACCAGGCGATCAGCTTCCCCAAGGTCCCGGAACGGCTGCTGGTGGTCGGCGGCGGCGTCATCGGGCTTGAACTGGGCTCGGTGTGGTCGCGCCTGGGCTCCGCCGTCACGGTGATCGAGTTCCTGCCGCAGATCTGCCCGTTCCTCGACGCCGATGTCGCCAAGGAGCTGCAGAAGGTCCTCACCAAGCAGGGCCTGACCTTCCATCTCGAGACCAAGGTCACCGGGCTGGTGCGCGAGGGCGGCAAGCCGACGCTGCAGGCCAGCGACAAGCAGGGCAAGCCGATCACCTTCGCCGGCGATGCGGTGCTGGTGTCGGTCGGCCGCCGGCCATTGACCGAAGGCGCCGGCCTCGAGGCCGCCGGCGTGGAGCTGACCGAGCGCAAGCGGGTCAAGGTCGACCATGACTTCCGCACCAGCGTCGCCGGCATCTACGCGATCGGCGACCTCATCGACGGACCGATGCTCGCCCACAAGGCCGAGGAGGAGGGCGTCGCGGTCGCCGAGCTGATCGCCGGCGGCAAGAACACCATCGATCACAACCTCATCCCCAATGTCATCTACACCTGGCCCGAGGTCGCCTCCATCGGCCTGGGCGAGGCGGAGGCCAGGAAGCTCGGCCGCCCCATCCGCATCGGCAAGGCGACCTTCATCGGCAACGGCAGGGCCAAGGCCGCCGGCGAGGCCGAGGGCTTCGTCAAGCTCATCGCGGACGAGAAGACCGATCGCGTCCTCGGCGCGTCGGTGATCGGGCCTCGGGCCTCCGATCTGCTGGCGGAGATCACCGCGGTGATGGCCTTCGGCGGTTCGAGTGAGGACATCGCCCGCACCTGCCACAGCCATCCGACCTTCTCGGAGGTGGTGCGCGATGCGGCCCTGGCCCTGCTCGGGCGGCCGATCAACGGCTGAGGGCGGGGAAGCTCACGGGCGTGAGCCTGGCGGGTCTTCGAACCGCCGGTAGGAGCCCTGCCGGAGCAGCGTGCGCCCTCCACCAGCGCGCAGCTCCCTGCGCCGGCCAGCCCGCCATCCGCCCATCACCCCCATTGGCCTGCCGTTCGCAGGCATTGCCGCGGTAGGGATGCCATCCACGCATCAGCGCCACCAGCGGGGCAGCGGCAGAGAGCGGCAGCATGAACGGACCGAAGAGCTCGCATTGCCGCACATGCACCCGTTCATGCCGGCGCGAGACGATGAGCGCGAGCTCGTCCTGGGCGATGATGGCATGGCCCAGGGAGATGGCCGAGTCATGGAGGGGCCAGCGTGCCAGCAGTCGCGCGGCATGGCCGCCGCTGACCTCCAGGACGCCCTCTTTCCATGCCACCGCGGTGGAGCCCGGATGGGACGACGCGGCCAGCGGGAGCCCGATGAGGGCATTCGGCGATGGTCAGGCGTAGCGCGCCAGCGTCAGCGGCATCCTGCCACTTCCCGCGTGCGCATGCGCGTGGGCTTGCGGCGATCGCCTCTGGCATCCGCCCTTCCCGGGAGATCGCCCTCGCCCTGAAACCGTCGCCGTGGATGGTGGTCGGCCCTGGCTACGGACCACCGACCAGCAGGTTCCCGTGGGCGACCATCACCGCGCTGCCGCGAATGAGCACGCGCGCACCCGCAAGCTCGACCTCCAGCCGACCGCCCCGCCGGGAGAGCTGCCGGCAATCCAGGGTGCGCAGGCCGAGGCGCCTGGACCAGTACGGCGCCAGGGCGCAGTGCGCCGATCCGGTCACCGCATCCTCGGTGATGCCGGCCCGTGGCGCGAAGAAGCGCGACACCACATCGCAGCCGAGCGCAGGCGTGCCCTGCGCCGTGATGATGATGCCGCGCGGCGGCAGCCCGGCGATGCGGCCCGCATCCGGCTGCAGCTGCGCCACCGCCTCGGCGTCATCGAGCTCGACCAGCCAGTCGAACTGGTTGCCGCCGACCCAGCACACGCGCGCGCCGAGGATCTCGCCGAGCTCATCACCGGCATCGGCGATGGCGGTGCAGGGTGCGCTCGGCAGCTCGATCTGGATGCGACGCCACGCCGCATCCATGCCCCGCGCCTGGAGTTCGCCGGAGCGGGTTGAGAAGGTGATCAGCTCCGCGCTCGCGCGACCGCTCTGCCACAGGGCCGCTGCGCAGGCGAGGGTGGCATGGCCGCATAGGTCGACTTCGCACACCGGGGTGAACCAGCGCAACCCCCACCCGCCGCTCGCGGGCCAGCAGAAGGCCGTCTCGCTGAGCTGGAACTCGCCGGCGACCGCCTGCATCCATGCGCCATNNCCGCCGCCGGATTGCCTCCGAAGGGCCGGTCGGCGAAGGCATCGATGATCCAGTAGGGGACCATGCTTCCTGCCTCAGCCCGGTGTGGAGCGGACGGGGCCGAGGCTGTGCTCCCACAACAGCAGCCCCTGAAGCAGGAAGGCGCTCGCCTGCTCCGTCTGGGCATAGGTCCAGGCCTGCTCGCGCGTGCATTCCTCGACCTCGATCAGCTCCATCGCGTCTTGGCTGCGCGCCCCGGTCTGGCTGAGCTCCTCGGCGAGCACCACATGCAGCCGCATGCGCACCAGTCCCGGAATCGGGGCAAAGGCGCCGAGCACCCGGCACCGCCCTGGCCGCCAGCCGGTCTCCTCCTCGAGCTCGCGTGCGGCCGCGATGAGGGGTTGCTCCCCCTGTTCGATGCCCCCCGCGGGGAATTCATGCAGGTAGGCCCGGTAGGGATGCCGATAGATGCGTTCGATGACCAGCCGGCCATCGGGGAGCACCGGTACGACGATCACCGCATCCCATTTGGACTCGATGAAATTGTAGGTATAGGGGCCCGCAGCGGTGGCGAGATCCTCCTCGATGGTCGAGAAGAAGCGGTTGCCGGCGATTTCCCGCCGACTGGTGATGGGCGGAATGGGGAGCATCACGCGATTGGATCGCCTGACCGCTGCAAAGCCAGGAGCGCGCGCGCCAGCCGCGACGGTCGGTCCATCGCCTGGCCGCCGGATGCCCTGCTAGGGCAAGGGCAGGAACGGGGTCTGGTCGAAGCGGTCATCGAGGTCCTCGTAGACCGCGGTGATGTCGTCGATCGGGATGTAGACGCGGTAGCGGTGCGCGTCGGCACCGAAGTTGTCGATCGCATCCGCCAGCAGGATCTCGCGCCGCCCCTCGCCGGTGATCTCGTTGCGCTTGGCCGACTGGTAGATCTTGCGGCTCATCTCCGCCGACCAGTGCAGGCAGCGCACCTCGCCGATGACCACCTCCTTGCGCATCTCGACGAGCTTGAGGATGAAGCGCTCGCCGCGGCGCACGATCACCGTGGCGACGCGCTGCTGCTCGACCAGCGACTCGAGCACCTTGGACAAGGTGCCGGGGTTGTCGGTTCCTGGGACGATGATCTTCTTGTCGCCGCTCATGGTATGATGACTCGCGCCCGGTCGTCGTGGAGGATGGAGTGGACCCTGGTCGAGGGCGGCTGCGACCGCCGTCCGGCCAGAGCATGGATGTCCCGTCGGCCAGCGCCAGGGCCCAGGGCGGGGCTCACACCAGCCGGTCGCCGAGCTTGGCCGCGAGCTTGGCGCGCCAAGCCGGCGCGTGGTCGGTATCGACCGGGTGGAGGCTCTCGACCAGGGTGCCGATGCCGCGGTTGTGGTTGAGCCGCTCCTGATTGACCGCGACGATGGTCTCGCTGGTGATGATCTCGTCACCGACCACGCACAGATCGGGCGTGCAGGCGACCGTCGAACCGGAGCGGACGATGTAGATCGCCACCCGCCCCTGCTCGGCGCAGGTCTTCTCGATATCCTTGGGCCCGACCTCGAAGGTGATGCCCTGCTTGCGCGCGTCCAGGATGCAGTCGTAGACCTCCTCATACTGCGGATCGATGAGCACCGGCCGGCCGCGCAGCAGAGCGAGCTTGGGATCGGAGCCATTGGCCGCCCATCCCCTGCCACCGCCCAGCGCCTTGGCCTTGGCCGCCTGCTCGCGGTTCATCAGCACGCAGTGACCGAGGTAGTCGTCCATGCCGAGGCTGCCGAGGATGCGCACATCGGTGTTGGTCTCCTTGAGATGCGCCTTGAGCTCCTTCCAGTTGCGCACCTTGGGGGTATCCAGCGCATCCAGCAGGGTATTGTGGAATGCATCGTAGCAGGTCAGCGACAGGTCGCGCTTGTGCTTGCGCAGGTAGGTCGGCGTGACCTCGTGATCGGTCCCCAGCAGGATGCCGCGCACCTCCGCCGACCGCGCCGTGGGGGCGAATGAGAATTCGAAGTGATTGAGCACCATGCGCGATGGCTTGCCCGGACGGGTCAGATCCAGCTGCAGGTGCATGCCGGAGGCCGCCTCGCGCACCTCGGGATCCCCGTCCTGGCGCAGGGCGGCGAGCATGGCATCGACACCGGTCTTGCCGGTGTAGTCGAGCTGGGCGACACCGTGCTCATCGGCATAGCGTCGCATGCGCCTGAGCGCCTGCTCCACATCGTCGAGATCATGGCCGAAGAGATCGGCGGCTCGCATGGTCGATTCGACCATGTGTCCGCTCTGCCGCCAGAGGGCGATCAAGCCTTCCTCGAGCTTGACCCGGCGCTTGTCATCCTTGATCACCCGGCGGATTGCGGCGACCAGCTCCGGCCGCAGCCAGTGCAGCGTCACCAGCTTCTTCAGCACATCGTCGAGGCTGCCGCCCTTGGGCGGGATGGCGACCAGCACCGGTTCTGACATGGCATATCCCCAGATCGCAGCACAGGGTGGTGGCCACCTCCAGCCACGCAAGTGTCGAGCGTCACCACGCCGGAAGCGGGCGCGGCTAGGGAGTGACCACGCCCCGTCGCTCCAGGGCGATGGCCAGGGCGATCCGCTCCGGTCCAGCGCTCAGCTTCTTCGCCGCATCCCCCGTGCGATCCCGCTCCAGGAGGGTCTTGAAGCCCGCGGCCGCAGCCGGGTCGCCGAGCTGGTCGAGGATGATGATCAGTGCCAGCCTGCGGTTCGGCTCCCTGGTCGAGGCGATGCGCTCGAGCAACGGGTTGGTCCAGCGTTCCCTGGCATCGCTGGCGAGGACCATGAACGAACGCGCCGCCCACCAGCCCTGTCCCGTCTCCAGGGCCCCGTCGACCAGCGGAGCGAGTTCATCGACGGTGAAAGCGGTCAGCTCCGAGCGCGTGGGCAGATGGTGCGGATCATGCAACTCGGCGATGAACTCGTCCCGCTTCGCGAGCGACTCGACCGCCGGCTGATGCTCGTGCCACCACAAGGTCCACGCCGAACCGGCAGCCGCGCCGTATCCGGTGAGCATGCGCAGGGTCTCGGCCGCATTCTCGCGCAGCGCCGTACTGCGACCGGAACCGGCGGCGATGCACAGCGGGCCGAGCGCTCGGCTGTCGCCATTTGCGCCCAGGGATCGCGCCGCGTACTGGGCCGCATGCTCATCCGCTCCTGCGAGCACGGCGCTGAGCGGCAGGCAGAGCCGCGGATCACCGATCAGGAAGCTGGCATCAATCAGCGCGATCAGCTCATCGCCCTGGCGGCTGCGCAGCAGGTTGCAGAAGGCCGGGATTGAGGTGATGCGCATCGCCAGCTGCGCCAGGCCGGAGCGCATCTGGCGCTGCACCACATCATCCGGCTCCCGTGCATAGGCGCACAGGATCTCGAGGCCTCGTGCATCGCCCAGCGTCGCCAGCCCGCGGGCCGCGGCTTCCCGGATGGTCGGATCGCCGACATGCAGCAGCTGTACCAGGCGGTCGAAGGCGCCCTTGCCACCGGCCATCCCGAGGCCGGTGGCGCACAACTCGCGCACGTGCTTGTCGGCATCATCGGTGAGTGAGAGGATAAGCGCCGTGCCGCCATCGCCACCGATGCCCGCCGCTGTCTGCACCACCCGCCCGCGGATCTGCCAATCCTGGTCCCCGGCCAGCACCATCAGGTCTTCCAGCACCACCGTGCCGCGCCTGATCAGGGCGGCGATCGCGGGTCCATGGTATTCGGGTCGGGGATCGGTGAGCGCGGCGATGTCGTCTTCCCAGGGCTTGCCCCTGGCCACGCTCGAGTGCGGTCCGGAGACCGCCTGCTTGATGTCGCGCACGGTCTGGATGACATCGACGCCATCGACCTGCTGAGCATCGCCAGCCTGGAGGCGGGCGACTGCCTGCGGGCAGGTCCACATGCTGGCGCACAGCGCGCAGCAGAGCATCCAGCGCAGGGGACGGCGTTCAGGGACAGCTGTCATGGCGTCATCCTTGGCGGATCGCCCGGCGATGAAAGCGGCAATCGCCGGTCCTGGCGCGGCCGGCACAGCCGCAGGCCGGACCGCCGCTTGCAGCATGCGCTCCTCGCGGGTATCACCCCGCCTTCGGAACGCACTCGCATCGGAGAGCCCATGGTCGCGCACATCGGTACATGGATCGGGACCGGGAAGCCCGGCATCTGGCGGCCGCAGCTCGATTGCGCGTTGGTCGATGACCCGCGCTTCGCCGCCCTGGCGGCTGCGGCGGGCGCTGGCGTCTCCTTCGCCCAGGCGGTGGCGCTGGTGACCGGGGCCAGCGATCCCAGCTCGATCGGCTATGCCATCGCGCGCAATCTCGCCAGCGGCGGCGCCAAGGTGGTGATCACCGGCAGCCGCGACCTGGAGCGCATCACCGCCACCGCCCAGCAGCTGGTCGCCGAAGCGGGCGCCGGCACGGTGCTGCCGGCGCGGGTCAACCAGGGCGAGCTCGCCGAGCTCGACCAGCTCCTCGACCATCTCAAGGGGCAGAACCTCGCCCTCACCCACCTCTATCCCTTCGCTGCCGTCAACCACCCCCAGCTGTTCGTAGGCATCAAGCCGGAGGACTACCTGAAGGTGTTCTCGGTCAACGTCTTCGGCATCTACCATCTCTGCGCCCGGCACGCGCGGCAGGCCCCTCGCAACCAGCCGTGGTATGTGATCATCCCGCTTTCGCCCAACGATGGGCGCCTGCAGGGCTCGGGCCTCTACCCGGCGACCAAGCAGGCGCTGCGTCCGATCGTCGTCCAGGGGCAGAACGAGGTCGGCGACCGCCGCAACGGGCACTACATCGGCGTCAGCATCGCCTGGACCCGTTCAGCCCTGATGAGCCAGCTGGATGCAGGCGTGGCCGGGGCCAAGGCGGCCGGCCTCAAGGTCTTCGAGACCCGTGATACCGCCGATGTCTGCACCCTGGCCGGCACGCCGGCCGCGCACATCCTCAAGGGCACGGTGATCGATGCTGCCGGCGGATTCGGCGCGATCGATCCCAAGGACATGGCCAAGGTCTTCAGCGGCGGGCATTGAGGCGATGGCGGATGCGATCACCTATCGTCTCGGCGGCCTCCTCGATCTCGACGAGGTGATCGAGCTCTATCGCGCTTCGACCCTCGGCGAACGCCGGCCGATCGACGATCGCGCCGCAGTCGCCGACATGCTCCGCCATGCGAACCTCATCATCACCGCCTGGGACGGTGCGCTGGCCGTCGGCATCGCCCGCACGATGACCGATTTCAGCTACGTCGCCTACCTCGCCGACCTGGCGGTGCGCGCATCGCATCAGCGCCAGGGCATCGGCAAGGAGCTCATCCGCCGCACACGCGCAGCGCTCTCGCCTGGCGCCCTGCTGGTCCTGCTGTCCGCACCCAAGGCGGTGGACTACTACCCCCATGTCGGCTTCATCCGCCATCCGCAAGCCTGGACGGTCAAGGCCGGCGGGACGGCGCCCCCAGCGCCCTAAGCACCAGGCCCAGCAGGGCCAGGCGCGGCAGCCTCATCACGCCACCGCGATCGCGCCGCCGCCATCACCTTGATCAGGCGCAGCCGATCCGAGGGCCGGTGGGCGAGGGTGATGCTCAGGCGCAGGCGGCACCCGCCTGGTGGGACGGTGGGAGGCCGGATGGCGGGGGCGAAATGGCCGTGGGCAAGCAGGAGCGCCGACAGCTCCAGGGCGGGCTGCTCGGATCCGACGATGATCGGGATGATCGCCGAGCGCCCTTCGGGGACCTGCCAGCCCTGGGAGCGCAGCGCCGAACGCACCTCCCCGGCCTCGCGGCGCAGGCGCTCGGGCAGCTCGGGCTCCTCGCGCAGCAGATCGAGGCTCTCGATCGCCGCGCCCATCGCCGCCGGGACCGGCGCGGTGGAGAAGATGAACGAGCGGCCACGGTTGACCACCAGTTCGATGAGCTCGCGATCGCCGGCGATGAAGCCGCCCTGCGACCCGAGGCTCTTCGAACAGGTGCCGATCCGGAGATCGGCCTGCACTCCCAGTTCCGCGCAACCGCCACGGCCACCCGGGCCGATCACGCCGATGGCATGCGCCTCGTCGACCAGCAGCAGCGCACCATGCTCCCGGCACAGCGCCGAGATGCCCACCAGCGGGGCTTCGTCGCCGTCCATCGAGTAGACCGACTCGACGCACACCAGCCGTCGATGCGCACCGCTGGTGCGGCGCAGCTGCTTGTCGAGATCCGCCAGGTCGTTGTGCTGGAAGCGCAACATGGTGCCGGCGGCGAGATGCGCACCATCGTAGGTCGAGGCGTGGCAGAGGCGGTCGAGGATGATGACATCCTCGGGTCCGCTCGCCAGGCTGACCAGGACGCTGAGGTTGGCCTGGAAGCCGCTCGTGGTGACCAGCGCATCCGGGGCTGCGAGCCAGTGTGCGATGCGCTCCTCGAGCCGGCGATGGCAGCTCAGGCCGCCGGAGAGCAGGCGTGCGGCCCCGGCACCGGCGCCGAAGCTGCGCAGGGCGCGTGCGGCGGCATTCTTCACCCGCAGCCGGTTCGCCGCTCCGAGATAGTCGTTCGAAGCCCAGTTGTGCAGCTTGCGCCTGCCCCCGGGCTGGCGCAGCACCAGCACCCTGCCATTGGGGCTGTCGATCACCGGACGCTTGCGCAGCCGTCCCTGCGCCTCGAGCTCGGAGAGCTCGGCGGTGATGGCGAGTCGCATCTGCGCGTAGCTGGGAGGCGGTTCGTGGCCCATGGCGTGGGGAGTTATAGGCGGTGGCATGCCGACGCTATGGCCAGCCGAGGTCCTGTCCCGGGTGGGTAAGCGCTTGTCGGGACGGCAGCCGCTGCTTTGATAGCAGGACCATGATCCACCTGGGCGTCAATATCGACCATGTAGCCACCGTGCGCCAGGCGCGCAAGGCCACCGAACCCGATCCTGTCCTGGCGGCTCACCTGGCCGAGCTGGGCGGTGCGCATGCCATCACCGTGCACCTCAGGCAGGATCGCCGCCATATCCAGGATCGCGATGTGCGCCTGCTGCGCGAGACCGTCCAGGGCATCCTCAACCTCGAGATGGCGGCCGGGGAGGACATCCTCGACATCGCGCTGGCGGTCATGCCCGATCAGGTCTGCCTGGTACCGGAGCACCGCCAGGAGCTGACCACCGAGGGCGGCCTGCACATCTCCCGCGATGACCGCCGGTTGGGCAATGCCATCGCGCGGCTGCGCGATAGCGGCGTCATGGTCAGCCTGTTCATCGAGCCCGACCCCGCCACCGTGCAGCTGGCGAAGGATATCGGGGCGGATGCGGTCGAGCTGCATACCGGATCCTGGGCCAATGCCTGGGCGCAATGCCGGGGCGACGAGCACGACGAGGCGCTGATCCAGCAACTCAGCCGTATCGAGGAGGCGGCGGATGCCGCCGCGACCATCGGCCTGCGCCTGCATGCCGGACACGGGATCACCTACGCCAATGTGCGCAACCTGCTCCATCTGCCCTTGCTGCGCGAGCTGAACATCGGGCACAGCATCATCAGCCGGGCGATCATGGTCGGCATGGAGCGCGCAGTGCGCGATATGTGCGCGATGCTCAGCGCCGGCCCCGGCTGACCTGCCGGCTCCTGGTTCCGACGCGCCAAGCACCCGCGGGACGCTGAACGGGGACGCCTTTTCGCTGGATCAGGCCGGCAAACCCGACAGCCTGCGCACCTCCGGAGGCATTCATGGCCAGGCAGGCTTTCAGCGGTTCGTGCGTCGCCATCATCACCCCGTTCAATGGCGATCAGGTCGACTTCCCGGCGCTTAAGCGGCTGTGCGACTGGCATATCGCCGAGGGCACCCAGGCGATCATCCCCTGCGGCACCACCGGGGAGAGCGCGACTTTCACCCATGAAGAGCAGCATCAGGTGATCGCCGAGGTGGTGCAGGCCGTCGCCGGCCGGGTGCCGGTGATTGCGGGGGCCGGATCGAACAGCACGCGCGAGGCGATCAGCCTGGCGCGTGCCGCCGAGCGCAGCCAGGCCGACGGCATCCTGACCATAACCCCCTACTACAACAAGCCCACCCCGGAAGGGCTGTTCCAGCACTTCAAGGCGGTGCACGAAGCGACCCGCCTGCCCCTGGTGCTCTATAACGTCCCCGGACGCACCGGCATCAACATGCTGCCCGACACCACCGCGCGCGTGTGGGAGCTGGGCAATGTCGATGCGATCAAGGAGGCCAGTGGCAGCCCCGAGCAGATCACCGAGCTGCTCGGCCGCGGCGTGCGCGTGCTCTCCGGCGATGATGCCATGACCCTGCCCTTCATGGCCCTGGGCGCTTCTGGCGTCATCAGCGTGGTCGCCAATTTCGCCCCGCGCATCATGCGCCAGCTGTGCGATGCCTGCGCACGCGGCGACCTGCCCGAGGCCCGCCGCCTGCATCATATCGTCTCCGACCTCGCCAAGGCCGCCTTCAGCGAGACCAATCCGATACCGGCCAAGGCCGCGGTCCATCTGCTCGGATTCTGCCGCGAAGAATACCGCCTCCCCATCGTCCCGATAACGCCGAGCAAGCGCACCGCCCTGATCGCGACGCTGATCAAGCACGGTCTGCTCGCGGCCGCGAACGCCTAGAGCGCACGGACCTGCACATGGCCATGACGCTAGCTGACAAGTTCACGCTCGCGCGTCTGGCCATTGCGCCGGCGATCGTGGCGAGCTACCTGCTGTTGCCGATCGAGCACCACCTGTGCTTCTGGGTGGCCGGCTGGCTGTGCGCCATCGCCGAGTATACCGACCTGATCGACGGGCGGATTGCGCGCGCGCGCGGCGAAGTCTCTGACTTCGGCAAGCTCGCCGATCCCTTCTGCGACGTCTTCTACCGCCTGACCGTCTTCATGGTCTACCTGCTTCCGGCTGCCGGGGTCGGCTATCCCGTCACCTTGGACGGCGGCCAGGAGGTCCAGACCGTCGGCAGCCAGTCGATCGCCAGCGCCTTCGCCGAGGTGCACCAGCTGGTGTTCCTGGTCGGCACCACCACCGACGACGCCGGAGTGCGTACCCCCGTCTATGGCGCTGGCCTGGTACCCTGGCTGCCGGTCCTGCTGATGGTGCTGCGCGAGATCGTCGCCGGCGCGCTG
>PLEW01000239.1 GCA_003136555.1 Planctomycetota bacterium | reverse complement strand
TCCCAGGGTCTCCGTCATTGTATAGTCATGCATTTACTGTATATATTAACTATATAGAATAACATTATTGCATTAGTGGGCCGGAATTCCCGGAGCAAATCGGGCACCGACAGCGCGTAGCGTTAGCTCAACAGTTGCCCGGCCGGGTAGAGCCGCTGGACCACCCAGTCGGCTCCCCCACGGACCCGGACGTGCCCAATTAAGGCATCCGGTTCTTCGAGTCACGGTTTCGCTACGCGAGCAGAATGCACTACGCGAGGTCGCGGAAGTGGTAACCATTCCATAAGGGCATTGAACTTTCCCCAGGTGAATCGGACATCATTCCCCCTCCGGTCCAGCCAGGTTCGCCATTGCCTCGCCACTTCGTTGACGAAGAGTTCGAGGCTCCGGTAGTTGCCTGTTATTCCGTAGTAGGCGCAATGTCCTTGGATCTTTGCACATAGCTTTTGATGCTGCTCCTTGATCGTGAGGGACCTGTTGTCCCGACACCACTCCCCGATCCTGGTGATGGCTCGCGCAAGTCGCCCTTTGGCCGTTTTGCGAAAGACCACCCATTTCCCCTTCCTGCTGCGACCCCAGTAGTGCGTGAAGCTCAGGAAGTTGAAGGTCATGGGCAGCTGTCCGTCTCGATCCCTTCCGACGCGCCTCGTTGGTCGCTCGAAACGCACCAGTCGATTTTTCTCGGGATGCAGGGTTAGCCCGAACCTCCCGAATCGTTTCGGTAGGACCCTCATCAGCATCTCGGCATCCTCTTTTCGCCCACAGATGATAACAGCATCGTCTGCGTAGCGGACGGTGTGCACCCGCCCCTTCAGGTAGGGCGGCACTGTCTCTGCCATCCACACGTCCAACACGTCATGTAGAAAGAGATTCGCCAGCAAGGGTGAGATGACTCCCCCCTGTGGCGTCCCCTGCTCCACTCCGTGCCATTCACCATCTTCCATTACCCCAGCTGCCAACCACTTGTCGATCAAGCGAGTAACCACTCCATCACGTACCCGCTTGCGTACCATCTCGCGGAGGTGTCCATGGTCGAGGGTGTCGAAGAACTTCCTGACATCCATATCGACCACCCAGCACGTCCCCTCCTCCATCGTTGCCTGCCAGATCCGATCCAGCGCTTGATGCGCTGAACGTCCCGGGCGATAGGCGAAGGAGCAGTCGAGGAATTGCTTCTCAACGATTGGCTCTAGTAGCATCACCACCGCCCGCTGCAGGACACGGTCCTCTAGCGTCGGTATTCCGATTGGACGCAATTCCCCATCCCCCTTTGGGATGTAGGCGCGTCTGACCGGTGGAGCGCGGTACGTTCCGGATTTCGCTCGGCTCAGCAGCGATGCCAAGTTGGACTCAAGGTTGCCCTCGTAGTCCGCCCAGGCGACGCCATCAATCCCAGGAGCCCCGTCCTTCCGCGTCCGATGAAATGCTTCAAATAACCATTCGAGATCCATGGCAGGATGGGTGTTATCCAATCCCGCCCCCGCGTGACGTTGCGCAAGCTCTGCTATGCGAGCTTGTTTCGTTGACACGTTTGATCCGTCTCTCTGTACGGGCGTGTTGCCCATGCTCGCCTCCGTGATATTTATCTCGGCAGTCCCTATCGCTCTTCCGGGTCCTCGTGGGACGAGTTTCCCGTCGTCAATGCTACTGTGAGACCGCTACGACTCCTCCTCCTCGTCTCAGGCACTATGGTTTCCCTCGTGCCCCGATACCGACAACCCGCCGCTGTCGTTCGCTCAAGCAGCCAGCGGCGGCTGACTGCATGCCAGGACCTTGTTCACCCGGCCGTCCGATCCCGGGACATTATGTCGGAAGGAGAGAGGTCTCACCTGTTTCCAGGATATCCACACGCACCTATGCCGCGTTCTTCGATCCCGGCCGGTCGCTGCACCCAATGGCGTCAGGGTACAGTGTTGCCGCCCCCGCTTTCCCAACAACGAGGGCTCCCGCGAAAGGCCTGATTTCGGGACTCAATAGCGCGGCTTCAGCGCCTGCTGCCTACGCTTCACGCCGTCATCACTGACGACTATGCAAGGCTCGCTTTCGGCTGATTGCCAGTCTGTGCCGAGTGGGAGTTGACCCACCGGATACCTATGAGTGGTTTCAGCTACATACATCCTCCACCCCTGGACTTACCAGGTCGCAATGGAAACCCAGGCTAGGACAAATCCGGGAAGAGCTTGGTGCCGTTGCCGAAGGGCTTCTCCAACGTGCAGCCTGCGCGCGCGAGGATGGCGGTCAGCAGATCGCCCATGTTGCCCTTGGCCTGGATGTAGCGCCCGGGGTTGATGGTGCCGCCGCCGCGGCCGGCGACGATGGTAGGCAGGTTGTGGAACACGTCATGGCTCCAGTTCGCCATGCCCGAGCCGAACAGCACGATGCTGTTGTCGAGCAGCGTGCCGTTGCCATCGTTCAGGCTCTTCATGCGCGCGAGCACGTAGCTGAGCTGCTTGAGGTGGAACTGATCGATCTTCTTGTGCTTGTCGCCGTCGTTCTCCATGTGCGTGCAGGCATGGAAATCCTCGGTGAAGCCGAGCTCCGGATAGGTGCTGCCATCGTAGGGCAGGCAGAAGGGCAGCGTCGCCACGCGGGTGATGTCGGCCTGGAACGCCAGGATCATCAGATCCGACATCAGGCGCACATGCTCAGTGCGCGGGATCGCCGTGGTCGCAGGCAGGGTGATCTCGATCGGGTCCGAGTACTTGCCGGTGCGCGGCTTGGCCTTGGATGATTGCGCCCGAGCCGCTTCGGCCTGCTGGCGTTCGATGGCGACCACGCGCTTCTCCAGCGAGCGCATGCCGTCGAGGTACTGGTCGAGCGTCTGCTGGTCGGCGCCGCTGATGTGCTTGCGCAGCACCGAGGTGCTCTCCATCACCAGGTCGAGCATGCTCTGGTCCAGCGACGGCCCTTCGGCGGCCGAACCGCCGGCGACGGCGGCGAACTGGCTGGTGTCCCCTGCCGGCCCCTTGCCCTTGCGCGCGATCGAGCGGCGGGTCGAGAACAGCCGGTTGAGCACCGAGCGCGGATTGTTGTCGGACGGCAGCGGCTGGGTAGCGCTGCGGTAGGAGATGGTGTTCTGATAGGCGGCCGCATAGCCGAATTCCGACAGCCCGCTGAGATTGCAGCGCGACACGCCGAGCTCGAGCGATGGCAGGCTGGTATAGAGGCCCAGCTGCAGGGCGGCCGCCTGGTCGGCGGAGATGCCGATGTTGACGGTCTTGGCCTCCTCCGTCTGCTTCTCGCCGGTGACGCCCGCGCAGGTGAGCCAATGGGCCTCCTCGCTCACATGCCCGGCGGTCTTATGGCCGTCATTGCTCATGCCGCCGATGAGGATGCTCTCGCTGACCATCGGCCGCAGCCCTTCGAGCACGGGCGACAGCGTCCCGGTGGGGCTGAAGGCGGCCGCGTCCTTGGGCCAGAACCAGGGATCCCACTTCCCCCCCACCCGGCCGAAGCCGTAGGAGGTCGAGATGAACGCCAGACGAACCGGCGACTTCGCGCTCTTGCCGGGGGTGTCGGCCCAGGCCATGGTCTCCAGGAGCGGCAGGGCGATGGCCATCCCCAGGCCGCGCAGGCAGGTGCGGCGGGAGATCATCGTGGATCGGCTCATGGTCGGCTCCTGGTCACTGGATGGACCGGCGGTTCAGGAAGGGATAGCTGGTGGCGATGCGCACGATCAGCGCATCGAGCTGGTAGCGGTCCTTGACCGCCACCTCAGCGAGGTCATCGACCACCACCTGGTCGTAGTCGCCGAGGTGCCGGCCGAGCGCGTAGCCCAGCAGCTTGGCGGTGAACATGCGGACGAACTCATCCTTGCGCGCCATCAGGATGCGCTTGAGCTCGCTGGGCGAGGTGAAGTGCAGCTTGCCCGGCAGCTCGCCGATCGCATCGACCACGCCGCCGGTATCGTCGGTGATGCGCCAGCGGCCGATGGCGTCGAAATTCTCCAGCCCGAAGCCGATCGGATCCATGATGCGATGGCAGGCGGCGCAGGCGGGATCGGTGCGATGCCGTTCGGTCTTCTGCCGCAGGGTCAGATGGGCGTTCTCGGGCGTGTCCTGCTTGTCGAGCGGTGCCACATCCGGCGGCGGTGGCGGCGGCGAAGCGTCGAACAGGGTCTCGAGGATCCATTTGCCGCGCTTGACCGGGCTGGTCCGGTTCGAGCGCGAGGTCAGCATCAGGATCGCCGGCATGCCGATGAGGCCGCCGCGATTGCCGTCTGAAAGCGCCACCTTCTGCATCGTCGCGCCCTTGATCTCGTCATTGCCGTAGAGCTTGGCGGTCAGGCCGTTCATATAGGTGTAATTGCAGTCCAGCAGATCGAGCAGGCTGCCATCCCCCCGCATCAGGCCGCTGATGAAGGCGCGCACCTCGTCCATCATCGCCTCGCGCAGCGCCGGCGTCATCTGCGGGAACTTCCTGTCGTCCACCACCGCATCGGCGAAGCGCTCGAGCCCCAGCCAGGAGCCGACGAAGGTGTCGACCAGCGCGCGCGCGCGCGGATCGGCGATCAGGCGGCGGATTTGCGCAGTGAGGATGGCCGGCTCATGGAGCGTGCCCTGGTGTGCGAGCTGGAGCAGCTCGTCATCGGGCATGGTCGACCAGAGGAAATAGGACAGCCTGGTCGCCAGCTCATGATCGCCGACCCTGACCACGCCATCGCCGGCCGTCGGCGCATCCTCCGGCGTGCGGAAGAGGAACTGCGGCGAGACCAGCACCGCCTTGAGCATCAGCTTGACGCTGTCGATGAAGGATTCGTCCTGGGAGTCGGCGAGATCGAAGACCTTGAGCAGCGCGTCGGCCTCGCCGTCATAGGAGGGGCGGCGGAAGGCGCGCACGATGAACGGCTCGAGGATGCGGCGGGCCGCATCGTGCTTGCTCAGCTCCTTGCCCGGCTCCTTGCTCGGCTGGGCAACGAACAGCCGGCGCTGCACCTCGGTCATCGATTTCGCCGGGGGGCCGATGAGGTCGATCGCATCGATGGTGACTGCCCGCACCTGCGGGGGCGCGGCAGTGGCGTTGGCGGTCGGCGGCCTGGCCTTGCCGGAGTCGGGCTTGCCGGCATCGGACGTGGCAGTCGCCAGCGCGGCATCGGCAGACAGCGGGTTCATGAAGATCACCGAGAACCGCGTCTTGCCCGGCACCAGCTGGGCGGTGCAGGTGTAGCTCGCCGGATACTTGGGGCGGGCGAGGATTTTCAGCTCGCCGACCACCTGGGTGTCGAAGCGCACCGCGAGGCGCACCGGCTCGGCTCCCGCCTGCTCGGCCCCCGCCCGGACGTGGATGGTGTAGGTGCCCTCGACCGGGATCTCGATCATCGCCGTCACCTCGGCCGGCTGGGTGAAGCGGCGCTCCTTGCCGTCCGGCTTGCCCGCCTCATGCACGCCCATCCTGGTCGCATCCATCTGACCGGCGAGGACATGGCGCTGCATCCGGTCGGAGCTGATCAGATGGTCGAGCACCTCATCGGCTGCGAGCAGGTACTTCTCCATCAGCAGCGGCGAGAGCGAATTGTCGAAGCTCTCGCCAGCGCTGTCATTCGGCAGGTCGACGGTGAGCTGGAGCTCGGTGCCGAACAGGCTGCGCAGGGTGTTGAGGTATTCATTGCGCGACAGGCGGCGGATGGTCGCCGGACCGGGGTCGGGCGTGGCCAGGTGCCGCAGGCCCTTCAGCCAGCCCAGCAGGCGCGCGCGCTCCTCGGCGCTCGGCTGCTTCTCCGCCTCGGGCGGCATGTCGCGCGTGGTCAGCTGGGTCAGCGCCTTCATCCACACCTCGCGCCCATCGAGGCACGCACGCCCGGAATCGATCGGCGCGAAGGTGACTGTGCCCTTCTGCTTGTCGGGACCATGGCATTTGATGCACAGCGAGGCGATGAGCGGATGGATGTCCTGGTCGTAGGCCCTGGTGATCGCCGTGACCTGATCCTTGTCGGCGCCGCACAGGACGCTGGCCAGGACGGCGAGGCACAGCGCCCGGGTGAGGAGGCGCGCGGACATCGTCCTGGCGTGGGGCAGGCGGCTCCGGCCAGGGCGGACCTGGGGGCTCAGGGGTGTGGCCGAGTCAAACATATATCAATATGGTATGTTTATTTCCCCCTCGACATGTCGCTGTTTGTCGCCGGCCGGAGCGGGCGGGGCCGCGATCGGCCTAAGGCCTTTTATATCAATTTGATATATGACGAAACGATCCTATCCACCCGGCCGATGGTCGGGCGAGCCGGGCCGGACGCTGCCGGTCGCCGCTGCGGCGTGCGGCCACCACCCAGGCAGATGCCATTTGCCGGGATCGCGCTACCCTGCCCAACCATGGCACCCACGTCCGTGCGCCGACGCCCCTCAGGGAAAGCGCGGGATGTCATCGACATCCTGGATCGCCGCATCCGCGGCGGGGACTACCTCGTCGCCCCCCTGCCGAGCACCCGCGACCTGGCCGCCGAGCTCGGCGTCAGCTACGTCACCGCGCGCAAGGCCCTGCTGGCGCTGCAGGAGAGCGGCCTTTTGGCGCGCGGCGCCACCCGCAGGCTGATGCTCGCCTCCAAGGAGAGCCGCACCCGGGTGCGGCAGATCGCCTACCTGGCGACCGCCTATCCCTCGCCCGACGTGGTGCGCTGGCAGGCGGCGATCAACCGCCTGGTCACCGCCTCCGGCTGCGCCTTCAAGGCGCATTTCTACATGCATTGGGATGATCCGGTGCTGCTCGACATCGTCGAGCGTGGCGATGGCGCCTTCCTCCATCCGAGCTCCCAGCCGCTGTCGAGCACCGTCGAACGGCTGATCCGCTCGCAGCGCCATCGCCTGGTGGTGGTGGACCAGGACTGGAGCCATCTCGGCCTGCCGTCGATCTGCCTGTGCCCGGCGCATTTCATGGGCGCGCTCTTCGATCACTGCATCGACCAGGGGCACCAGCGCATCGCCTGCTTCAATACCCAGCCGCATGACGCCGCCATCACCGCGCGCATCCAGCATTTCCAGCTGGCGGCGGAACGCCACGGCATCGCCCCGCTGCTCATCGATGAGCCGGTGCAGCCGGGGGAGGATCAGGGCATCCGTGCGCGCGAGGTCATGGCCCGCCTGCTCGAGGCCGGCCGGCCGGCGTTCACCGCGCTGATCACCACCACCGTGTTCTCGGCCCTGGGCGCCATCCGCTCGCTGGTCGCCTCCGGCATCCTCTCCGGCCGCGACCTCGCCGTCTGCACCCTCAACGACGAAGGGCTGGGCGATCTCCTGGTGCCCTCGCTCACTGCCCAGATCACCCCCGATCCCGCGCCGTTCATCAAGCGCGGGCTGTCCTGGATCCTGCATGCCGAGCGCGCCTGGCGGGGGAGGCTGCTGCAGCAGCCGGAGCAGTGCGACATCGCGGCACGCGAATCGACGAGCGCGGCGGGGACGCCGACGCTCGGCAGGCGGGCGCGGCAGTAACGGCCCTCCCCGATCAGCTGGTGACGCGCCTGCCGTCGACCAACTGGCCGACCTCCAGGATCTCGCCTCCATACGCGTCAACCACCGCCGGGATCGTCCCCGATGCCGCCTCCGACCATGCGGCGATCCGCATGCGCGGTGCGAGGTCGATCTGGGCGATGCAGCTGCCGTCGGATGGCGTGCCTAAGGGAGGCGACTGGGATCTCTCTGCTGCGGTCCGCGTGGCGGCCTTGCCCGGTCATGACAGCGAGCACGCGGTGCGGGTCGGCTCGGCGCCATCGATAGGCGTGTTCACTGCTGCCACCATCGGCGAGCTGGACGATGGTGCCTTCCATCCGGTCACGGTTCCCGGCGGGCCGCACCATTGGGAGCACAACCATCCGCACACATCGAGCTCTCTCCCGTCGTCGGCCCAGCTGCGCATCACCTGGGCACATCTCGTTCGAATCGATCCCATCCGGCATGCGGCTCAGGCGACCTGGTCAAGGAGCTCACCGTCCCGTGCTCTTGCTGCCAGCATCGGTTTCATCCTGGGATGACGCACGCACATGCGCCAGCACACCACGCCACGGCAATGCTCGATCATGGTGATGCTTGGATCCTGGGCGATTGCCGGATATCCGTCCGCGCACCTCTCTACCATCCAGGTTAACAGGCATCGCGACAGACGAACTCCCCCACACCTGTTCCCCTTTCCCTGGCTGACGTTCCAGCCCGATACAAAGCGATGAGATCGGCCAGGACGCCACCGACCAGAGTGCGTACCGGACAGCCATAGCCTCGCCACGTCATCGCATGGTGGTCGGTGGTACAGGGGGAAATGCCGATCCCACGGTCATATCTGGCGTGCACCCGGGAACCTGCAACGAACGCGATGTCCCCTGCTGCATCTGCCGATGACGAGCACGTAAGCGCTGTGTAGCGATGATCATGGGTGCTCCTCTCGGACCGTGCATGGCCGATCCCACGCGCTTCCGAGACATACCAGATCAGGTGACTACCCCATATAATTGACGATCGCCCTCGGTAGGAACTCCACCTCTGATTCCGTTGATGCCACCATCAGCTCGGAGGTCCTCATGTCAGACCCGGTCAACTTCAAGCGCGTCTTCGTCATCGCCTCGACCATGCTCGCAGCCATGAGCAGTGTGCTGGTGCTCTACCTGGATACGACGAGCAGCAGCATGGGCGACGAGCCTGACGCCGCCTCGGAGGTCCTGCGCCAAGGTGCAGAACCGGCCTATCCGACCCGTCCAGAGCCTCCCCCTGCCATCAGCTCCTATCCGGTGCTCGAAGGCCCCCTCACACCGCCGAGCTTGCTCCCCATCGAGCTGCGGCCTGCCACAGAGCCGATCAGGGAAACCCTCTGGCCTCTCCATCTCAGTTACCAGGAAGCCAAGATCGATCCAGGCTACTACAGGACCTGGCTCGAGGCCAAGAACCCCGGCAAGCACTTCCGCGCCGTCCACGCCATCGTGACCGGCTATTGCCCATGTCCGATCTGCTGTGGAGCAGGGGCCCATGGAATCACCTACACCGGGGTCCATACCAGTCGCGAGCCCTACGGGATCGCGGCCCCTGAAGCACTCATCAACCATGAAATCCATATTCCCGGGTACATGTTCGAAAGCGAACCGGGAAAATTCTGGAAGGCTGACGACACTGGCGGAGCCATGAATGACAGCTGGTCGAATTCACATGTGTACCACTTCGATGTCCGCTTCATGTCTCACTACTGGGCACAACGCTGGTGGGGATACCGCACGATGACGGTCTACATCTCCCAATGAGACCAGATCTCCGAATACGGAGCGAGGGACGGTCAACATCCCGGTCAATAACCGCGTCGCGCGCTTCTCCGCGCCGTCCGTCGTGGCCGTGTCCCGCAATCGGGATTCGGTGGTGCTCGTCAGCAACAGCCCGCCGGATCATCAGCCCCGGTCATGCATTCCCGGGACCGATCAGGGGCACAACCCCGGCACCGTCGGAGCCCTCAGGTCCCTGAGCGTCCCTCGCTACTCGCCGTCCGCTGTCACCCCGGGGATAGGGGCGACGACGCAGGCCGGTGCCGTCGCAATCCCCGCTGGCCTCACCCCTCCAGGCGGCCGGGCGGATCGGCCTTCCCCAGCGCATCAGATGGCGCACACTGACGGTCAGAGATCATCCTGAGGTGATAAGGGGCCATCGGCATGAGGATAGCCGTTGCATCGGAGGCATGGTCCGTGCCATCAGCTCGGCGGGGGTGCCCGCGGGCGTGCCGCAGCGTCTGCTCCACGGTGCTGGCCATCACGATGCTGAACGGCTCTCCGGGCACCAGGGTGGCTTCCTCCGAACCGGATGTCGCCCCCGATGTCGTTCAGGAGCTCGTGCACAGCGAGCTGCACGGCCTGAAGGTCTATGCCCCCGATGGACGGACCTTCCTGGTGAACGCGAAGGACGATCGCGGTATCGCCCAGATCTACATCGGTCATGCCGGACAGGCGGATCTGACCTGCATCACAGGCGTTCAGCGACCGGGGGGGCCGAAGCCGGACCGGTTCAAGATGCAACCGCATTGGCACCCGTCCGGGAAGTGGATCTTCGTGGCCGTCGAACGCGACGAGTATTCACCGCCGCCTCTCGTCGGCGGGAATCGGAAACTGGTGGAGGGGTGGCTTCAGTGCGGCCTGTGGACCAACATGTATGCCGTGTCGCCTGATGGCGCCGTGTGGCAGCAGCTGACCGACTTCAGATCGGGTACGCCAGGAGTCCCTGACGGCTTCACCGGACCCGCCATCACCCCAGACGGAACGAAGGCGGTGTGGTCGCAGATCGTCGATGGCAATATCTTCGCCTACTGGCCTTTCGGACGATGGGAGCTCATCGTGGCTGATGTCACGATCGCTGGCGGTGCGCCGGCATTCTCGCATCAGCGCACCATCACCCCGGCCGGAATGCATTGGAATGAGCCGGGGAACTTCCATCCCGACAATGAGTCCCTGCTCCTGAGCGGTTCGGTCGAACGGGACGCCCAGGGGATGGATCAGTATATCCTCAACATCAGGACTGGGCAGCTGAGGAATCTGACCAATTCCCCGACGGTCTGGGATGAACATGGCGTGTTCTCCCCGGATGGCACGCGCATCATCTTCATGAGCGCGTATCCCTATCGCAGCGACGCCAATTCCTCGAAGACCCTGACCATCAAGACCGAATTCATGCTCATGCATGCGGATGGAACCGGATTGCAGCAGATCACCCACTTCCTGCAGCCCGGATACACGGAATACTCGGCTGCGGATCATGGCATTGCGGCCTGCGCCATCTGGAGTCCGGACGGCCGATCAGCGCTGCTCTCGCGGCTTGAATTCCCGGATTACAGCTACTGGACGATCCGGTTCGCCGATCGCGGCCGATGACGCATCCCTTCTCAGGGTGACGCTACCTGAATGCCAGCGGGTGCGTTCACGTGCGCTGACGTGTCGCCATGCGTGGATTCTCAGTAATGCTCCGACCCAACTTT